>NZ_JAWOUB010000019.1:0-86156 GCF_033339195.1 Vibrio sp. 811
TTTAAAATACAAAACGCCCGATGAAGTACATCGAGCGTTTTAGTTAAAAAGTGTCAACCCATATCAGGACGGGTCAAAACTAACGAATTAGTTGTTCACTTTTAGCTTTTGGAAGTACTCATCGTACATTACGCTCGCTTCGCCAACTTCATCTTGCCAAGTACCGCTGTCCATCACTTCTTGTGGTGGGAAGATGCTTGGATCATTAGCAAATTCTTTCGGTAGCAGATCGTGTGCCGTTTTAACTGGCGTAGGATAACCAATCTCAAGTGCAATCTTAGCTGCGTTCTCAGGACGTAGTAGGAAATCGATCATCTTATGAGCTGCGTCAACGTTCTTCGCACCAGCTGGAATTGCTAGGCTGTCCATCCAGAAGATAGTGCCTTTTTCTGGCCAGATGATGTCGATGTTCGCGCCTTCTTGACGAGCCATGTATGCAGAACCGTTCCAAAGCATGCCTAGTGAAACTTCACCCGCAAGGTAAGGGTTTGCAGGAAAGTCTGAGTTAAATACTAATACGTTTGGCATTAGCTTTTTCAGTTCTTCGTAAGCGGCTTTGATTTCTTCTGGGTTAGTCGTGTTTGGTGAGTAACCAAGCTTAGTCAATGCAATGTGGAATACTTCGCGAGAATCATCCATCAGCATTAGTTGACCTTCCCACTTGCTATCCCAGAAATCATCCCATTTAGAAACCGATGACTTGTCTAGCATGTCAGCATTGATACCAATACCGGTCGCACCCCAAATGTATGGGATAGAGTAGTTGTTGTTCGGATCGAACGGTTTGTTTAGGAAGTTAGTATCAAGATCGGCAAAATGAGATAATTTCTCTTTGTCGATCTGTTGTAGCATGCCTTCTTTACGCATTTTAGAGACGAAATAGGTAGACGGTACTACCAAGTCGTAACCAGAACCTTGAGTTTTTAGTTTTGCGTACATACTCTCGTTAGATTCGTATGTAGAGTAAATAACTTTGATTCCGGTTTCTTTTGTAAAGTCTTCAAGAACTTCGTTTGGAATGTATTCCGACCAGTTGTAGAAATACAGTTCTTGATCAGCAGCCATTGCAGGGGTAGCGATGAGCGTCGCTGCACATAGAGCGCTTGCGTAGAATTTACTTTTCATTTGTTTTCCGTTTTGTTTCGCGATTGGACAAGTCAATACTAGCTGGAGTTATCAAGTTGAGCCAAATCGCAGTAAGCACAAATATGTTCATTTAGCTTGAATATCGTTGTCTCCTTGTTATGAGACGATAAATCTATGATACCAAGACAAATAAACCTAGCAACGCGCGATTATATCAGCCTAAGACAAAAATAGGCAGCGTATTGCTGCCTATTTTCCTATGGTTGATGACTTGTTACACAAGCTAGATTATTGTCCCGCTTTCAGCTTGAGGAAGTAATCTTCGTATTTAACGGTTAGATCACCAACCGCATCTTGCCATTCAACGCGGTCAAGGTCTTCTTGAGAAGGGAATAGTGGGGCAACGTCTTTAAACTTAGCATTCGATTCCTCCACCGCCGTTAGGTAGCCAGTATCACGAGAGATTTGCTCTGCGATTTCTGGGCGCAGTAAGAAGTCGATCATCTTGTGAGCGGCTTCTACGTTCTTCGCACCGGAAGAGATAGCGAAGTTATCAACCCAGCCGATACCGCCTTCTTTAGGAAAAACGAGTTTAAGGTTTAGGCCTTCACTTTGTGCCGCTGCGGCGCTACCGTTCCAAAGCATACCAACGCCCACTTCGCCAGACATGTAAGGTGCGCCTGGGTTGTCAGAGTTGAAAACTAGAACGTTTGGCATCAACTTTTGTAGCTCAGCGTACGCTTCATCGATTTGCTTAGGGTCTTTTGAGTTACCTGAGTAGCCAAGTTTACGCAGAGCGATATGGAACACTTCACGAGTGTCGTCCATCAACATTACTTGACCTTCAAGCTCAGGCTTCCATAGGTCAGCCCAGCTTTGGAAGTCGTTTGGATCGTACATGTCTGCGTTAACCGCTAGGCCTGTAATCGCAACAACGTGTGGGATAGAGTAGTCGTTACTTGGATCGTAAGGCTTGTCTAGGTAGTTTTTATCTAGGTTGCCGAAGTTTTTCAGCTTAGTCTTATCGATCTTTTGTAGCATGCCTTCGTCACGCATCTTCGCCACGAAGTACGTTGAAGGTACTACTAGGTCATAACCTTGGTTATGGGTTTTTAGCTTTGCATACAAAGTTTCGTTCGACTCGTAAGTCGAGTAGATCACTTTGATGCCAGTTTCTTTAGTAAATTGCTCTAGGATATTACTGTTGATGTAAGGACCCCAGTTCATAAATACTAGTTCTTTATCATCCGCTGTCGCTGTACCAGAGAACAGAGAAAGCGCACATGCACTACCAGCTAATAGAGTAGCCCATTTTTTCATTGACGTTAGCTCCAAACCAAACGTTGTCCAATTTTGGACGATAGATAGAAAAACAGAATGGCATGTAACCATTCTGTTTCGTGATGTTAACAGGTGAGGATTCTACTTCACTTTTTCTCTTGCTAGCAACTGAGAAATTACTACCAAGACCAAAGAAACAATCAACATCACCGTTGCTAGGGCGTTCACTTCCGGTGAAATGCCCACCTTAACCATGGAGTAAACCTTCAATGGCAAGATTTCGTATGTTGGACCCGTTACAAACGAACTGATGATCACATCGTCCAAAGACAGGGTAAAGCTCAATAACCAACCTGCGGCAACCGCTGGTTTAGCGAGAGGAAGGATGATCTGTTTCAAGATAACCCACTCGCTTGCACCAAGGTCTTTTGCTGCTTCCAACATTTTCACATCAAAGCCATTTAAGCGGCTGTATACAGTTACCACAACGAATGGTAGACAAAAGGTGATGTGAGCAATCAATAGTGTAAAGAAGCCAAGCTGTGCGCCCAATACCAGGAACAGAGCAAGTAATGAAATCGCCATTACAATATCTGGAGACATCATCACGACAAACAGCATGCCGTTTACCGCACCCTTACCTTTGAACGAGTAACGGAATAGGGCAACGGCCGTTAAGCTACCAATGATGGTTGCTGCTGTCGCTGAGAATACCGCTACGTTCAATGAATGCCATGCAGCTTGCATTAGGCTATCGTTGTTTACTAAGGTTTCGTACCATTTCGTGGTGAAACCACCCCATTTCATACCAAATTTGTTGGCATTAAATGAGTTAACAATTAAGACGATGATTGGCAGATACAAAAATGCATACACCAGCGCCATAAAGCTAAATCTAACTGTGCGTCCCATTAGTCTAGCTCCACTTTCTTATTCAATAGTTTGCCTGCTCTGTAGTAAGCGTAAAGCATCACAGCCATTGCGAAGGTGAGGGCGATACTGGTCGCAGCACCAAATGGCCAGTCACGAGCGTTCAATACTTGGCTCTTAATAACGTTACCAATCAGTAGGTTCTTCGCACCACCAAGAAGGTCAGAGATGTAGAACATACCTAGTGCTGGTAGCAGAACCAACAAACAACCACCGATAATGCCAGGCATTGTAAGAGGTAGAATCACTTTCGTAATGGTTTGGAACTTGTTCGCACCAAGATCTTTCGCCGCCTCGATATAAGTGTTGTCCAACTTCTCGATTGCCGAGTAAAGCGGCAGAATCATAAATGGAAGCAGGATGTACACAAGGCCAATCATTACTGCTGTTTCGGTGTACATAATACGTAATGGCTTATCGATGATTTCCATCGCCATTAATGATTTGTTCAAAATACCTTGTGTACCCAGAACAATCTTCAGGCCGTAAGTACGGATAAGAGAGTTTGTCCAAAAAGGTACGATAACTAAGAACAACATGAATGGGCGCCATTTCTCTGGCATTTTCGCTATGATGTAAGCAAATGGGTAACCAATTACTAAACACAACAACGTCGCCACAATCGCCATGTAGAACGAGTGCATCAGCACTTTCGCATACAAGGGATCGAGTAGACGTAAGTAGTTGTCGAAAGTAAATGTCATTTCGATTAAGTTTGCTTCATCACGCGTTAAGAAACTCGTACCGATAATCATCACATTTGGTACCAACACGAAAAGTGTTAACCAACCGACGATTAAGGTAATGATCGCGTTTTGAAGATTAATCTTCTTGCTTATCATTGAGGACTACCTCCCAGCTCTCAACCCAAGTGATAGCGACTTTCTGGCCAAGTGAGTGGTCCACATCAGGATCATCTTCGTTAAAGAATTCGCTAACCATTACACGCATGCCTGAATCCAATTGGATAACTGAATCAAGCGTCATACCTTTATAGGTACGCTCTGTTACGTGACCTACGATGCCTTTTTCTTCAGACTCTTTGATCTCTTCGATACGTAAGTCTTCTGGGCGAAGTAGTACTTGCAGTTTTTCACCTGCTTGCGCTTCCTGATCGTAGTAAACAACAGACTCGACACCTTCGATTTCTGCACGGATACGTTTCTCGTCGATACGCTCTAGCATTGTTGCGTTGAATACGTTGATCTCACCGATAAAGCGAGCAACAAATAGGTTCTTCGGCTCTTCGTAAATCTCACGTGGAGAGCCATCTTGTTCGATAACACCGTCGCGCATAACAATAATGCGGTCAGACATCGATAGGGCTTCTTCCTGATCGTGCGTAACGAAGATAAAGGTAATACCAAGTTGACGCTGAAGCTGTTTAAGCTCGATTTGCATTTGCTTACGCAGTTTGTAATCAAGTGCCGACAGAGATTCATCTAGCAACAGTACTTTTGGTTTGTTAACAACCGCACGCGCAATGGCGATACGTTGTTGCTGACCACCAGAAAGCTGATGAGGCTTACGCTGTGCCATTTTTTCTAGGCGCACCATGCGTAGCGCTTCCATTACTCGTGGTTCAATGTCCGCAGTAGGCGTTTTCTGCATACGAAGGCCAAAAGCGACATTCTCATATACGGTCATGTGTGGAAACAATGCGTAACTTTGAAATACCGTGTTGACGTGCCTTTGCTCTGCAGGAACCTGTGTTACATCCTGGTCATCCAAAATAATTTGACCGTTATCTGCCGTTTCAAAACCTGCAATCATGCGTAAAACTGTTGTCTTACCACAACCAGAAGGCCCGAGAATCGTCAGAAATTCACCATGATTAACATCCAGATTTAAATTACCGATGATTTCCTTACCATCGAAACTTTTACTAATACCAGATAAACGAATAACTGGCTTTCCTGCTTGCGGTTTTGCGTTCAACGTCTGTATTTCCCCCACGTTCAAGCCGGGATTATCCCAGCTGATGTGACACTAACCATTCACTTTTGAGGCGCGCATCATAATCACCAAAAGTGTGAAATTAAAGCATTTTCTTATCTTGAAACAGAAATAATTTTGCAGGAAAAAGCCATCATTCCTTACCATACTGTTTTTATGAGATTAATTGGCATCTAAACACAGTTTGATAGCACTAAACTTTGTTCAACAATTGTTTCAATTTCATGACCTTGAAAGTGGTTAATTATCAACCATACAGTTGAGATTGCAAGGATTGTAGGTGAGTTGTGATGTTAGATGTGGAAAGATTTCTTTATAATGACGATTACATTAATTGACTGGAATTCCAGTCAAAATTTTACAAGTTAGTCTTGGATAAACTATGAACGACGATTTTGAGAAAGATTTCAATCTTGGGGGGAGTGTAGAGCGAGCTTTGTCTGGCAACTACGAGCTTAAAGCTGGCGCGGTTTTTAACGAAGCTTGGCGAGCAACCATCCAGCACTTTTTATCATTTTCTCCTGCCATTATTGTATTGCTTTTTGTCCAGTTAGGTATTTTCTATATTGCATTAAAACTGCAGTTGGGCGATTTGAGCGTTATTCTTGATGCATTTGAGAACCCAGAGTCGTTCACAAACGATATTGTGTCTTCTATTTATGTCGCGAATTTCAGTTATGAGGTGATTAGCGCACCAATTTATGCGGGGATCAGCTTGATGGCTATGAGCCATGTCGCCGGCCTGAAGACTAAGTTGCGCCATGTTGGAAAGGGGTTGCAGTTCACCATTCCTGTTATTCTAGCAACGCTCATGAGCTTAATGCTACAAGGTGTGGTTGGTATGATTTTTCCTTTACTGTCGCTGTATCTTTCCTTGGCATTTAGTCACTCTATTTTGTTGATTTGTGAGAAAAGGGTGCCACCAATGCAAGCGTTGCTGTTATCACTTCGCGCAATCAACAAGAAGATTTTTGTGGTCGCGGGGCTTTACTTAGGCGTGATGTTAATGTTTATTATTGCAGCAATGTTCTACGGTATTGGCTTGATTTTTGTGCTGCCATTCTTCTTCCATTTGAAAGGCATACTCTACCGCGAAATGTTTGGAATTAAGCTTAAGATCGTTACAACACAGAAAAACGATAATGATCACGATGGTAACTCACAGGTGTTTGATGCCTAATTCTTTGAAATCAATAAGTTTACGAGTGGCGGCAACCTGTATAGCCGCCACTTTTATTTCTATAGGCCCATATTTACACTACGAGAAACAGTTTAAATATGTGGAAAATCCTGACGTACTCTCTGGCAAGATTAAGCATGTCGATTTATCACACTTGCCATACATCGGTGATATACCAGACTTCAATTCAATAAAAGATACGAAAGAGAAAAAAGCTGCTTTTTTTGATTTTTTAAGGCCTAAAATTGCTCTTGAGAATCAACGAATTCGTCATGAGCGGGCCTTTCTTACCTCTTTAAAGGTGGGACAAGTGACGCAAGAACAACAAGAGTATGCTCAGCGGTTATCATCTCTGTATTCGTTGCCCTTGAGTAACGATAAGATTGATCAAGCATGGCTAGACGAGATGCTTGTGCGAGTGAACGTCTTACCTGAAGCCTTGGTTCTAACTCAAGCGGCAAATGAATCTGCGTGGGGCACTTCTCGTTTTGCTACTCAAGCAAACAACTTGTTCGGCCAATGGTGTTATAAAAAGGGCTGTGGAATTGTTCCAGCGCAACGTGGCGCTAACAAAGTTCATGAAGTTGAAAAATTCGATTCTGTACAACAGTCTGTTCATGGCTACTTTATGAATGTTAATCGAAACCCAGCGTATGCAGACCTGCGTGAAATCAGAACATCTCTGGCTGAAAAGAACAAGGGCTTGTTAACGGTTGCAACCGCGTCAGAGTTAACGCATGGGTTGCTAGCCTATTCTGAACGTGGCATCGCCTATGTACACGATCTTCGCGCTATGATTCGTCATAACAACGCCTACTGGACGCAATAAAATAACGGATAAAATGAAAAAGTTAAGCCTAAGTCTATTGGGAAGTGCGGCGCTAATTCTTGTATCGCCGATAACCCAAGCTCAAGAGTACATGTTCACGTACTCAAAGTTATACACTCAACTAAAAAACAACAATAAAGAAGGGCATGACGATGTGAAAGTTGGTGTCTTTTTTGTGGACGCAAAAACTAAACAAATTTGTACGATAGAAAAAGCTTGGATGGAAAAAGAAGAGCACTATGAAGAGTTTGTTATCCCTGCTTCACAAGAGTTGCCTTTACCTGTTGATAAAAACTTAAAGTCAGCGAATCCGTTGGTTTTTATCGATACCCCAAAAGATACACGTTGCGATTACTCACTTGTCGTGATGACCAAAGAACCATTACAGGGTAACGTTTCTTACGAGCAACTTAAGCCTCTTCTACCTCAAATGCAGACGATGCTGGAAGATTTAGGCGGTATGTTTGCGGGTTGGTTTACACCGGAAGTTCAAGGTGTGACGATGGAGTTTGCAAATCAACTGAATGATAAAGTGATTTTCTCAAACGGAACCGAAAAGCCAATTGTCAATGGCAAGATACAAGTCGCACTAAGTGAAATAGGGCAAGGTGGCACAATGACACTACCAGAACCGACGATGCGAGTGTTACCTTATCTACCTAACGCAAAGAAATGAACACTGAACGTTTAGAAAGGGCTGCAATCGCAGCTCTTTTTTAATTTTGACCGTAACTAAAGTATCTTTCACACTCTTTTCTTAAAGACTCAATAAGACAAGCATTTAATCCTGCGTAAAAAGCTCGTATAATCCACGCCCCAAAGAAACCCATGTTAGGAAGTCCTAGTCGATTTATCGGCGATGTGAGAGCCCGCAATGAACCAAATAGATACAAGAAAAGAAACCCTAGAATTCAACAAGCTTCAGAAACGCCTAAGAAGACATGTTGGAAATGCCATTACTGATTACAACATGATCGAAGAAGGCGATGTTGTAATGGCATGTATTAGCGGTGGTAAAGATTCATTCGCGATGCTTGATATCCTGCTGAATCTTCAAAAAGCCGCACCGATCAAATTTGAAGTGGTTGCGGTAAACCTAGACCAAAAACAACCGGGCTTCCCTGAGCACATTCTGCCAGAGTATTTCGAAACACTGAATATCCCTTACTATATCGTCGATAAGGACACGTATTCCGTCGTAAAAGAGAAGGTACCAGAAGGCAAAACCACTTGTGGTCTGTGTTCACGCCTGCGACGTGGTACGCTGTATTCATTTGCAGAGAAGATTGGTGCAACTAAGCTTGCGCTAGGTCATCACATGGATGACATCGTCGAAACAATGTTCTTGAATATGTTCCACGGCTCTCGCCTTAAAGCGATGCCACCAAAGCTACGCTCTGATGATGGCCGTAACGTGGTCATTCGTCCATTGACTTACTGTCGTGAAAAAGATTTGATCAAATACGCTGAGCACAAGGATTTCCCAATAATTCCGTGTAACCTTTGTGGCTCTCAAGAGAACCTTCAGCGTCAATCTATAAAAGCAATGTTGATTGAATGGGATAAGAAGACGCCAGGGCGTGTGGAAGCAATTTTTAAATCAATTCAAAACGTAAGCCCAAGCCAACTAGCAGACCGCGAATTGTTCGACTTTGTTAACTTACCGCTAGATCGTGAAGGTAACCGCGAAGAGTATGAATTTAATGAGGCTGTCGTTTCTTCGACGAATATTGATGAATCGATGTTCATCGATGTTACGAACATCTAACTAGTAAAAAAGGAGGTCAATTAGACCTCCTTTTTTGTACCCAACGCTTTAACTGTTCCCAAACAAAAATCCCCCTGTATTCGGGGGATTTATTAGCGCTTATTTGAAAGCGCTCAATACATAGCAATACTAAAGAGAGATTAGGTTGCTGTATTTGGGTCGAGAGGGCTAATGTAGCCTTTTGGTTTTAGAGCCAACACGTCGCAATTTATTTTATCAATCACGTGCTCCGCTGTATTACCAATAAAGACAGCAGAAAGCCCTGTTCGCCCTGTGGTACCTAAAATAACCATTGCTGCGTTCAAGCGCTCTGCAGCTGCCGGAATGACATCTTCAGGTAAACCTTGCTCAACTATCGTTTGTTCTTCATCAAGACCATGTTTTTGGCGTAGTGCTTTCATAGCCGTTAAATGATGACCTCGCACTGCATCGGTATAAGTCGTTGGGTCAAATTCAGGAAGTTCAATCGTAATATTCGCCGGTGTAACGGGGTAGGCGTTAACAAGATATGGCTTGGCCTCAAGCCGAGTGGTGATTTCTTTTAATCGCTCGACCATCGTATCGTTGAGATCAATATGAGTCGGGTTTTCTGAGCCCACATGTACTGAGGCAAGGATACTTGCTTGTTCCGGCCAAGCAGCATTCTTAATAAGAAGCACTGGAATAGGGCATTTTCGCAACAAGTGCCAATCTGTCGGTGTAAAAATGACAGACTCTAAAACATCATGCTTACGTGTGCCTTTGATGACTAGGTCATGATTGCCTGCGTAGACTTCAGCAATAATCGCCTCATAAGGACGGTTGTGCCAGACAACACAAACATCAAAGTCGAAGCCATCGTTTAGGTATGGTTGAGCAATTTTACGCATCCACTGCTCACGCTGATGAATGACACCTCGACGCATAGCATCTCTTTCATCCACTGATAGCATTGACGTCATGTCATACGAGAAATCGTAAATGGATAAAAAGAAAGTGATTCGGCTTCTAGATACACTTTTCTGAGCTAATTGAACAGCTCTTGCAAGTGCGGGCTGCTCATCATTATTGATGTCAGCTACAACAAGGATCTTACTGTATATACTCATAACTAAGCCCACTTCTATTGCAAAACCAGATACTGAATGTAAATTAAATCAGTATTTTGGAGTACTCACCGTACATTTTTACTGTAGCTTAGTTTGGAGAACTTTTTGAGGACTTTCGAAAGGAATTTATGAGAAATATGATGTAGCTCATTTTCGAGCTACATCAATAATTAGGGTGTATTATTCTTTAGTTACACCAGCAAGTTCCATCAATGCATCGTGGTCTAAGATAGTGATATATTTACCTTTTACGCTTAGGATCTCAGATTTCTGGAAACGACCTAACAAACGACTGATCGTTTCGACTGTAAGACCAAGGTAGTTGCCAATATCACCACGAGTCATAGTTAAACGAAACTCTCTAGGGCTGAAGCCACGCTGAGAAAAACGCGTTGATAGGTTGTAAAGGAAAGCAGCTAGTCGCTCTTCTGCGTTCTTTTTAGAAAGAAGCAAAATCATTTCCTGATCACCTTTAATTTCGTTACTCATCAAACGCATGATTTGCTGGCGAAGCTTAGGCATTTTACCCGATAGATCGTCTAAAATTTCGTATGGGATTTCACATACCATCGACGTTTCGAGTGCTTGAGCAAAGCTAGGGTGGGAGTCACCAGTGATAGCATCGAAACCGACTAAGTCTCCAGCTAAGTGAAACGCTGTGATTTGCTCATCACCTTGCTCTGTGATCGTATAGCTCTTGATGGTACCAGAGCGGATAGCGTATAGCGATTTTAGCTCATCACCGGCCTTAAAAAGCTCTTGTCCTTTTTGAATAGGCTTCTTACGTTCGATGATTTGGTCAAGCTGGTCAAGTTCTGCCTCATTTAGAGTGAACGGGATACACAGTTGACTAATGCTACAATCTTGGCAATGAATGGCGCAACCGCCTGATTGGATACGCTTTGTTGCAGGTTTTTCAGAAATCATAACAACCTTTCACTATTTGATATACATCAATATTTTAGCATCGCTTAATCCTAAAGGGTAGCAAAAATGTCACCTCAATAGAGTTTAACGTTATATGAAACCGAGTAACGCTAAGGCTCCTACAGCGGTATACGTACCATAGCCAATAAGGATTAATGCTGAAATATTTCTAAATATTAATGATTTTTGTAATTTCTGAAAATGATTGGCACCGTATCCAATAATAAGCATTGCAGGTAGCGTTCCGAGCCCAAACGCAAGCATAATTAGGCCGCCGTTCATCGCACTACCAGAAACCGCCGACCAAGTAAGCGCTGAATAAACTAAACCACATGGTAACCAACCCCAAATAAAGCCAAATGGCAACGCGTGAAGAGGATGCTTTAATGGTAACAAACTCTTCCCTGCCGGCGAGATAAAGCGCCAGAGATACTGCCCTAGCTTTTCTATTAAAAGTAAGCCTTGCCACCATTTAGCAATATACAGCGCGACCAGGATCATGAATAACGCAGCAATCAGCCTTAACCAAGCAAGAGAGTGCGTTAACCCACTAAGCTCAGATAAACCTGATATAGCACCACCCACTAATGCACCTATTAAGGTATAACTGAACAATCGTCCGAGGTTGTAGAAGAGGGGGATAAGAGGGGTGGTTTTATTTTTAGCAGAAGAGCCCATGGTAAGTAGAGACGCGATACCACCACACATACCCATACAATGACCGGCTCCTACTAAGCCGATCATCAACGCACCGATAAAATCAGGAGTCATAAAGGTCGCTACTTTTTATCACTATTAGATTGGTCTTCTTCGTCGAGAAGAATGTTGTGCCCTTGCCGTTCAAGATCTTCAAACTGATCGCTTCTTACCGCCCAAAGAAAAACGGCGACAGCAACACAAACGAGAACGATAGCGATGGGAATCAATATATAAAGACTTTCCATGTTTGCTTTCTCTACTTATTTCTCTTTGAGCAGGCGCAAAGAGTTAGATACAACGATAATTGAGCTTGCAGACATGCCAACTACTGCAATGTAGGGAGCCACTAAACCTGCGACCGCCAAAGGCAAAATTAACAGGTTGTAACCCAAAGACCAAGCCAAGTTTTCTCGAATAATCTTTCTTGTACGCAGTGCAAGCAAACGTGCCTCTAGTAGCTTTTCGAGATTATCCCCAAGTAACGTCATATCTGCAGAAGCTTTAGCGACATCTGTACCACCGCCCATTGCGACAGAAAGGTGAGCTCCGGCGAGAGTCGGCGCGTCATTGATTCCATCACCAACCATCATAGTGATACTGTTTTCGTCCAAGCTCTTAAGGTATGCAAGCTTATCTTCTGGCTTTGCTGACGCGACAATGTGATCGATACCAATTTCATTCGCCACTGGTTGGGCGTTTGAGAGAGAATCACCAGTTAGCAGGGTTGTCTTAATTCCAGCGTCAGCAAAACGTTGAATAAAGGCTTTGCTTTCTTTTCGGATAGGGTCGCGGTAGTAAAAGCTAGCGACATGCTTGCCATCAACCGACAGATAGACCGCCTGGCTTTCATCACTTTCTTTGCCTTGAACAAAAGCAGCACTACCTATCTTAACGATTTTGCCATTCCATATCCCTTCAATCCCTGACCCAATCACGTTTTGCACATCAGACACGATAAAGTCATCATTGGTGAAAGTTGCAAAAGAACGAGCGATAGGGTGGTTTGCATGAGCCTCTAAAGCTGCAGCTAGTGATAGACAATCTTTCTGTGGGAGATCACTAAGTACCTTTGTTTCACAGATCTCAATATCACCTTTCGTTAGAGTGCCTGTTTTATCTACAACTAAGTGGTTGATCTTACATAGTGTCTCAAACACATGGCCTTTACGAAGCAAAATGCCAAAATTACCCATTCTAGAGGTAGCACAAGTGAGAGCGGTCGGAGTGGCCAGAGATAGCGCACATGGGCATGTAGCAACTAACACAGACAGCATGATCCAAAACGCATCATCTGGTTTTGTTTGATGCCAGTAAAACCAAGTACCAGCAGAGATAATAAGAATCACACCAACAAAGTAACGGGCGACAATGTCGGCAATTTCCGCAATTTTAGGTTTGGAGTGTTGAGCTTCATCTTGTAAACGCACGATATTAGAAATCATTGAATCGGCCTTTGAGCTTACTACCTCAAGTTCAAATGATTCGTCTCCGTTTAGCGTTCCCGCATAAACAATATCGCCTTCTCGTTTCACAACGTGCACTGACTCACCCGTTAGCATGGATTCATCAATATGAATACGGCTTGAAATAACTTTACCGTCAGCGGGGATATGTTCACCAGGTAGAACGCGAATACGATCGCCAACTTTTAGCGTCTTCACGGGTATCTGATCACCGTCCAGCGTTGTAGCAATTGCCGGAATCAACTTAAGAAGGTTACCACTCGCTGCAGCAGCTTTGCGACGAGCGCGCATCTCTAAGAATCGACCTACTAACAAAAAGAAGGTAAACATCGAGATAGATTCAAAGAAGACTTCGCCTTGTTCAGTTACTGTTGCAACTAAACTTGCAACATAGGCAAAGATCAACGCGATAGAAACCGGGACATCCATACCAAGGGTTCGGCCTTTGATACTGCGCCATGCGTTTAAGTAAAATGGAAGAGCGGAATAAAGCAAAACAGGAGTAGCAAAAATCAAACTTACCCAACGAAAGTAACTTTTAAACTCTGGCTCTAAATCACCAAAGACTTCGAGATACAGTGCAACGGCGAGCATCATGACCTGCATGGTTGCTAAACCTGCAATACCTAGCCGATATAGATATTGCTTCATCATTCGATGGTAAGAGGCTTCTTGCTTATCTGCTTCAAAAGGTGCAGCTTTGTAACCAAGTTTATGTATAACGGAAAGGAGCTCGCTTAACCGTACCTGAGTTTTATCCCAGGCTAGTAACGCTCGATTGGTGGTTGTATTAACACGGATAGATACCAACCCGGCCGTATTAGAAACTTGCTTTTCGATTAACCACGCACAAGCGGCACATGAAACGCCTTCCAAAGAAAGGGTTACTTCAGAAACATTTTCGCGATTTCGTACGAATTCAGATTGTACATCCGCATTGTCATAATGAATTAAAGCTTGGAGTTGCTCTGGTACTAGATCTGCCTTTTCTGCAGGCGCAGTGCGGTATTGGTAATATGAGACAAGACCACTATCGACAATAGTCTGCGCCACAGTTTCGCAGCCCGGACAACACATGTCGCGAATTTCACCCAATATTTCTACTTTGAAATCCGTGTTGGCTGGTACATCTTCACCGCAGTGATAACAGGATTTACACATATGCTTACTTCATTAACGGTGTTGAAGAGGCAGGAAACTCAACTTTACCTTGGATCATCCATTGCTTGTCGTGTGGTTGTAGTTCAACAAACCATGGTCCTTGAATAGATTCCTCAGCTTTTAGTCGGTAATTACCAGATGCATCCGCTGTTACAAGCTTTGTGAAGTCACGATCAGGAAGAGTACGATGAGTGAAAGTGGCCGTTAGAGCAGGGTAATGAGGTAGCTTCCCTTTAGCGAAAACAATCACAACATTGTTATTTTCAGAGGAAATCTCAGCGTTAAGACCTAGGTCACGAGCGACATTCATTTTACTAATGTCGATATTAATGCCTTTGCCTTTTTTATAGTAATCCTCGGCGACTAAAGAAACAGAGTTGTTCGAGAAAACGACCACAGTAATCACAGTCCAAACTACGACAGTAAGAGGAAGGATGATTAGGAACCACGGCCAAAATTGTTTATACCAAGGCTTTACCATAAAAAAGTTCTCAACAGCTAAATGAAAAAATGTAAGGCGTTAAATTTAAAGGAAAGACAGCCCCTATGAAAGGGGCTGTTATTGCTATGTTACGTAATATCTCAGTTACTTACTCTCTGAGTTACTTAAACTCCAGACATATGAGGCAACGAGCTGAACTTTATCTTCACCCAAAATGTCTTTCCACGCAGGCATTACGCCTGAGCGTCCGTTCATTACGGTTTCTGTTACAGCTGCACGAGAGTCACCAAATAACCAGTCTTGGTCTGTAAGGTCAGGCGCACCGACTGCAGGGTTACCCTTACCATCGGTACCATGACAAGCAGCACACACTACGAAGCGTGCTTTACCTGCCGCGGCTTCACGAGCATTTACTTTACGACCAGATAGACTAAGTGTGTAACTTACAACTTCTTGAACACCTTGCTCACCAAGGGCATCTTTCCATGCTGGCATTTGACCAATACGGCCGTGCATGATGGTTGTAACGATCGCTGCTGGCTCGCCACCATATAGCCATGCATCATCAGTCAGGTTAGGGAAGCCTTTCTGACCACGTGCATCAGAGCCATGGCATTGAGAACAGTTTTGCAAAAACAAACGCTGACCAACTTTTAATGCTTCAGGATCTTGCGCAATTTCAGGAATTGGGCGTAGACCACTGTCATTGTGCGCAAGTTTACGGAATGCTTCGCCGAAGTAAGCGTCGGCATCATCCAGTTCTTTTGCATATTGGTTTAGTTGCTTGTTCTCTTGTGCTACAGCGATGGCTTCTTTTGACTCTTCTAGTGAGCGAACGGTTTGAGCCGAACTCTGCCAGTTTAAAAAGCCCTTGAAGCTACCTAAACCTGGGAATAGGGCAAGGTAAACTGCTGCGAACACAAATGTGCTTACAAACAGGTAAGTCCACCACTTTGGTAGAGGGTTGTTTAGCTCGCGAATACCATCGTACTCGTGGCCCATGTCTTCCCCTTCCTCGACGCCCATTTTATCTTTAGCGCACCAAGTCAGGAGAATCGCACAGCCTACTAGCGTACCGACAGTAATCACGATAATCCAGAGACTCCAGAATGTAGTCATTACTTCTTCACTCCTTGGTTATTAGGGGTCTTTTGTTCTTCGTCAGCAAACACCAAGTTGGCATCTTCTTCAAAGCGTGCTTTACGCTTTTTACTAAATGCCCACCATACGATGCCAATAAAACTAGCGAAGAGTACAACGGTATAAATACTATGAATTGTACCGAAATCCATATGATCCCCTTACTTCATTGCATGACCAAGAGACTGAAGGTAAGCGATGATTGCATCCATCTCTGTTTTACCTTCTACTTCTTTAGCCGAATTCGCGATCTCTTCATCAGTGTATGGAACGCCGAACTGATCACGAAATAGCTCAAGTTTCTTCTGAGTTAGCTTACCGTCTAAAACGTTTTCAGCTAGCCACGGGAAACCTGGCATGTTTGACTCAGGTACAAGCTCACGAGGATCTAACAGGTGAACACGGTGCCATTCGTCAGAATAACGACCACCAACACGAGCTAAATCCGGGCCTGTACGCTTAGAGCCCCAAAGGAATGGGTGTTCCCAAACACTCTCACCAGCAACAGAGTAGTGACCGTAACGTTCAGTCTCTGAGCGGAAAGGACGAACCATCTGGCTGTGACAGACGTTACAACCTTCACGGATGTAGATATCACGGCCTTCCATCTCCAAAGGAGTGTAAGCGCGCAGATTTTCTACAGGTTCAGTCGTTTGCTTTTGGAAAATCAGAGGAGTGATCTCTACAAGAGCGCCCCAACTGATAGCAAACACGATAAAAATAGCCAACAAACCGACATTACGTTCTAAGATTTCATGGCGATTATTAGAATTATTACTCATTCTTAAATCTCCTTATGCCGGATGTGGGATAGCTTTTAGGCTTTCTTTAGGTGCGCTTACCGTTTTGTACGTGTTGTATGCCATTAGGAACATACCAGATAGGAAGATAAATCCGCCTAGGAAACGTACAAAGTAGAACGGATAAGACGCTTCTACAGATTCAACAAAACTGTAAGTTAGCGTACCGTCAGAGTTAACCGCGCGCCACATAAGACCTTGCATTACACCAGAGATCCACATCGCAACGATGTAAAGAACGGTACCGATTGTTGCTAGCCAGAAATGCACATTAACTAGACCAACAGAGTACATACGCTCTTGGCCAAATAGGCGAGGTACCAAGTGATATACAGAGCCGATAGAAACCATCGCAACCCAACCTAACGCACCAGAGTGAACGTGACCAATGGTCCAGTCTGTGTAGTGAGAAAGTGCGTTAACCGTCTTAATCGACATCATCGGGCCTTCAAAGGTAGACATACCGTAGAACGACAGTGAAACGATTAGGAAACGTAGGATAGGGTCATAACGAAGCTTATGCCATGCACCAGATAACGTCATAATACCGTTGATCATACCACCCCAAGAAGGAGCAAATAGAACCAGCGACATAACCATACCTAGAGACTGAGTCCAGTCTGGTAGCGCTGTATAATGAAGGTGGTGAGGGCCTGCCCAAATATATAGAGAAATAAGTGCCCAGAAGTGAACGATAGATAGACGGTAAGAATAAACAGGACGTTCAGCTTGTTTAGGAACGAAGTAGTACATCATACCTAGGAAACCAGCGGTCAGTAGGAAACCTACCGCATTGTGTCCATACCACCACTGAACCATCGCATCCACTGCGCCCGAGTAAATCGAGTAAGATTTACCAAGTGACACAGGAATAGCCATGCTGTTCACGATGTGAAGTACTGCTACTGTGATAATAAAGGCACCGAAGAACCAGTTTGCCACATAAATATGTGACGTGTTTCGCTTCACTAGTGTGCCGAAGAACACCACCGCATATGATACCCATACTAGCGCAATTGCGATATCAATAGGCCATTCTAGCTCAGCATACTCTTTACCCGATGTTAAACCGAGAGGCAAAGTAATGGCTGCTGCCAGGATGATTGCTTGCCAACCCCAAAAGGTGAAGGCAACGAGTGGGCCACCAAAAAGACGTGTTTGACATGTGCGCTGTACAACATAATAAGACGTTGCGAACAGAGCACTGGTACCAAACGCAAAAATTACCGCATTAGTATGCAGTGGACGTAAGCGACTGTACGTCAACCACGGCGTATCAAAGTTTAGCTGTGGCCAAACTAATTGAGCGGCAATCAAAACACCAACAGCCATACCAACTATGCCCCATAAAATGGTCACAAGGGTAAATTGGCGAACGACTGTATAGTTGTAGTTTTGTTCAAGCTGCTTTACTTGGCTCATTTGCATGCTTCCAATTTCTAATTAACTACACTTTTACTTCCAACACGACTTGCGTCGTAACACCACCCAAGTAAACTCTAGAATTCAAGTGTTATCATCACCTTATTTCCATTGCTGACTTTAATAAAAAGTGGCATTTTCAGCGTGACACTATACTTGAATTAACAATTCAATGACAGGGTAGTAACCTTACTGGACCTCTGGAAATCATTTTTTATTTAAAAAGTTTGAAGTTTGTAACAAGGATATTAGTAATTATGCCTGCACAAAAGTTAACAAAGGCGCGACTTGCACAAATCTTAATCATGCTCAGTGTTTTAATAGGCGCATTTTTCTGGCGTACCTTTACACACGAGAGTGTTAATAGCGTTGACTGTTCACAAAAAGAACGATGCGATGTAACAATTGAAGGAGAAATAATCACGATTAATCGTGACTCAATGGGAATTTCGCTCGAAACGACAGAAAGTAGCACTCTAAAAATTGATCTAAATCAATCTGGTAATTTTATCAATCTCAACGAAAAGCATAAGTCAGTAGAATGGGACATCATGCCTGAATCGAAAAAAATCACCTTTAAAAAAGGTGAAAACATTGTTGTAGTTCAATTATAAATACGATCTATCACGAGATAATCGTAACTTATTAATGAAATTAACACCTTCTTACCTAGAGAAAATTGGTTGGAATGGTATAACAGCAGAGTGATATCCAATTATAAAATCGTATGCATTGCCAATCAGTTTTTACTCATATTAAAGATGAAGACTCAGCGATAAAAACGCTCAGGTCCGAATTGACACAACAGAACTTGTCTTACGTGATGTGTTACTACACGGAAGAATACAATTTCGAGTTGATTCGAGAAGCGTTTCTTGCGCATTTTCCTGGTGTGCCTTTTCATGGCGCCAGTTCATGTCAAGCCGTAATGACAGATCAGGGCTTTCATACAGGACCAGTAATTACGGCACTTGCTGTTTATGATACAGGTCCTCATGCTTATGGTACTGGTATTTCTAATCACAACTCAGGTGACAGCGTCATCAAGGCTTTGGATATGGCCCTTGAGAACGCAAACCGTGTAGGAGAGGTACCAAACTTAATTCTACTTCATGCTACACCAGGGCAAGAGGAATCAATCATTGCGTCTATAGATGAAAGATTTGGAACTCTAATTCCAATTATTGGTGGTTCGGCCGCTGATAATAACATCGCTGGGAAATGGTCTGTGATAACCGCCCAAGGCTCTCAAACTTCAGGTTTAAGCTTAACTCTCTTTTACTCCTCTCAACCTGTTGATATCGCTTTTAGCGCTGGGCATACACCAACTAATATCAAAGGTGTTGCAACCAAGACCAACGATAGATGCTTACTTGAAATTGATAATGAACCTGCGCTCAATGTTTATAGAAGGTGGACAAATCACCAGGATAACCAAGTAGGTAAAGATAATATGCTGTTTACAAACTCGAGTGCTTATCCATTAGGGCGGATCGCAGGTCATCTCTATGATCGCCCATATTACAAGTTATCCCATCCGATCCGTGAGACGCAAGATGGTGGAATCGAGTTGTTTACACGAATAGAAGAGGGTGACGAACTCACATTAATGAAAGGAAGTCGTGAGCATCTCGTTGCGCGCGCTGCAAAAGTCGTCAATGCCGCTTTTAACCAAAAATTAGAAGAGTCTCGAAAAATTGGAGTGATAAATATCTTTTGCGCAGGTCCCATGTTGCACTTAATGCAAGACATGAATAGCGTTTGTGAACAAATTAACCAAGAACTAGAACATTTGCCTTTTATTTGCCCTTTTACTTTCGGCGAGCAAGGTAGATTTATTGGTGGTGAGAATGGACATGGAAACCTGATGATTTCATCGGCTATATTCCATAAACCTTATGAAAGATAAATACTTAGACATATATCAACAGGAAGCGCTTCAAGAAGCGTTAGTTGAGCTAAAGCAGGCTAGACAAAAAGAACGACTACTCGCCGATGAAAACAAGGCCATTCTTTCCGCGATATCTGCGATGAGTGAGGCAAAGAATCGGCATGAGATATTTACGGGATTAAACAATGTCCTCAAAAAGTACATCAACTTCGATGATTTTATTGTACTGACTCGTGATGGTGAACGATATCCCTTCAAGACATTGATATCAACTAATAGCGTATTTGATAATGTATCCTGGTTACACGGTAACACCTATCAAAGAGCTCTCAATGGTGAATGCATTCTACTGTTCGAGCCAGATAAACTCGCTGAGTTTGTTAACTTAAACAGCTTTATAAAAAGCCATGTAAACTCGGTCGTTTTAACTGGTATACGTTCAGAAGTAACGCAAACCGTAATCCTACTTATTGGAGCTCAGAAAGGGCACTTTAGCATAGAGAATAAGGAAACCTTGAGGCGGTTTCGTCCCTTAATTGAAAGGGCGGTCATTGATATCGAGACCAAAGAGAAGTTACAACGTATCGTTGAGGTAAGAACAACTCAGCTCGCTAAAGCAAGAGAAGAAGCAGAGCTTGCGAACCGCTCTAAGTCGGAGTTCTTAGCGATGATGAGCCATGAAATAAGAACCCCTTTAAATTCCGTTCTTGGAATGCTAGATATACTGAAGCAATCAACCTTGTCAGAAGAACAAATTGATGCGTTGAGCCAAATGGAGTGCTCTGCAGAGTTACTTCTCGCGATAATCAGTGACATTCTTGATCTCTCTAAAATCGAGTCAGGTCGCTTTCAGCTCAATGAACAATGGATTAATTTAAGAGACACTGTCACTTTTGTCATTTCTCAGCAAAAACAAATAGCTAAGAAGAAAAATCTCCAATTTAAACTCAACTGTACTGTCACTAATGACAAACAATTTTGGATTGACTCCACGCGGTTATCTCAAATCCTGTTTAATCTAATAGGGAATGCAATAAAGTTTACAGACGAAGGTGAAGTAAAAGTTTCTGTATCTGAGCAAGATGCTGAACTTGTGATCTCAATATCTGACACTGGAATTGGTATATCTAAAGCAAAGCAAGAGCACTTGTTTACGGCATTTCATCAAGGAGACCGTTCCATCACGAGACGCTTCGGTGGTACAGGACTGGGGCTCGCAATAACCAAGCATTTAGTTGAAATGATGCGTGGAAAGATTGCCGTTAAAAGTGATGAGCATGTTGGTTCAACCTTTACGATTTCGATTCCAGTTTTGACTCGTTGTAATCAAAATCGTCCAGTTAGAATCGAAAACAATCAACCGACAAAAGCAATAGAACTTCTCGTCGTAGAAGATACCGAGTCGAATCAGTTCGTAATAAAGCTTATCTTAAATAAGCTTGGCCATAATGTTCATATCGCAAGCCATGGAGCAGAGGCATTAACATTTTTAGAAGAGAATGAGGATTTAATCGATTTGATTCTCATGGATGTCTCGATGCCAGTGATGGATGGAATTACCGCAACAAGACTTATTCGAGATAAAGGTCTCAGGACCCCAATTATAGCGTTAACTGCACATGCGTTAGAAAGCGATAGAGATAAATGCCTGGATGCCGGCATGGACGGATTCATTTCCAAGCCAGTTAGAAGACAAGATATCTTTGAAGCTATACAGTCATTTCAATAAGCAAAAAGGCGTTAATATAGATCTTAACAATCGATAGATTATTAAGATCTATATTAAGTATTTTATGGTAAATAACCATTATGTTTAATGCTCACAGTACAGTAAGGCCCTTAAATTTAAAATCTGCAGGGGAATAGGAGCATACTCAGACAACATTTAGCGTACGGCGATATTTAATTTAACATAATATACATAATACGCACTAATAGTGTAGGCCCAAAGCGATAATGTCCTAGTATTTCCAAGTGAATCTGTCCTATGTTTGCTTGGAGGTATTTAGGAAGTTAGTTACGATGAACTACCATGAATTGCAACGTTTCTCCAGTATCCAAGATGTGTTAAACAATAAGTTAAAGTGCCGAGAAGCCACATCCATTCTTGGAATAAGCTACCGGCACTTGTCTCGCATACTTTATGCCGTAGCAGAACCTCATCCTAGCCCAAATCACGCAGCACATCAGATTGTGATGAGAAACGGTAAGGTAACTGCGATGATTGATGCAAAATTACAAATGTTAGAATTTGGTATAGGGATTAATGATGCAATTAATGGTGTTTGGTTACCTATATCCAGTGCTTATAAAGATCACTACACTACTCCAAAAGCTCCACCTCATTCACGAATACATGGTACAAATTATCAGAACTGGATTGGCACGCTTGGAAGAATTAGGCATAGTGAGAATGTATTTAAGTCCACACTGCTGAACTGCTTAACTGCTGAAAAAGCAAATACAAGATAGTTCTCATCCTTAGAAAATTCTTGAGAAGAAAGATGCTAACTGGAAACCTACTGTATGACTGTATACAAATTAAAAAGTAAACCTCGAGAATTTAAGGTCTTAGAGCATGACCCTTATAAGCGAGCTCTCGATTCAGATGACTTTAAGTTGTTAAGACGACTTCGAAGAGCCCCTGTTGATTCAACCAGCTTGAGAGATGTTTGGGTAAATGAATATGCAACATTTACTCAACACTTTAAATCTGCTGAAGCAATCCCAGACATATCTAAATGGAGAACATTTCTTGTCTTGAGAGAAAATGCATATCAGGTAGTACGAGATGTAATTGATTCTGACGGTGAGTTCTTACCGATTACAATCGATGATGAAAGTTTTACCGTGTTCAACGTGATGTCCTTTGGAGAAGAAGACAAGCAGAAAATCAAATTTGAAGACATTGACGGAGAACAAGGATTATTAGAGAAACTGGCATTTATAGAAAGCGATCTTTCAAATAAATATGTCTTTAAATCAAAAGGTGAAGGTTGTACGTCAATTTATTGTGATGACAAACTCATATCGTTATGTGAAGAGCACAATTTAAAGGGACTTTCGTTCGATACAAATCTACTCGATGTATTTGAAGATTAATTCATCAGAATTTTTGTATTAGTTCAGACTAGATCTGAGACTCCAATTTGAAAAGAAGAGAGTTACCCACTTTGATTAAAGGTGCTTAATCACTAATCAAAGACAATAATTTGTGGTTATGCTTACGAAGCAAATCAAATCTCTTATTGAAAATTGATGCGCGCTTAGTCCCCGACTTACTGGCGTGTCCTTCCGTAAGCACCTGAATCAATCTATGTATGGTGATGATGGCCAACTCACTGAATTTGCCACTCAATGGCATCACGATTACTAACTTAAGCGCTACCAAACAAAAAAGCCTTTCATACTCGCCTCGTACAACAGCAAAAATCAGCTAAACGCTCTAATCGCTCCGCAACGAAATCTGCCAAAAATCACGAGCTCAGTTGCGTTCTGAAACATTTATAAGCCTGTGGTTATATGGAGGCGAATGTACTTTTCGGGGTATTTGTAACGATAGCGTTTTCCTTTCTTCAAGTTGGACTTAACGTACCTACACACTTTTTGGTCACCACTGCTGGTTACTCTTTTTATTACTGCGTTTTTACTTTTGTGCTCCATTTCTATCATGACGTCACAATAACCTTGATAGCCATCAAACTTATTGTCTACTTTCTTTTGAAGCTTAGTCTTAATCTTTTTAGCCAACAGGTTCGTTTCTGAATCGTCAGCAAAAACTGAATTACTTGCAAAGATCAATACCATTAAAGTTACAACGTATCTCATCGTTTTGGTCCGTTTATGTTGTTGATTGTTCGATGATAAGTAATTTTTCTGTAGATACGAAAATGGGACGCCACATTGCGTCCCATTTAACATGATGAAGTAACTGATATGTAATTAAGCGCGCTTCTTGCCTTTGTTTGCTTTGAAGCCCTGGTGCGGAAAAACGTTACGAATCCTCTGTTGAACTTTTTTGGGAATGCCTTTGGAAAAGCTTAAGCGCATTCCTGTTCGTTGGCTATACACCTTCATTTCACCAGTAAACGGGTTATGCTCACTAATATCCTGTAAGTTGTGTTTGAAAGAAGGAGGTAGATGCCCTTTTACGTTACTAATATGGCCATTATCGAACTTTACTTTTAACACCGGCCTATCGACTGCGATCAACCAAAAGATCACGATGGCTGCAATTAAGATTACATATAACATTTGGCACTCCCTATCCTAGCTAGATAGCAATTTACTCAAATCCTCTTTAATTGAGGTAACTTTTTGACTCGCTTTTTCACTTCTCGACGCTTCGGAAAGCAAATATTCAATTGCGTCAGATAACGTACAACCAAGTTCATTCGCTCTGCTAGAAAGCTTTTCCCAAACTCGGTAATCTAAATCAATGGATTTTTTCTTTGTATGGACTTGCTCTGCATTGAAGTGACGTTTCCGTTTCGCTCGGATAGCCTGCTTGAGTTTATTATCTAACTCTTCTGACATGTGGTTTTCTATCCAAGCTAAGACAAGTGTAGGCTCGTGTTCAAGGCGTTTTAGTTCTGCGACCGCTGCATCTGCTTCGCTTGTATCAATATGTCGGGTAATCGCTTCACCATCTTTCCATTTTTTGATGAGATACTTCCATTTCCACCCACATTCTAGATTCTCAAGCTGCTGATATTTCATTTGTTCCGACCCATAAATATAACCTAGTGACAGCGTAACCCAGATGGTTTACTTGGGCAAATAAAACTCTTAGAAGTATCGATGTTGATCACTCATTTGTCTAAGTATTGTTCATTGAGAGATGAATGCCGAGAGCAAACCAAATTGGTGCTAGGGTGTTATAGTCCGTTTCGTTATAATGTCGGCAAGATTGAATTACGATGAATTTTAATGAACCAACTTAATTGGCAAGACGTAACACCTTCACTTGAGCAGTACGAAGCACTTTTAAAGTCTGCACCTTCGTTACCAAAGAAGTCTTTTACTGATCTCCAACCGAGAATGTCGGCAACGATATCTCGTTTTTCAAAAATTTCCGGATTGACGCGAGTACTACTCATTAACTGCGTAGATAATTCTGTATATAGAGAGTTCATCAGTAAAGCTCTTCAGAGCCAGTCTAACGCTGCGATAGTTTTTTCGGAATCACTTGATGCCAAACGTTTATTTGACCGTTACAGTGTTGATGTAAGTGGTGATATTGCCTTCCAACCTGGTTTAATTTCACAGGCAGATAACGGTTACTTAATTGTACCGGCTAATCTAATTTTGGCTAACCCAGGGCTTTGGCCAAATATAAAGTCTGCAATTCAACAAAACCTTATCGAGCCACTGAACCTAAGCCCTACTCGTTTACCTACTTCAGTACCGCAAGCTAAAGCTTATGATGTAAAACTGATTGTAACAGGAGAAAGAAGTCAGTTAGCAGAGCTAGAATACATCGATGAAGACTTCTGTTCTGGCTTTGCCATGTATACGGAAGTTGAAGAAGATATTCATCTGTCAGAGCAGAATTTGACAGATTACTTTGGTTTAGTGAACTGGATATGTTCTCAATATCAGCTGCCTCACTTAACTGAATGTGGTTTTAGAAGATTGTTGCTGGCCGGTATGAGATTTACTGAAGATCAACATTATCTGCCTTTAGGAGTAATGTGGCACTCTCAACTTCTAACGCTTGCTAGCCAGTTCAGTGATGGCCACGCATTAGATTACAAGTCGTTAGATAAAGCGATTGACGATAAGTATTACCGAGAATCTTACCTTCCTCAGCGTGCCGTGTACGATATTTTAGATGGACAAGTCATCATTGAGACAACTGGGGAACAAGTTGGTCAAATCAATGGCCTAACCGTTATTGATATGGCTGGGCACCCTGTCAGCTATGGTGAGCCTGCGCGAATATCTTGTGTAATTCATTTTGGTGATGGCGATGTTTCCGATGTTGAGCGCAAAGCTGAGCTTGGAGGCAATCTACATGCAAAAGGCATGATGATTATGCAAGCTTTCTTGAGCTCTGCTCTGAAACTGGATGAACCACTGCCTTACTCAGCCTCCATCGTATTTGAACAGTCTTATAGTGAAGTTGATGGTGACAGCGCATCTCTTGCAGAACTTTGTTGCTTGGTAAGTGCTTTATCTGAATCTCCAATTAATCAACAAGTTGCGGTTACAGGGGCTGTTGATCAGTTTGGTCGAGTGCAAGCCGTTGGTGGCTTGAACGAAAAAATTGAAGGTTTTTATCAGGTTTGTAAACATCAAGGTTTTACAGGAAATCAAGGTGTTGTGATGCCAAAATCAAACCTTAAACACCTTGCATTACATAAAGATGTAATAGAAAGCATTAAAAATGGTGAGTTCCATATTTGGTCCGTTTCTACCGTAGATGAAGCTATTCCGATTGTAATGAATAAACCTTTTAGAGGTGAAGACGATAGCATTATTGGCAAAATAGCGGAACGTATTGAAAACTTTGAAAGACATGAGCATCCAGAAGGAATTGTGCAGCGCATCAAAAACTGGTTTGTCTAGTACTGATCGGAGTTGTTTAGCGTACACGTGTTCACTAAGATGCAGCTATCAAAAATTGGAGTAATTGATAATGCAAAACAAACGTGATTCTTATAACCGTGACGATCTACTTGCTTCTAGCCAAGGCGAACTGTTTGGGCCTGGTTACCCTCAGCTTCCTGCGCCAAACATGCTAATGATGGATCGTGTTACTAAAATGTCTGAGACTGAAGGCGATTTTGGTAAAGGTTTGATCTTGGCGGAATTGGATATTACTCCAGATTTGTGGTTCTTTGACTGCCACTTCCCTGGCGACCCTGTAATGCCGGGTTGTCTTGGCCTTGATGCGATGTGGCAACTTGTTGGTTTCTTCCTTGGCTGGGTTGGTGGCAAAGGAAAAGGTCGTGCTCTGGGTGTTGGCGAAGTGAAGTTTACAGGTCAGATCCTGCCAACAGCGAAAAAAGTGACGTACGAAATCCACATGAAACGCGTTGTAAACCGTAAGCTTGTGATGGGTTTGGCTGACGGTCGTGTATGTGTGGACGGCAAAGAAATCTACGTAGCAAAAGATTTGAAAGTTGGCTTGTTCCAAGACACTTCAAGCTTCTAATCACGATTTTAATCGATTTATTAAGGCTCCTATTTAGGAGCCTTTTTGTTATCGAGTGTTAACCTACTTCCCTATGTCCCTATAATGTAGAAAAGGCTCCGTAGAGCCCTTTCGAATCCTTCTTTTTGTATGTGGATAGTTTATTTGTAGAGACCAGATTGTCTTTCATCTCTGGCATCACGCCAACCACCTAACCAATACGACCGAGCATCAACTTGTTGATATGGGCAAGCCTCTTGAGACCTTCCATTCAATCCAGCTTTGTAGCCTTGAGATTGAGCTCGTTCTAGGCGATCACGCTTTTGTCTCTTCATAGTTAATTCCTCATACAGGTCCATTTACTAACGTACAGCTGTTATTGTGAAACTTTGATGGAGTTTTTATGACTCCACTTATAAGAATCGATCAAAGTAGGCAATTTCTCAAGGCATAAAAAAAGCAGAGACTCAAATGTGTGAGCCTCTGCTTGATTTAAAAATTACTGACGATTTTTAACTATTTTCTACGGAACCCAAACAATCCAAGCATGGTCAAAGCTAACCAACCAAGGCCTGCACCTTGACGCTCTGTCGTCGTTGAGTCAATGCTTCGAGATACGATGTCGTCCTTAGTTGCGTCAGCAATAGGTACTAGTTTGACTGCTACAATTTGCTCTTCAGAGCTACATGTAGCATTGTTTGCTGTTGTGCTATAACCACCTGCACATTTCATAGCAGTACCAGAGATCACACCTGCATCATTGATATCAGTTGCGTCGATAATACGGAACTGATTGTTTTGTTCAGAGTAATCACCGCCATTAGTCAAACTGTCTAGGAACCAAGCTTTTCCATTGAATAATGTTGCAGCACGTTCACTAGTCTCGCCACCTACGCTATATGGATAGACAAAACCGCGCTTACGACGTGGCTTGCCATCGTCTTCACGAGTCGTTTCCGCATCAAGTTGCCCGACGATTTCATTGTAAGAGTTGATACCGCCCATCTTACCGCCCGCACCGCTAAAGAAAATGCCAGTAGTTGGGTAAAAAGCGCTAATAGAATCCTTACGAACATCATCTACGATAAAGAGACGATTCGGAGCAGAGCCCGTTGGCATTAAGTATCTGCCCGAACGTTTTGCTTCACCAATAGCAACAAAATTAGAGTTAACGTCGGTTAATCGTGAGTTTGTATGAACCGTATCATCACCTTCGCGCTGTCTAGCTCCTACAACAACTTTATTTTTCCAAGTTGCGTTTTCAACGCTACCTTCGGCTTCTAGAGTTCCGACAAAAACAGTCGCATTCAGGTAGTTATCATCACTGTAAGTGTTGTAACCTACGCCATAGACCGTTGTTCCATCAGTGACAAGGTCACGCATGCTCCCTTGAGCTAACCTTTCTCCATCTTTAGATGTGCCACTAGGCCAAGCCAATTCACTGACGGTTCCGCTTTGATCCCAAATCGCTGCTTTTGATGTGTGGTGAGATCCATTGGTATTGCTTGCTGTTCGAGAAACACTGCCAACAGTAAAAATGCCGTCTGTGCTCCAAGCATGGCTTTGCACAACACTTGCGTCACTATCGCCAGTAAGAATATTTGGCTCTACTGGTGCAACTACGGTATTTCGTGTTTCTAATGTAGAAGTATTTTCTGTGCTAACTTTACTCTGATTACCGACAGCTGCACCACCCTCGGTAAGCTGGTTGATAACATTGTTATATTCATTTTTATAAGCAGCAGAATCTTCTTCTATGAACGCTAACGCATTAGAAGTAAAGTCTTTACTACGTTCTTTATTCCACGGCGTCCAGTTTACTGAAGCCCATGAGTCACAGGTGGAATAGCGAAGCTGGTTGTAACAGTAACGCTCAAAGTCTTTGAGTTCTTGGATGTAATAAAAGCCAGCGTCTAATCCGAATGGGATTTCTTCACGATAGCTGTTCCCATCCACGGCTTGTGTCGCTGAAATCGGTGTAGTGCGAGTTTCCATTGCAAGTTTAAACTGCTCTGGCGTGCAGTTTGCTGCTGCATCAAAGCAGCCTAGAGCGAAAGGTGAACCTGTTGAAGGATCTGTACCTGCATTGCCCTGTTGAATTGCAACCCCGTAAGCCGTTTGGTAGTCACCGTTTGAACCATGATCCTGAGGTGAAACCTCAACAACTTGATACAATGCCGCCTGTGCGTTCATTGTGGTACCAACCATCATTGCAATGGCGGTCAATTTGAATTTATTACTACAATTCATTGAATTCTTAACTATCCTGTTGCATTGCTTCGAGTTCTTCCCATCTCTCGAATGCGATTTCCAACTCCTGCTCTAGTGCAGCAAGCTGTTCCAATACCGGCTGAGTTTGCTCTACAGGTTTAGCAAAGAACTCTGGATCGTTCACTTGCTCCTGAAGGCTCTCGATATCCGACTCTAATTGTTCAAGTTTAGCTGGTAGAGCCTCTAATTCTCTTTGCAGCTTATACGATAACTTCTTCGAATTGTTCTTAGGCTGCGTAGTTTTGGGAGTTTCCTCAACCACTTTCTCTTTCTTCGTTGGTTTTTCAACCTGACTGCGCGAAGCAAGAACTTGGTCACGCTGCTGTTTAGCATCATGATAACCACCAACGAACTCTTCGATTATACCGTTACCCTCAAAAATCCAGCTGGTTGTTACTGTGTTGTCTACGAACTCACGGTCGTGACTCACTAACAATAATGTACCCTGATAATTGGCAAGCATTTCTTCTAAAAGTTCCAACGTTTCGATATCCAAATCGTTAGTTGGTTCATCAAGAATAAGTAAGTTGTTTGGTTTCAACAAGATACGGGCTAGCAATAATCGGTTTTTCTCACCACCGGAAAGTGCCTTAACCGGGGTTCTGGCGCGCTTAGGTGCAAATAAGAAGTCTTGGAGATAACTCAGCGCATGACGCTGACGTCCCCCAACCATTACTTCTTGTTTCCCATCCGCTAAGTTATCGATCACTGTCTTTTCTGGATCCAAAATCTCTCGGTACTGATCAAAGTACGCGACTTCTAATTTTGTTCCGCAGTGTAAACGACCAGACTGCGCTTCCAATTGCCCTAGTAGCAATTTAAGTACCGTACTCTTACCGCAGCCATTTGGTCCGATAAGTGCAATACGATCACCACGCATGATGTTAAAGCTAAAGTCGTCGACAATTGTCTTGCCTTCGTAAGCAAAAGATACATTTTCTGCTTCAAATACAATCTTACCTGAACGAGAAGCATCATCGATGTTTAGGTTAACTTTACCTTGAACTTCACGACGGTCACGACGCTCTTCACGAAGCTTTTTAAGGGCTCGAACACGGCCTTCATTACGAGTACGACGTGCTTTAATGCCTTGACGAATCCACACTTCTTCCTGAGCTAGTTTCTTATCGAACTCAGCATTTTGCATTTCTTCGACGCGAAGCATTTCTTCTTTGTCATTCAAATACTGTTCGTAATTACCAGGGAAAGAAGCTAATTGACCGCGATCTAAGTCAACGATGCGTGTCGCCATCGACTTGATGAATGCACGGTCGTGAGAAATAAAGATGATCGAGCCTTTGAAGTCTTTTAAGAAGTTCTCTAACCATTCGATCGTTGTCACATCGAGATGGTTTGTTGGTTCATCAAGAAGCAATACATCAGGATCACAAACCAGCGCACGAGCTAAAGCAGCTTTACGTTGCCAGCCACCGGATAGATCGGTCAGTTTGGTTTCTGGGCTTAGTTTTAAAGCGCCAAGTACGTTCTTAACACGGTCATCAAAGCGCCAAGCATTAGAATGATCAAGTTGCTCTTGAACTTTCGCCAAACGGTTAATGTTCTTCTCACTTGGGTCTTGAGCAACAAGATCGAGAAGATCGTGATAGAGCTTCAGTTGTTCGCCGATTTCAGCCAAACCGCCAGATACGTATTCGTAAACCGTACCCTCTTGATTGCGCGGTGGATCTTGTTCAAGCCGAGAAACTACTACGTCTTGAGTTATTTGAATCTTGCCATCATCCAACAAAATGTCGCCGGCAAGCACTTTCATTAACGTGGACTTACCTGCTCCGTTACGACCAACTAAACAAACGCGTTCGTTTTCTTGAAGAGCGAACTCCGCTTTATCTAGCAATGGGTGGTCACCAAATGCAAGTTGTGCGTTATGAATGGTAAGTAATGCCATTATTATCCAACCAATGTGTGAGTTGTTCTAAGTCAAACGGCCAGTTCAACTCAGAATCTTGATATTTTAAGACGGGTATTGTGACGCCGTAACGAGAAAATAGTACATCATCGAACGCAATATCGATGATATCTGTTTGCTCGGCCAAACCGACTTGGTCTACTAGAGCAAATGCCATCTCACAAAGATGGCATCCCTCCGTGCTATACAATATCAGCACGTATTAATCCTTTTGTTTATACTACGCGTGCGTTACTAGCCAACAGTTATGAATCTGTTTATTACGCGCAAAATCTAATGGTAACGTTTGAGAAGAAATATTCTGAGCCTTCAAACCCAATTCAGCGAGTGATTCTTCATCCATCTTGAAATGACGTTTGTTATTTGAAAATACGATTGTGCCTTCACTTCTCAGTAAACGTTTGAGGTTCTTCATTAGCTTAATGTGGTCACGTTGTACATCGAATGATGTTTCCATACGCTTAGAGTTAGAGAACGTAGGTGGGTCAATAAAGATCAAGTCGTACTCACCTTTTGCGTTTTCCAGCCATTGCAAACAGTCCGCTTGTTCATATTTATGTTGGCGCCCTACACAGCCATTAAGCTGCATATTGTCTTTCGCCCAGTTCAAGTAGGTGTTTGACATATCGACAGTTGTAGTGGAACGCGCCCCACCAACTGCAGCGTGCACTGTTGCACTACCAGTGTAAGCAAACAAGTTAAGGAAATCTTTACCCTGTGCCATTTCGCCAAGACGACGACGAGTGATCTTATGATCCAAGAACAGGCCTGTGTCTAGGTAGTCATGAAGGTTAACGATCAGCTTCACACCGTACTCGTTTACTTCGAGCGTCTCTGATACCTGACCTAATTTTTGGTACTGGCTTCGACCTTTCTGCTTCTCACGAACTTTCAGTACAACTTTGTTCGCTTCGACACCGGTCACCTGAATCGTCGCACGGATAATGTCCGTTAGACGACGCTTGGCTTTTTCTTCAGGGATGTTCTTAGGTGCTGCGTACTCTTGAATCACAATTTGATCGCCGTACACGTCGATCGCTACGTTGTATTCTGGAAGGTCTGCATCGTAGATACGATAGCAGTCTAGTTTCTCTTTACGCGCCCACTTGCCAATCTTGCCAATGTTTTTCTTCAAACGGTTTGAGAAGTCTGGTGCGATTTGAACGTTAGTATCTGCACCTTTCACTTCATCAGCGCTGCGCTCGGCAATGCTGTAGTTCTTTTGGTGACACGGTAACGCACCATTGTTCAATTTAAACTGTTTATCAGCGCGCATACGAAGGCAACTCAAGAGCTCGTCTGAGCTAGAGAAGATAGATGCTTTACATCCGCCAAACTCAGATTTTAGCTGTCCACCGAACGCGGTATAGAGCGCAATCAGCCCCGGCTCAGTTCCTAGACGCTCACCGTAAGGTGGGTTTGAAACGATAACACCGTGTTCAAATCCTGCGGGACGAGTAATAGTTGCAGCATCACCTTGCGCAAACTCAATCAACTCTTCAACACCTGCTCTGCGGGCGTTTTCTTGAGCGACTTTTAATACTTTGGGGTCGTTATCGAATCCAAAAAACTTAGCGTCAACTTTCTTGACACCTCGTCTAGCTTGAACATTAGCCTCTGATTTAATCTCAGCCCAGGTCTCCGGTTCAAAGTCTTCCAAAACTTCGAAGCCCCATTGTTTGCGCTTAACGCCAGGTGCCATGTTGGCTGCCATCATTGCCGCTTCAATAAGCAAAGTACCAGAACCACACATTGGATCGAGTAATGGTTGATGCCCATCCCAGCCACAACGCATGATAATCGCAGAAGCAAGCGTTTCACGTAATGGCGCACGACCCGATTCTGGTCGATAACCACGCTGATGAAGACCACTACCTACCATGTCTACCCCAAGCAACGCTTTATCTTTATGCAAACGAACGTGAATACGAATATCTGGGCGTTCTTTGCTGATATTAGGACGTGGCAAGCCTTTGTTCTCAAAGCAATCTACGATGCCATCTTTGACCTTCATAGCTCCGTATTGGCTATTTCTAATCTCACGGTTTGTGCCGTTAAAGTCCACAACAAAGCGTTTAGAGCTATGAAATTGGTTAACCCAGTTAATAGTGGAAGTGGATAGATACAAGTCCATGTCGTTGTTACACGTGAACTCAGATAAAACACGTACAAATCGAGACGCTAAACGGCTCCACAAACAACAGCGATAAACCTGTTCGTTTGTCGCTTTAAATTTTACGCCTGCCTGTACTGGTTTCGCATTTTCAATGCCTAGTTTAGTCAGTTCTTCAACAAGCAAATTTTCCATGCCATTTGAAGTTACCGCGAGATATTGATTCATAGTGTTCTTTCGCTGATAAAAAATGGCTTCAATTATACCTGACTTTACGATCAATGCCTCGTTTTTAAAGGTATTTTCCCACCCGTTAGTTCAAATCATCACCACTCAAATGATCTAAAACTTTCAACATCTTTAGTTTGAATGTTTTTCATTCATGAACGTATTTTGTTTCCTTTAGAAGAAGTGAATACTTATTTACATGCATTTTGGTATATACCAGTCTGGATTGGTTGATGTAAATTACTTACAAATACCCTTTATAGGGGAATAAATAGGGTTGTTTTAGGCGCTAGGTTGCCTAATTAAAGGAGTAATCAAATTGAAATAAGTAAAATAAAAGTGACCAGCTTCATGTTTGCATGCATAGAAAACAAACAGTTTCATGGTCTTTCGGATTGGAGTGTCAGAGGAAAGGACAAAAAAAATCGACCCAATAAGGTCGATTAAGGCAAACAAAGGAACGAAATAAAGAAAAATTAAACAGCTTTAACCCACCATTGCCATAGGGGTCATTGCAAAGAGGTGGTTTGCACAAGCCATGCGATCATGCATTACTTTAATCGGCTGCCCAAATTGAAGCGCCTTATTGCCATCAAGAACAAAGGCTTCTTGGTTAACATAAGCACATAAGCTCGATGTTTCGCCTGGTTCTAGAACGATGAACATACCATCAGAATATTGATTTGTGAGAAAGACCATGTCCCCTTCTTGAGGTTCATAATCAGAGGACTGTGCATCGAAGAACCAGCTCTTAGGCTGTACAGGTTTATGAAAACGCTTTGCAGCAACACAATACAGTGTTAATTCAGCTTGGCGATATTCACTGATATCGAGACAGCGAATGCGCTCATTAAACGTTTGAAATGCGCTGGCGTCATCAACGGTAAATTCACTGTTTGAGAAGGCACAGTTAACCAACAATTTTCGGGATAGATTGGTTTGGAAAATCATTTCCTCCCCCAGATCCAGCATTAAGCAAGCTTTTTGCTCGTCAAAATACCAATTCCATTTGTCGCTGGGTTTAAGCATTATTCCGTTCTCTCTTGACTAGTTAAATCAGTGGTAAAGAGGTAAGACGCTTAATTACCTACTCGTGATTTTTAAATTCTACAAACGAACGGATAAAAAAAAAGAGGAAACAAAGTCCTCTTTTTTATGTAACAGGTACTGATTTTTCAGTAGTTTTTGATGTATATGTTAAAGATTCTTAACAATATCACGTACGAGACCTGGGCCGTGGTAAATAAAGCCAGTGTAGACTTGAACAAGTTTAGCGCCTGCCATGATCTTTTCTTTGGCTGCAACATAGGAATCTACACCACCAACACCGATAATTGGAAGTTTGTCTCCAAGCTCTTCATGAAGCTTACGTACGACCTCCGTAGAGCGTGATTGCACAGGGCGACCACTCAAGCCACCTGCCTCATTGGCGTGTCTCATCCCTTCTACGATCGTGCGATCCAAAGTTGTGTTAGTCGCGATCACACCATCTATATTGTTTTTCAATAAAGAATCGCAGATTTGGCAGATTTCATCGTCACTTAAATCTGGCGCAATCTTTAATGCTAACGGGACATACTTGTTGTACTTCTCTGATAACTCCGCTTGTTTCGCTTTTAATTCGGAAAGCAGTTCATCAAGCGCTTCACCATATTGAAGTGAACGAAGACCTGGAGTGTTTGGCGATGAGATGTTTACTGCAATATAGCCAGCATACTCATACACTTTTTCCATACAAATCAGGTAGTCCTCTGCCCCTTTCTCAATTGGCGTATCTTTATTTTTACCGATATTAATTCCGAGAACACAATTGAATTTTGCTCGTTTAACATTCTCGATCAAATTATCAACGCCTAGGTTATTAAAGCCCATGCGGTTGATGATCCCTTCTGCTTCCACTAAACGGAATAAGCGTGGTTTATCATTACCTGGTTGTGGTCGTGGCGTTACAGTGCCGACTTCGACAAAGCCAAAGCCCATGGCATCAAATGCTTCAATACATTCGCCGTTTTTATCTAAACCAGCCGCAAGACCAACAGGGTTACGGAATGTTAGACCCATACACTCAACTGGACGAGTTGGTAACTGTTGGCGGTAAAAGAGATCAAGTGGTGTGCCGTTAAAGCGTTGGAAGTTCTTGATTGCAAGATCATGTGCCTTCTCGGCATCGAGTTGGAAAAAGCCAGTTCTGGCTAGACGGTAAAGCATTGTGCCTCCGAAAGAAAAAAGCCCCGTATAAACGGGACAATATTATTTACCGTTTTTCATCGTATTTCAATGAAAATGAACGTAATAAGTAAAAACCTATATCTTTATAAGATTTTCAAATATAAAACAAACAATTACAATCAAGTTTCTGCGATAAAAATCGTAACTAACCGCTTAAAAGCAATCGATTTCACTCTGTTTTAATTTCAACTCAATGTGACAATGTAACTATTTTCGTTCCAAATGTGAATAATAGATAATAAAAAGCCCCGTTAAATAACGAGGCTTTTACTTATGACTTGATTATTCCACTACTCTTTCGATGAGCAGTTGAGGTTTAAAAGTACTAGCTCTCGAAGTGCTACAGAGAACTTAGCAAATTCGTGTACTGAGCCAACTTTGAACTCGTTTAAGATACTCTCCCAGCGGTGCAACGATTGCTCGTTAGTTTCAATCCAATCTTCTAGCGCAGCCATTACGTCAAGCTCTTCGGTTGAGCAGCCACAAGTCAGTACCTGAGCGGTAAGTTGACGTTGTTGCCAGTCCAGATCTTCACGGAATGCCGCTCTAGCAAGTGCTTGCCAGTTGTTATCAACGGCTTGGCTATTAATTTGCTTCAAGAACCAATGCAACGATAAACGGTCACCCAAGTTAAAGTAGAGTTTCGATGCTTGCTCAACCGTTTTACCTGTTTCACTTGCTACTGATGAAATATCCAGTGCAGATTGTAAGCTTGATAAGCGGGCAACTTGGTGAGCGAGTTTCTCTTCAACCCCTTTCTCTATCCAACCTTGAGCCAAGTCATTGTGTTCTTCAACTTCAGACTCAACTAACATAGTGTCTAGGGTTTCAGTGATAACATTGACATCTTGCTTGTAGATAGCAATCAACTCACCGACCGTGCATTTGCCGCTACGGTTACGAAGCAACCAGCGTGCAATTCGACGCAGTGCTCGGCGCACGTAAAACATAATTTCGTATTGAGCTTGCGCTGTCGCAACGTTATCAAGTTTGCGAGTTTGCTTGAGGATTGCTTCTAAATCAAAGATTTCTCTAGCCGCACTGTAAGCATTGGCAATATCGACAACACTTGCACCAGTTTCTTCTTGCAAACGAGTAACGAAGTTACAGCCCATTTCATTAACCATCTGGTTAGCCAATGCTGTAGCGATAATTTCAGCTCGCAGTGGGTGATTAACCATTTGATCTTTATAGTTACGTCGTAACGCACTTGGGAAATATTCAACAAGTTGTTTTGCATGGAATTCATCATTTGCGATTTCATCCGTAACAAGTTGCTGTTTAAGTACCATTTTACCGTAGGCAACTAACACTGATAGCTCAGGGCGAGTCAGACCTAGTCCCTGTTTTTCACGCTCGATTAGCGTTTCATCATCAGGAATGTATTCGAGAGCACGATCCAAGTATCCTGCTTTCTCCATAGTGTGGATGAATCGAATTTGCTCCTTAACAATGCCAACACCTTGCTGTTCAGTAACAGAGATCGACTCCGACTGACGGTAAGCATCATCCAAGACAATTTCACCCACTTCGTCTTCCATAGACTCTAGAATTTGGTTACGTTGCTTAACCGTAAGATCGCCATTTGAAACCAGTCCATTGAGGAAGATCTTGATGTTGACTTCATTATCCGAACAGTCAACGCCACCTACGTTATCAACGAAGTCCGTGTTCACTCGACCGCCAGTTAGTGCGTATTCGATACGACCAAGCTGAGTCATACCCAAGTTACCACCTTCGCCAACCACTTTGGCTCTTAAGTCACGGCCGTCAATGCGCAGCATGTCGTTAGCACGGTCACCAACATCTGTATGAGTTTCTGTCGATGATTTAACGTAAGTGCCGATACCACCATTCCAAAGAAGATCGACTTTCATTTTCAAGATCATCTTTATCAGATCGTTAGGCGCTAAAGATGCTTTCTTCGTACCTAACATTTTCTGAATTTCTGGCGTCAACTGGATCGATTTTGATCGACGAGAGAAGATGCCACCACCTTGAGAGATCAAGTCTTTGTTGTAATCTTCCCAGCTTGATCTTGGCAAATTAAACAAGCGGTTACGCTCTTCCCAGCTGCTGGCTGAATCTGGATTTGGATCAATAAAGATGTGCATGTGGTTAAACGCAGCTTGCAATCGAATATGCTTCGATAACAGCATACCGTTACCGAACACGTCACCTGCCATATCACCTACACCGATTGCAGTAAAATCAGTGGTCTGACAGTTGATGCCCATTTCACGGAAGTGACGTTTAACAGATTCCCAACCACCTTTTGCGGTGATACCCATTGCTTTGTGATCGTAACCGTTTGAACCACCTGAAGCGAATGCGTCACCTAGCCAGAAGTTGTATTCTGCAGAAACAGAGTTTGCCAAATCTGAGAAGGTTGCTGTGCCTTTATCGGCAGCCACTACTAGATATGGGTCATCTTCATCGTGACGAACAACGTTTTGTGGTGGTACTACTTCTCCTTCAATGATGTTATCTGACACATCAAGCAATGCACGGATAAAGCGTTTGTAACAACGCTGACCTTCCGCAAAAATTTCATCACGCGTGGTGAGAGATGGCTGGCGTTTACAAACGAAGCCGCCTTTTGCACCCACTGGTACAATTACAGTGTTCTTAACCTGTTGCGCTTTCACTAAGCCAAGAATCTCTGTACGGAAGTCTTCTTGACGATCTGACCAACGCAAACCACCACGAGCCACTTTTCCACCACGAAGGTGAACACCTTCAATATCTGGTGCGTAAACAAAGATCTCGAATGCAGGTACAGGCTGCGGAATCTCAGGAATATCGCTTGGCTTCATTTTCAAAGATAACCAAGGCTTAGGCTGCTTATTCTCGTCTACTTGGTAGTAGTTGGTACGAAGCGTCGCCATGATCATTTCAATATAACGACGAATAATACGATCATCATCCAAGCTCTCTACACGATCCAACTGCTCTGTTAGCTTTTTAATTAGATCGTTTTGGCCTTTTTCGCTGCCTTTGTGTTTCGGATCGAATCGCTTGGTGAACAGCTTGACTAGACCTGTTGCTAAGTCTGGGTAGTGGCTTAGTGTGTCTTCGATGTACTGCTGACTGAATGGGAAGCCTACTTGGCGCATGTATCGTGCGTAAGCACGAAGAATGGAAATCTCACGGCCAGATAACGACGCACCTAATAACAATCGGTTGAAACCATCACTTTCAAGATTACCCGCCCAAATGGCAGCAAATGCTTGTTGGAAACGATCACGAGCTTCACGAAGGTCAACGGTTTTCTCGCTCTTATGCAGCATAGAGAAGTCAAGGATCCAGAAAGTCTGCCCGTTGTTTTTCTCGATCTCATATGGCGATTCGCCAATCACACGCAAACCAAGGTTTTCCAACATCGGCATTACGTCAGAAAGGTGAATTGGTTCATCGCGATGGTATAACTTTAAGCGGACAGCTTTGGAATCTGCACCCTCTTCTTGAGGTCGGTAGAACAACATGCCAAGTTTATTATCATCACTTAACGCTTCTAAGCGCTCGATATCTGCAACCGCAGAACCTGGCATCATGTCCTCTTTGTATGAGCGAGGGAACGCACTCATATATTCTTTTGAAAGAGGAAGGCCTTTACTTTCACCAAAGTTAGCAATGATGGATTCTTTTAGTCTGTCATCCCAAGAGGTAGAAACTTCCATTAGATTTTGCTCGATCTTTTTCACGTCTACGTCAATGTTGTTATTGTCTACACGAACAATGTAATGTGTTCTCGCTAGTGGGCTTTCTGAGAAGTACGTTGTAAATTCAACCTCTTGCTCGCAACCAAAGTACTGCTTAAGAATGCGTTGAGTTTGACGACGCAATTCTGTGTTGTAACGATCTTTAGTGACATAAACCATGCAACTGAAGAAACGACCAAATGGGTCTTTACGAACAAACAAACGCAGCAAGTCACGATCTTGCATTTGTACAACACCCATTCCCACCTCAAGCAGCTCTTCTTCATTAGCTTGAAGCAACTCGTCGCGTGGGTAGTTTTCTAAGATATTGTGCAATGCTTTGTATGAGTATGATCCGTGACGGTATCCACTTGCTTCAAGGATACGGTCAACTTTTTCGCGGATCAAAGGAATACTTTGTACCGCTTGGTTGTAAACGGCGGAGGTATATAAACCAGTAAAGCGATGCTCACCTATTACTTTACCGTTTTCATCAAACTTCTTAATACCGATGTAATCAGTATAAGCCGGACGGTGGATACGAGATGCTTTGTTACCTTTGGTGATGATCAGAGCGTATGGTTTTTTCGCTTCTAATCGCGCTGAATCTGATAATTCAGAGAGCTTGACGCTACGCACGCGCTTGTCATCAGCAAACAGACCTAGTCCTTTTTCTTTAGCAGGAACAAGTTCGGTATCACCATTGACCTCTTTTAAGTCATAATCTTTATAACCCATAAAGGTAAAGTTATGATCTTCTAGCCAACGAAGAAATGCGATCGTTTCATCCATACGATCCGTTTGGATAGAAACACGATCTTTATTTTTCTCAAGTTCATCAGTAACAAACTTAAGCTTATCAACCATCTGCTTCCAGTCATCAACGACTAAGCGAGTATCAGATAGAATTCTTAACAGCTCTTCTTTAAGCGCTTGCATCTCGTCTTTACTAGTAAGGCGGTCTACCTCTATGTGGAAAAGTGATTGAAGAACACCACCCTCACCGTTTACGTCTGTAACTTGGCCTTTTTTATCACGCTGAATCTGTGTTGGGTTATTCAACATTAGGTGACAAACAAGATCCAAACGTGCTAAAGCCATTTTGACTGAGTCCACTAAGAATGGACTATCTGGAACAACAATTTCTACGATTGTGTGTGTGGATTGCCAGCCTTGACGACTTACGGTCGGGTTAAATACTCGAACCGAAATCTCTTCTGGTTTTTTTTCATTGATATGGTGCCAAAGGCTAACGACAGCACCATAAAGGTCGGATTCGTTTCGCTGAATTAGATCATCATCAGCAATGTTACTGAATAAGTGTTGAGCAAGTTTAGTTACAAGCGTTTGGTGAGAAAGCTCGAGTTTGTCTTGAATCAGTTGGTAAACCTTTTCAAGCAGAACCGGCACTACATTTTCACGCGCGGTCATATTCACACTCCACATTAGAATTGTTGTTTTGTAGGGGGACTTAGTAGCTAGGTTGTTACCTTAGAAACTAAGCATAGGTAATGCATGTGCCCATTGTAAAAGCATAATTACAAATGTTTAACAACTAATCGTAGTGGTAAGAGGTGAAATGTCCGATTCTGTGACTAAGATTCCTATTTAACTCTCTGCAAATACAATACATCACAGAGTTTCTAACTTAAGAAACTTATTATTTTGGTTAGTTGTTAGTCTAAACTGGCCTCTAACGCCCAATTGACTAAGAAATGGTCTAAATCTCGCGGCGGGTAACTGCAAACGCAAACCGTTGTGTGTGACAACTTGAACAACACTTGCCGCACCAGAATAATGAGATAAAAACGTTTGATATGAAATGTTGAGATTGAAGTAGTAATAGTTCATGAAGTGAAAACTAAGTGACATAAACAAATAAGGTGGTCTTAATGACCACCCTATTGTGTTGTTTACTATTCGTCTAGTGCTTTAGTCACTTTTTCGAATAGATCTTTAGCAAGATTATCCATTGCTTTGAGCTTTTCAAGTTCTGCACGAATCATTGCTTGGCGAGCTTCATCGTATTTACGGAACTTAAGCAAAGGATCAATCATTCGAGAAGCTACTTGTGGGTTCGAATCATTTAGTTGGCGAAGAATTTCACCGGCAAACTGGTAACCTACACCGGATTTATCATGGAAACGTACAGGGTTCGCACTTAAGAACGAGCCAATTAAGCTGCGCGTACGGTTCGGATTTTTCAAACTAAATGCTTCGTGGTTCATGGTTGCTTTTACTTTTTCAAGAGCATCCTCTGCAGGATTGCTACCTTGAAGTGCAAACCATTTATCCATAACCAAACCATCGTGCTTCCATTTATCGCTATAATCAGCCATAAGTGCTTCACGACACTCGAGCTGAGCGTTATTTGCAGCACTCATCGCAGCAATCGTATCTGTCATGTTATTTGCAGATGCGTACTGCGCGTTGACTAAATCATTACCTTTTTCCGTATGTGCTAGGTACTGAAGGCAACGGTTACGTAAAGCACGCTTGCCAATAGCAGCATGGTCGATCGTATACTCTGTTTGCTTAAGCGTGTGATAAGTCGCACTTAGCTCATCTTCTAACTCTTTAGAAAGTGACACTGTAATGCTGTTTAGCACTTTGTCTACGGCATCGATATCAATTTGCTGGTACCAACCAGTAATCTCATTGATTGAAGGCATAGAGAAAACTTGAGCAATGAAAGCTGGCTCAAGCGTTTCATCCAACAGCACACCGCGGAAAGCATCTATCACACCTTCAGAAAGCGATACTTCTTGTCCCGCTTGAACATTTTTCACATTCTGACGAATGTATTTAGCCAATAGCATTTGGCTAGCGTCCCATCGAGCAAAATCGTTCGTTGCGTGCTTCATCAAGAAGACTAACTCGTCATCGCTGTAATCGTATTCTAATTTGACTGGTGCCGAGAATTCACGCAACAAAGATGGCACTGGCTGTTCTTCGACATTTTCAAATACGAACGTTTGCTTATCTTGTTTAATATCCAGCACGTTATGAACAGATTCACCGTTAATCACCAGTGGGATAACTCGACCTTTCGAATCATACAACTCGATATCGAACGGAATATGCAGCGCTTGTTTTTCTGCTTGGTCTTGCGTCGGCTCCGTAAATTGCTCTACCGTTAGTGCGTAAGTTTTTGCATCAGCGTTGTATTCGCTATTTACGCGTAGCGTTGGTGTACCCGATTGGCTGTACCACAAACGGAACTGTTTTAAATCAACACCGGTGGCATCTTCCATTGCAGAAACAAAGTCTTCACACGTCGCGGCGGTACCATCGTGACGTTCAAAATAAAGTTTCATTCCTTTTTGGAAGCCCTCTTCGCCAAGGAGTGTATGGTACATGCGAATAACTTCGCTGCCCTTTTCATACACCGTTAGCGTGTAGAAGTTATTCATCTCAATGACTTTGTCAGGACGAATCGGGTGAGACATTGGGCTTGCATCTTCCGCAAATTGAGGACCACGAATAATACGTACGTTATCAATACGGTTATCAGCACGAGAACCTAAGTCAGAAGAGAATTCTTGGTCACGGAATACGGTTAAGCCTTCTTTTAGACTTAGTTGGAACCAGTCACGACAAGTGACACGGTTGCCAGTCCAGTTGTGGAAGTACTCATGACCGATCACAGCTTCGATACCTAAATAGTCACGATCTGTCGCAGTTTGATCGTTCGCCAGAACATATTTTGAGTTAAAAATGTTCAAGCCTTTGTTTTCCATTGCACCCATGTTGAAGAAATCAACAGCAACGATCATGTAAATATCCAGATCGTATTCCAGGCCAAAGCGTTCCTCATCCCACTTCATCGAGTTGATCAAAGATGTCATCGCATGACCTGCACGATCTAAGTTACCTTTATCAACAAAGATTTCTAAATCAACACTGCGACCTGACATCGTTGTATATTTGTCACGCAATACATCAAAGTCGCCTGCAACAAGGGCGAACAAGTAAGCTGGTTTTGGATGCGGATCCTGCCATTGAACCCAGTGACGACCGTTCTCTGCATCGCCTTCTGCAATTCGGTTACCATTGCTCAGCAAATATGGATAAACCGCTTTATCTGCGATCACTTTTGTTGTGTATTTTGCTAGAACATCCGGACGGTCTAGATAGTACGTGATACGGCGAAAGCCCTCAGCCTCACACTGAGTACAAAATGCGCCGCCTGATTTGTACAAACCTTCGAGTGCTGTATTCGCTTCAGGATCAATTTTGGTGACGATTTCAAGTTCAAACTCGGATGGAAGATCGGTCAATACCAGCGATGACTCCTTCACCTCGTGATGAGCCCAATCCTCACCATTTACTTTTACAGCGCGTAGCTCAAGCCCTTCGCCATCGAGTTCTAGCGTTGTTGTATCGCCTTTTTGAGCAACTTTTGATACCGCCGTAACGATTGTGTCATTGTCATATAGATCAAACGTTAGATCGATATCAGTAATCGCATGAGATGGCTCTTTATAATCTTTACGATATTTGGCCTGGGGAGCTTGAGACATGAGCATAAATCCTTGTATGTCGAACAACAAAAATACCAGACTGCATGATCAAAAATGCAGTTCTGGTATCACTATATAAGCTATTTGTAGGGGTTGTGGTATCAGAATACAAGTCTTTCCATCAAAAAACGGAGCTTTTAGTGCTCTAGCTCCGTTTTTTGATTAACATTTAAACAACATTAATGACTTACCGTACGCACGCGTAATTTGGCGCATGTTAAAGGCATCATGGCGTAACTCTATTGAGTACGGCGTACATATCACCATTGGAATCTTCGATCGTTAGCTCATTCTTGTTGAGCTTATACGTGGTTCCATGCTCGCCATTTTCATACAACAGAACCAAAAACTCATCTTCTGTGTAAAACACACCTTGTTTTATGGACTCATCCCCTTCTTCGTTCGAAACCCTAAACATGAACACGAAATCAGGTTGAAGTATCAAATCCATCTGATTAATGTTGTTGGCCACTAGACCGTCGCCAGATACGTGAGAGCTAGACCAAATACCTGCAAGTGAATTGGATAATCCCTTAGTGAATGTTACACCATTAAGATCAAGCGTATTATGGTTGTTGCGATAGGCATAAATTTGAGGCTCGTCGGTGTTTAAACCAAGAACGATGGTGTCTTCATTTGCGTTATACAGCCCTTCCCAATGGTCAACGGAATAGTCTTTCTTTTGAATATCAATAGAAAAGCTGTAGTCAGAACCTAATGAGAGTTTGATCGCACGAAAGTTTTCAGCTGACTCTTCGGGGTTTGGGTTCATTAAATACCAGTCTCCGATGAGAAACGGCGTGTCAAAGTGACTTAATTCATCTTCTCTGGTGTTTTCTCCACCAAACACACTAAAGCAGCAAAAGCTAAGTAAAATAAAGAACCACTTCATATCGGCATCCTTATCGTTTTCTTTTAGCTTAGCCAGTAGTCCTCACTTTCGCGAAATTTTAGATGTAGATCACGTAAATTATTGGGGGAAAATAAGCGAATATCTTGCTCGATATCGAGACAGCGGAAGACAAAAAGGCATAAAAAAAGAGTGAATCTGAAAGACTCACTCTTTTTATTCTAAATTGCCAGTTATTATGACTGATTTTCCTGCTTAAGTAGATCGACCATAATCGCGACAGACTCATCTAAATAAACATCAGGAGCCTCGTAGTCTTTTGGTATATCATCCAATGTTTTGAATGCTTTTTTACCCAAAGCAGCTTGACGTTCATTTATGCGTTGTAATCGAAGTGCTTCCGCTTTATCCGATTCAGCTTTACGAACTTTTTCGTTCAAAGACAAAGTATTATCGTCTTTTTCTTTACGATATTTCTCGATGTCTTCATTGATAAAGCGGAACTCCATCTCATCAGAAATACGCTTGTTATGAAGAGCAGTAAGTTTTTCAACTAAGGCGTCGTTACTTGGAAACGTTTGATATTGTGCTTTATCAATCTGATCCCAAGGTAAAGCATTGTCTTCAACACTTTCACCTGTTTCAGAAGCCTCGATTGGCGTTGGGTACGAAATATCTGGTGCAACACCACGATTTTGCGTACTTCCACCGTCAATACGATAAAACTTCTGAATCGTGTACTGAACATAACCTAGCTCTTTATCGAAAAGATCGTAAATATGATTCAGTGAACGATGTTGCTGAACTGTACCTTTACCGAAAGAGTTTTCACCTAAGATGATTGCACGATTATAATCTTGCATTGCCGCTGCAAAAATTTCAGATGCTGAAGCACTGTAGCGGTTAATCAATACCGTCAATGGGCCATCATAACTCACTTTTCCATCGGTATCGGCATTCACCTTGATGCGGCCATAGCTGTCACGAACTTGAACTACAGGACCTTCTTTAATGAATAAACCTGTCAATGCCGTCGCTTCTGTTAGCGCACCACCACCATTGTTACGTAGATCAACGATTACGCCGTCAACGTTTTTGGTTTTCAACTCAGCTAGTAATTTATCGGTGTCTTTCGATAAGCCGACGTAGAAACTTGGTACTTCTAAAATACCAATCTTCTTACCGTCTTTTTCGATGATTTCTGACTTAACCGCACGATCTTCTAAGCGAACTTTGTCACGAACAATTGTGACAATGTAACTCTTCGCATCGTTACCTTCTGGCAAGATCTGTAGATTAACCTTTGTGCCTTTCGGGCCTTTGATTAACTGAACAACATCATCCAGACGCCAACCGATCACGTCGACAATTTCTTCACCGTCTTGTCCAACACCAGTGATTCGGTCCCCTTCACCAAGTTGCTTACTCTTCGACGCCGGACCGCCAACAACAAGTGAACGAATTACTGTGTAATCGTCTGTCATTTGCAAAACGGCACCGATGCCTTCTAGAGAAAGGTTCATTTCCGATTGGAATTGCTCGGCATTACGTGGAGAAAGGTAGCTTGTATGAGGGTCAACCTGTCGCGCGAAGGCATTCATATACAACTGAAATGCGTCTTCATTGTTGGTCTGTGTGATGCGCTTCATCGCGTTGTTATAACGCTTCTCTAAAACTTCTTTAATCTCTGGCCACTCTTTGCCAGTCAGTTTCAGATTTAACGCGTCATATTTCACACGCTTGCGCCACAACTCGTTGAGCTCTGCTTCGTCTTTTGGCCATGCGGCCTCAGAGCGGTCTAACTCTATCTCGTCATCGGTATCAAACTTGATCTCTTCATCGAGTAGAGTTAACGCATAAGCAAAACGATCGAAACGCTTCTGCATTGAGAGGTTGTAAACATCAAAAGCAATTTGGTTGTTGCCCGATTTAAGCTGATCATCAAGCTCGACTGACCAGTTTTTAAATGAGTCGATGTCTGCTTGAGTGAAAATATTTCTATTGTAATCAAGCAACTCTACATAGCGTTCAAAGATCGCTTTAGAGAAATCATCATTGAGGCTGAAGTGCTTATAATGAGAGCGGGTAAATCGCGAGGTGACTCGTTTGCTAGCTGTTTCATGCTGAACTTCAGGAGAAAGAACCGGCAGGTCATCTTTATGTAGTTTGGCTTCAAGAGCCTGAGCTGATGCTGCTAGCCATAAGCTAGCAGCAATCAGGGTCACTTTTGAACGGCAATTCATGCGTAGGAGTATCTCCTTTATGCGCGCAAGTGCTCCGCTTTCACAACCATTTGTAGGCCGTTAGCAAGTTGAACACGTACATCATCCTTATTGATTTCAACAATGGTCGCTGCCATGTTTCCTTTGCCCATGTTCACGTTAACTGCGTTACCTACTGTGATTTCATCAGCATTTAGAGCGCGCGTTTCTACAGGCTTAGTTGGTTTTTGTACTTTTGGTTTATTAGTACGACGAGGCTGTTGAGGCTTTTTAGCCGCAGGTTTCGCTTTCGCCTTACCCTCTTCACGAGCTTTTTGTGCTTGTTCTTTACGACGAGCCTGAACTTTCGCCTTGCTTTCTGCAAGTGTCGCTTTCGCGTGTTCAACGTGCTCTTCTTCTAGCTCACCACAAGGGTTGCCATCTAGGTCTACACGTACTGCACCTGGTTTTACACCGTGTAGGTAACGCCATGATGAAGTGTACTGTCTTAACGCTGCACGAAGCTGTGTTTTGCTTACTTTTTCGTCTTCATTTAGACGTTCCGCAAGATCTTGAAAAATACCAATTTTCAGAGGTTTTGCTTCACCTTCTAAAGTAAAGCACTTAGGGAAACATTCAGCAATATATGCAATAACTTCTTTGCTGTTTTTTAACTTTTCAGTCATGAGGGGTCCTGATTTGAGCGGATTTCCGCGAGCATTAAGAAAAAATATTCTCGTATTATAGTGACATGCCAAGGAAAAACCACACTCGAAGGCTAATTTATGCGTCGTTCGCGTGTGAATTAAGCAGCTTTTCTACTTCAACCATGAAATGAGTGAGACCTTCTTCGTCTGTTTCATTAAATCGGCCAATACTTGGACTATCAATATCAAGTACACCAACCACCTTTCCATTAATAGAAAATGGAATCACAATTTCTGAATTGCTCGCTGCATCGCACGCAATATGCCCCTCAAATTCGTGAACGTCGTATACTCTTTGTATAGTATTAGTTTGTGCAGCAGTACCGCAGACGCCTCGACCCATTGGGATACGAACACAAGCTGGTTTTCCTTGGAACGGACCAAGAACAAGCTCTTCACCTTTTGTTAGGTAAAAGCCTGCCCAGTTAAGATCGTCAAGTTCCATGAAAAGCAATGAGCTCAAGTTTGCTAGGTTCGCAATAAAGTCTGGTTCAGACTCAATTAGAGCAACAGCTTGTTTGGTTAGTCTTTGGTATTGTTCTAAGTTCATATTAACTTCCTACTTACTATAAAAGCTTCCATTCTCAATGTATGGCGCTAAAATGCAGCCCTACTTTATAATAGGACTTATTCTCAATTACAATGCTTCTGAAAAATGACACTATTAGCCGTTCTTGGTTGATAACACAAGTAAAAAAGCACAAGTCCAAGCTGATCATAGCGAACTTGATAGCGGTGCTTGCAACCTTGATTAGTGTTCCAATTCCCCTCCTCATGCCTTTGATGGTTGATGAGGTCTTATTGGACCAACCTGCAAAAGGCTTAGATGCCATGAATGCCATTCTCCCTGAAGCGTGGCACACTCCGACAGGCTATATTTTCTTTACCCTGTTCTTGGTTGTTCTTATGCGAGCTGCGAGCCAAGGATTAAATATCCTTCAAAGCCGACAATTTACGCTTGTTTCAAAAACCATCACGTTTGAGATGCGCAGTAAAATGATCGACAAACTCGGCCGTATCAGCATCCGACAATACGAGACCAAAGGTAGCGGAGGAATCAACGCACACCTTATCACTGACATTGAGACCATTGATAAATTTATTGGTTCTACGTTAGCAAAATTCGTTATCAGTTTTCTGACTGTTATTGGTACTGCTATCGTTCTACTTTGGCTCGATTGGCGACTTGGTCTGTTTATCCTGTTAGTTAACCCTATTGTCATTTACTTCTCACGTAAACTAGGCAGTATGGTTAAACATCTGAAACGGAAGGAAAATCATTCTTTTGAAATTTTCCAAAACCGTTTAGTTGAAACATTAGATGGAATCTACCAACTACGCGCGGCCAATAAAGAGCGAGAATTTCTCCAGCAACTCAAAGACAGTGCGAACCAAGTTCGCGTTGATGCAGACAAGTATGCTTGGCAATCTGAAGCGGCTGGTCGCGTTTCTTTCCTTCTCTTTTTGATCGGCTTTGAATTATTCAGAGCTGTCGCAATGTTAATGGTCATGTTCAGTGACCTTACTATTGGTCAAATATTTGCCGTTTTTGGTTACCTATGGTTCATGCTGTCTCCTGTTCAAGAGTTGCTTGGGATTCAGTTTTCTTGGTACAGCGCTAAAGCCGCATTAAAACGCATCAACGACTTATTAGAGTTAGAAGAAGAGCAGAGACCGGTTCCTAAGGTAAATCCTTTCAAAGAAGGTAGAGAAGTTGATGTTAAAGTAGAAAACATTAATTTCTCTTACAATAATGAAAACAAAGTCCTAGATAATCTTTCTTTACATATGCCGGCAGGAAAGAAAGTGGCGTTGGTTGGTGCAAGCGGCGGTGGTAAGTCGACCTTGATACAATTACTTATTGGGGTTTACCGTCAAAACTCCGGTAGCATTCGCTTTAATGATGAATTAACAGAAGATATTGGCTTTGAAGTAATTCGCGACAAAATTGCCGTGGTATTACAGCAACCTATACTATTTAACGACACCTTGAGGCATAATCTAACGCTTGGTGGTAATTTTGACGAAATGTCACTTTGGCGTGCGCTTGAAGTGGCTCAGCTGCATGATGTAATTTCTCAACTTAACCACGGCTTGGATACTCAAGTTGGTCGTAATGGCATTCGTTTGTCAGGAGGTCAACGACAACGGCTTGCCATTGCTAGAATGGTGCTGAGTAATCCTCAATTTGTTATTTTAGACGAAGCCACGTCTGCGCTAGATACCGCTACTGAAGCGGCTTTACACAAAGCACTGACCGAGTTCTTACGTGGTAGAACAACATTAATCGTTGCGCACCGACTATCCGCTGTTAAACAAGCCGATTTGATCTACGTGCTTGAAGATGGGAAAGTGACGCAAACAGGTACTCATGGTGAGTTAGTTGAGCAAGAAGGCTTATATCAAACCTTATATGGGGGCATACAGTCCCACGCTTAAATCGTTCAAGCTAGAGAGGTCGTTATGACCTCTCTGTCTAAGCACGCCATGCAACCCAATAACGTACGTCTGTGCCAAGGTTGTGAATTGCCTGTCGACATCGTCGACTTACCCCATGGCAAAAATGCACACTGCCCTCGTTGTGGTACACAATTATATCGCGGAGGTAGCCCTAGCCTCTCTGGTAATCTAGCCGTCGCGATAACCTGCATCCTACTATTTATTCCATCGCACTTTTTTAACTTTATTAGCATCCGACTCTTTGGTGTGATGATTCCGGCAACCCTACCTTCAGGGATGATCACATTGATGGAAGAAGGATTTGTTCTTCTTTCATTGCTCATTCTATTTTGTAGCTCTCTTGCGCCACTGACGGTTTGTGTTTCAGTGGTAACGGCGCATATTTCTTTACATCAACGATGGTTCCGTGGGCTTCGTATCTCACTGTGGCTAATTCAACATTTGAAGCATTGGGTTATGTTAGATGTGTTCTTAGTTAGCATCGCCATTTCCTGTTTTAAACTCCAAGATTATTCCGACATTTTCGTCGGTCCAGGGTTAATTGGTCTGGTTCTTTTGCAGATATTTACCGTTTTGTTAGTTTCAAGAATCAGCGTGCGTCGTTATTGGGAAGCTTGGAAACCAGAAAGTTTATATGCTTTTGAGCATAAAGATGTGCATTGCCATGAATGCCACTTGTCCCAGCCTGAGGGTGACCATTGCCAGCGTTGTCATCACGAGTTATATCATCGCAAGCCAAACTCCATTCAGAAAACATGGGCTTACCTCATCGCAGCAACGGTCGCCATCTTCCCCGCTAACCTGATCCCTATTTCCATCTTGCTTACCAATGGTAAGCGTTTGGAGGACACTATTTTTTCAGGCGTGGCAGGTTTGGTAAAAAGCGGCATGTATGGAATCGCTGCGATCATTTTTGTTGCCAGTATCGTTGTCCCGGTGATTAAAATACTTGGGCTCGCCTACATCATGCTTTGCATCCAATTCAAACGTTCGGTGTTTAAGAGACAACGAATGATGGTTTACTTTGTTGTTAAATGGATCGGTAAATGGTCTGTGATGGATTTGTTTGTTATTTCTATCATGATGACTTTAGTCGATCGTGGTCAGATACTGGATTTCACACCAGGATATGGCGCCGTAGCATTTGGTGTTGTCGTAGTGTTGACCATGCTTGCAGCAGAAAGTATTGATCCAAGGCTAATCTGGGACCAAACAAGCCCAAAACAATCAGAAAAAGAGTCAATGAATGAGTGATCAGAACAGTTCTCAAACGTCATACGTACCAGATGTAAAGCGGAGTAAAGGCATATCTCCTCTTTGGCTGTTGCCAATTTTGACCATGGTCTTAGCTGGCTGGCTTGTTGTGAAGTCGATACACGATGCAGGACAACGAGTGCAAATCTATTTTTCTGATGCCGCTGGTCTTGTCGCCGGCCGAACCACTATCCGTTACCAAGGATTAGAAGTCGGCATGGTAAGAGACATTAACCTCACCGAAGATCTCGGCAGTATTTATGTCGATGCTGATATCTATCCTGAAGCTGCAAAGTTACTGAACGATAAAACACGCTTTTGGTTAGTAAAACCAACAGCTAGCCTAACGGGAGTTTCCGGACTGGATGCGCTCGTCTCAGGTAACTACATCTCGATTCAACCCGGAGATGGTCAAGAGTTTGAGACAACATTCCATGCGTTAGACTCTGCCCCAACAGATTTACGCGTTTCTCAAGGTTTGAATATTAAGCTCAAAAGCCGTGATTTAGGTGGTGTATCGGTTGGCTCTCAAATTGTTTATAAGAAAATCCCAATCGGTGAAGTGTACAGTTACCAGCTAGATGAAGATGCAAAATCTATCACTATTCAAGCCAACATTCAGGATCAATACCGACATATCATTAACAACCGCAGTCGATTCTGGAACGTCAGTGGAATTGGTGCCAGCATCGGTTTTGAAGGTGTCGATGTAAGACTAGAAAGCATGAGTGCCTTACTAGGTGGCGCCATCGCCGTCGACTCTCCGGATGATGGTGAGCCTGTAGAAGAGAACACCGAGTTCCGTTTGTATAAAGATTTGAAAACTGCTGGTCGAGGCATCGCGGTTAAAATCGTCCTACCTGATGACAGCAAGATCAGCGGAGAAGGCGCTCCAATTATGTATCGCGGAATCGAAATTGGCCAAGTTACGGACTTGAGCCTTTCCGAAGGCCGAGAAGTGATATTGGCGTCAGCGGCAATTCAACCCGCTTTTAGTGACATGCTGACGACAGGTACTCGATTTGTTTTAGAAGAAGCAAAAGTGTCCCTTTCTGGTGTTGAAAACATTGCTAATTTAGTGCGAGGAAACTTCTTAACGATCGTGCCGGGCGCAGGTGAACGCTCTCGCCGCTTTACTGCCATTCGTAAAAACGTGTTTAACCAACAGCAAGAAAAGTCCATCGCGATTCGGTTGGTGTCCGACAATTCGTTTGGCCTAGATAGCGGTGCCAATGTACTTTATAAAGGCATCGTTGTTGGTTCAATCATCAAAGTGGGCCTAGTTAAGGAAGATAAAAAATCACAACACGAAGTATTTATGGATGTATTGATTGACCATGAATACAAACATCTGATCAAATCAAACAATCGTTTTTATGTAACCGGCAGTGCATCAGCAGAGTTAACTGAATCCGGGCTCAGCGTTACCGTTCCTCCAGCAAAGCAGTTGTTAACCGGGTCAATTAGTTTTGTGAGCGAAGGCAAGCAGGATATTCAAAAAGAGTATCAGCTGTTCCAAAATGAATCATTGGCTGAATTGGCGCAGTACAATCAAAGTGGCTCTAGGGCGCTAACACTATTTGCTTCTGAATTGCCGCCGATTTCCAAAGGCAGTCCTCTACTCTATCGTAATCTTCCAGTTGGTAACGTCTCCGATTTCCAACTAGTTGATGGCGGAGTACTAATTAAGGCTACCATCGAAAACCGCTTCGCTTATCTTGTAACGCCACAAACCGTTTTTTGGAATCGTTCAGGGATCGAGATAGATGCATCATTAGCCGGAGTTAGTGTAAAAGCGCACCCTTTAAAATCGTTAATCGAAGGTGGCATCGCTTTTGACTCCGTACCAGGCGTTGAAAACAAAATCGGAGAAAACTGGAAGCTGTATTCTGATCAAAAAACCGCTCGCAAGTTTGGGCGCGTCATTGCTTTAGAAACCGACGGTTCGCAAGAGATTGCTAAAGGAATGCCGATTGAATATCAAGGTGTTAAAGTTGGTGAAATCACTCTGGTTGTACCGAATTTTCGTCGTAACATGGTTGAAGTCACTGCAAGAATCCTACCTGAATACGTAGAAAACATTGCAGTTGAAGGTTCACATTTTTGGCTAACTGAACCAGAAATTGGTTTAGGTGGCGTTAAAAACCTCGGAGCGTTGGTGTCGAAATCCATCAGTGTTGAACCAGGTAAAGGTAAAGCCAAATTTGATTTTCAGTTAGAAAATAGTTCAGAACGCGTGCATGGAATCATGTTTACGTTACAAAGTGAACAAAGAGGCTCAGTACAAGTCGGTACCCCTATTCTTTACCGCCAGATGGAAGTTGGCCAAGTGACCGACGTAAGCCTAGGAGAATTTGCTGATCGCATCGTCACGACTATCAAAATACAGCCTGAATATGCTTACCTCGTTCGTCAAAACAGCGTGTTTTGGAATGTTTCAGGAGTAGATGTCTCCATCGGGCTTACTGGCGCGAACATCAAAGCAGGCACATTTGATAGTTTAGTTCGCGGAGGAATTGCGTTTTCAACGCCAGAGCAATCGACTATTCCACCAGCGGCAAAAAGTGGGCAATCTTTCTTTTTGTATCCACAAGCTGAAGAAGGTTGGACTCAATGGCGTACTGCGATTCCTAAGCCGTAGAATAAAGCTCAATTCACGTACAATTGAAGTTTGAGTACCTTAAAAGAGCAGCAATCGCTGCTCTTTTTTATTGCTCGGCCCTTGTCACTATTCGTTTCTGCTTCGCTTTCGTATATTATTTGCCACAAATTCTGCAAACGAGATCCCACATTGCATCCTAATGTTTACATCCCAGACGCGTTTCTGGAAAAAATCCAAACTATCCTTCCAGCTCACCTCAACATGGAAGACTTTATCGCATCGTGCCAAAAGCCACTGCGCAAGAGTATTCGAGTTAATACGTTGAAGATCAGCGTTGAAGCGTTTTTAGAACGAGCAGAAACAAAAGGCTGGAAGCTTTCTCCTGTGCCTTGGTGTGACACGGGGTTTTGGATTGAAGCGGACGAGTCAGTTGTACCATTAGGCAACACAGCAGAACACATGTCTGGCTTATTCTACATTCAAGAAGCCAGTTCGATGATGCCGGTATCTGCTCTGTTTATGAATGATGAATCTTACGATGCCGTGTTAGATACCGCAGCCGCTCCAGGCTCAAAAACCACTCAAATTGCAGCTTTAATGAACAACGAAGGTGTACTTGTGGCCAATGAATACGCCGCAAGTCGTGTAAAAGTACTGCACGCTAATGTGGAACGTTGTGGGGTACGTAACGCCGCACTAAGTAACTTCGATGGACGCGTTTTTGGCGGTTGGCTACCAGAACAATTTGATGCGGTTTTGCTCGACGCGCCTTGCTCTGGAGAAGGCACCGTTCGCAAGGACGAAGATGCGATAAAAAACTGGACGCAAGCTTCTGTACTCGACATCGCTGACACACAGAAAGATCTTATTGAAAGCGCCTTCCATGCATTAAAGCCCGGTGGTGTGATGGTTTACTCAACATGTACGCTCAGTACAGAAGAAAACCAACAAGTTTGTCATCACTTGAAAGAAACCTTTGGGGATGCTGTAGAGTTTGAAAGCCTTGAGAACTTGTTTGAAAACGCAGAGGCAGCTCTAACTGAAGAAGGCTTTTTGCATATTTTCCCGCAGGTCTACGACTGTGAAGGGTTCTTTGTTGCAAGAATTCGCAAACTGGCTGCTGTTGAGGCGCCAGAAGTCAAAAAGCGCATGGGGAAATTCCCCTTTGCTAAAACTTCAAAAAAAGAATCGACAGAAATTGCTCAACAACTCCAAAGCGCGTTAGGTATTAAACTTCCAAATGACAGTTCTGTATGGCTTCGCGATAAAGATGTCTGGTTATTCCCTAATGCTTTAGAACCGATGATCGGCGAATTACGCTTCTCCCGTATGGGTATAAAGATCGCGGAAGCCCATAAAAATGGCTACCGTTGGCAACACCAAGTCGCGACTGCCCTGGCGACAGGTTCTGAAAGCAACGCCATTGAACTCAGTATTGAAGAAGCGCGCGAATGGTACATGGGGCGTGATGTTCGCCCACAAACCATTCTTGAGGGAATGAAAACAGGTAAAGGCGAAGTACTTGTCACCTATCAAGGCGCAGTTATTGGCCTTGGCAAGTGGGTAAGCAACCGAATAAAGAATGGTCTTCCTCGCGAATTAGTACGAGATAAGAACTTATTTTAAAGAAGTAGCGAATCATAAATAAATGAAAAGCCATCGTATTTGCGATGGCTTTTTAATTCGTAAGTATGAAAGCAACTGGGCTCGCTAGCGATCCGGATACGCTGTACTAAACTAGTTGTATCAAAGTAATGCTTTGATGTGGCATTTCTCTCTATGTTCACCAACAAAATTATTGTTGGACAAGTTTAGCGCAGGCTCTGCGGAGCCGTTTCCCCTAGGCCCAAAAAAAGGAAAAGTTTGGGCCGTTTTTTTGGCTGCAGATCCGCTATACGTGAGTTAGGACTACGCTAGACGAATACCGTCTTTCTCAATGACAATTTTACCCTGCTTGTATAAGCCACCGATGGTCTTTTTATAAGTCCCTTTACTTGTGCGGAAAGCATCAAAAATCGCTTCAGGAGACGACTTGTCATTCAAAGGCAAAAATCCGCCTTTCTTCTCTAGCAGGTCAAGGATCTTACTAGAAAGATCGTCCATTTTCGCCACACCAACTTTTTGTAGAGCAAGGTCGATTTTGCCATCTTCACGAATGTGCTTAATAAAGCCTTTCAGCTTTTTACCGATGTAAAGCTTACCAAAAACATCCGATGGGAAAATCATGCCCCAATGCTTACCGTTAACGATAGCTTTATAACCAAGTTGACTACGCTCTGCGATGATCAAATCAACTTGTTCGTTAACTTCATAATTCGCTGGAGTTTTATCTAACCATTTATTGAACTTAGTCGTACCAACAATGCGACCTGACGCTTTGTCGGTATAAACATACACTAAAATGGTTTGTCCGGCAGAGAAGCGAGTGCGTTGCTCACTAAAAGGAATCAGTAAGTCCTTTTCTTTGATGCCCCAATTTACAAAAGCACCTGTCGCATTCACACCCTCAATCTTCATTAAACCCCATTCACCCACTTGGGCAATTGGTCTTTCAATGGTCGCAGCAAGTTGGCTTTCTGAATCGAAGTACAGAAATACGTCTACATGCTCACCAATTTCAGTACCCTCTGGTACATACTTACTAGGTAGTAGAACAGAACCGTAATCATCGCCATCCAGAAATACGCCAAAATCAGCCTTTTTAATGACTTCTAAGCTGTTAATTTGACCAATTTTAATCATTGATTTTGTCTCTTTTTAAATTTACGTGGAATTATACCTAAACTAACAAGAAAATCAGAGAGAAAAGCATAGTGCTCTGTTATGCTGTTGTCGTTCAGCTATATGCCCCAGTCACTCTTTTAGCACTCTTATACTTATCTGCTCAACGGAACGCATAAGTTAAGAATGCTTTAGCAAAGTCAGGAGCTTTCTTTGGTCACCGTCGATAAACAAGACTCAATAACATTAAAAATCAGTCATGCACTCGCAAAGAGCAAAAGTGTCGACCTAGATATTTACTTTTTTATACCTGGTGAGCTTGGTTTAAACGCCGATATCATCAGTGAATCCGAATTTTATTACACCTCAATAACACAGCAACGATCTTATTACAGTACTGAAATCCTTCTTCCGCTAGTACACAGTCGACTTGCCAAACGTGGACGCCTGTCGAATCAGCAATACCGAGTAAGTTTGAGTTTGTTCGCTTACCAATACGTTATCGCGCTAGACAAAGCGGTAGCAAGTTTAAACAAACATGAGAACAACTCCGTAACGGAAGATGAAGTGGACGAAGTTATCGAGCTCACGCTTGAGATCTTAAAGCGCTTGCGGCGTTCTATTCCTTACGAAGAGAACTTAAAACGCTACTACGTTAACATCGATAACTATCTGTCTTGGTATACCGAGCAAAAGTTCCTGTCACTGGTGGCCCACCTACCACGTGAAGGCGACTATGGCACGATCAAGAAGCGCCTGATCACGCTATGTGAGAAAGAGCAAGCCCATCGTAAACTCAACAAATACAACTCATCAAGAGTCGTTGAAGACGTTACTCGCTTATCTAACAAAATGCGCTTGCTAAGGCGATTGATTGAACACCCTATCGTGCTTCGTGAAGAAACCATATCGATGGGTAACAACATTAAGCGCGCTATCAAAGGTATTGCAACCGGTTTAGTGATGGTTGTCGTGACCTCAACCGTGATTCTCGCTCGCGATTATCTGGGGGAAATTTCTGCCTCATTCATTATCGCGATGTCTTTTATTTACGCTTTACGAGAAATCTTTAAAGATGATTTACGCGATGCCATGTGGCGATGGATCCGTAAAGGCAAGCCAAAATGGCGTAAGAAGTATGTTGACCCAACGACGAAAAAAGTGGTTGGCAAAAAATTGGAGTGGCTAGATTATCGTACCTTAAGTAGCTTGCCGGATAAGATTCAAAGAATACGTAAAAAGCGCGTCGTGCAACGTGAAGAGCAGATTCTTCATTATCACGAGAAAACCGAAATGGCGACCTCTCTTTTCTTGAGTGGTTACGAACAAACGAGAGAAACATTGAACATCAGTTTACGCCCTATCATCCGCTTGATGGATAAAAGCTCAAATCGAGTTTACCGTTTAAATGAAGGTCAAGTAACCAAAGAGTCAGTAGAGAAACGTCATTTGCTCAATGTGATTGTCAAAGAGGACAACCACACCGATGAGCCTGTTTATTACCGCTGGAAAGTGGTCTTAAATCGCTCCAAAATCGTCTCTATCGAGAAGATTGAACTCAATTAAGCCAACGCCTTTAAACAAACGAGCCACAAACCACTAGGCAGCCTCTTTTCTTTGTTGGGCTGCTTTTTTTATCGAAAGAGTAAGCGAGAATTCAGCCATTGGCTCGTCACCATGTAAGTTAGGACACAGCGCGACAATTTTTACGTCACGATTTACTCGTTCACCTGTTGCCAAGGTGTGCTCGAGCATCTCATCAATGACATGACCATCGTTACAAACAAAGTGCACATCGGCTTCCGGGCGCTTTAAAAACTCGGCTTTCACACCTTTAAATGCTAGCGAGATCGCTTCTCCCTTTTCTTGCGCTTTACTCATAGCAAGAAAACCACCAGCAACATCAGCGCCAACGGCTAAAGCGCCGAAATACATGCTATTCAGGTGGTTCTTCGTTCTTCTGCGCAATGGGATACGAACCTCAACATGCTTGCTATCTATCGCAATGATTTTAGGGTGGCAAAGCCAAATCAGCGGCACTTTCGAAAAGCCAAACAGATTTAGATACAAATTCGCACGACGTAGAGCTGATAACATTTTGGTCTCCTTACCAATCTAGTCAGACCAGTTAATCAACGAAAGAAATAGATGTCAAAGAAATGTTAACAAAAGCTCGATCTCACGAGTTATTTAACCCTCACAAAGTGACGGCGTCACCCGTAAGGTATGAAGTTTATCGCAGTTACTTAGATTACCTTACAGCGAGATAGATAAAATGGTTATAAATTCAAATGTATATATATATTGATTTAATGATCAAGTTTTGTCATTTATACATAAGTCATTTAAATGAATACCTACACCTTTGTATACAATTCGGTATTTCCTGGCGAAGATTCCCGTGAAACGGTTTATTCCTGCCTGTAATTCCGTTATCTTTACCCCTTCGCAATAGAGAATAAAGCTATAACATGCCTATAAAAACAGATGAATTGAGAACCCAGCCTTTGGGTCCAATGCCTACCCCAGCAGAGCTAGGTAGTGTACATCCTATTACGGATGACGTTGCAGACCGTATCGCTCAATCTCGTCGTCAGATTGAAAACATTTTATCGGGTGAAGACGATCGCCTTCTTGCGATTGTAGGTCCGTGTTCCGTTCACGACACTGAAGCTGCCATTGATTACGCCACTCGCCTGAGTGAAATCCAAGACAAGTACAAAGACGAACTGTTTATCGTGATGCGTACTTACTTTGAAAAGCCTCGTACAGTAGTTGGTTGGAAAGGTTTGATTACGGACCCTAACCTAGATGGTTCTTACGCACTTGAAGCTGGTCTTCATAAAGCTCGTAAACTACTACTGGATATCAACAAGCTTGGTCTTGCGACTGCTACTGAGTTTCTTGATATGATCACTGGTCAATACATCGCGGATTTGATCACTTGGGGCGCGATTGGTGCTCGCACAACGGAATCACAAATTCACCGTGAAATGGCGTCGGCACTATCTTGCCCAGTTGGTTTCAAAAATGGCACAAATGGCAACGTAAAAATTGCAATTGATGCAATTCGCGCATCGAAAGCATCGCATTACTTCTACTCGCCAGATAAGAACGGTCGAATGACGGTTTACCGCACAAGTGGCAACCCTTACGGTCATATTATTCTGCGCGGTGGAGAAAAAGGCCCTAACTTTGATGAAGCATCAGTCAAACAAGCATGTGATGCTTTAGCTGAGTTTGGATTGCCACAACGTTTGGTTGTGGATTTCAGCCATGCAAACTGTCAGAAGCAACACAGAAAACAAATCGACGTAGCTCAGGACATTTGTAACCAAATTAAGTCAGGCAGCACTCGTATTGCGGGTATCATGGCTGAAAGCTTTATTCTTGAAGGCAATCAGCCAATGACTGACATCAATAACCTAACGTATGGTCAGTCTATTACAGATCCATGCCTAGGTTGGGAAGACACTGCTACAATGCTAGATATGCTGGCAAGCGCTGTTAAGTCCCGAAAGTCCCTATAACAAAATAATCAAGGAATCTTCATGCCATCGTTTGATATTGTTTCTGAAATCGATACGGTTGAACTACGTAACGCCGTTGATAACGCTAACCGTGAATTGTCTACTCGTTTCGATTTCCGCAACGTAAATGCGAGCTTTGAGCTAGTAGAAGAAAACGTAAAAATGTCTGCGGAAGGTGACTTCCAACTTAAGCAAATGCGCGATATTTTACGCGGCCACTTAGCGAAGCGTAACATTGACGCGAACGCAATGGATGCACAAGACCCAGACGTTACTGGTAAAAACTGGCACCAAACTCTGCTTTTCCGCCAAGGTATTGATACTCCAACGGCGAAAAAAGTAGTGAAACTTATCAAAGACGCAAAGTTAAAAGTACAAGCCTCTATTCAAGGCGACAAAGTACGTGTTACTGGTAAGAAACGCGACGACCTGCAAGCGACAATGGCAGCGATTCGTGAAGCAGAGATGGGTATCCCATTCCAGTTTAACAACTTCCGTGATTAATCAATCTGAGAAGTAAATAAAAACGCCAGCGCATAATCCGCTGGCGTTTTTTATTGGCTTTAGTGTAACGAACTACGTATCCACTTTAGCATTTGGCATTGCTAGATAACTAAGTCCTGCCCTTGCAGCAATACGAATTCGCTCGTTCCTTGTGGTATGAACACGCAAATTCGAAGCTTTTCAGCTTTAGCCTTGGCCAGCATATCCGAAAGCTCAGCAGCGCTCGAGAAAGCTTCTCTTTCTGCATCTCTTCGTATTAGTTCTAACACATTCGCTTCACATCGAGTTGAGTACAGAGCCAGCTCCGCTTGTTGCATATAGCGTACGGCTTTTATTGGCAACATCTCAACATCTTTCCCAACATGAACCCAAGTACAACTTCCCTTTTCATCTAAAGGTGTTGCCATGGTCGCTTGGTAAATTGCTTCTAACTCTCGATTATCTCGTGCGTTTTCAACCTCGGGATTCGAGAAGAATTGCTCCCAAAACTTACGGCGTAAATCGACGCTAGGCAATGCCTCTTTAATTGAGTTTCGCTTTGAGTTAGCAAAATCCGCCATCAACCCCATGTTTTGTGGCAGTATCGATTCAAGTTTTTCACGGATGTTTCGAATTAAAACTGGCGAAGCTCCACCACTAGAGATAGCGATTTGGATGCGGCCACGATTAATCATAGACGGCGTGATGAAATCACAATAAGGCTTATCATCCACAACGTTAACCAAGATGCCTAGCTCTTTGGCATCTTTGTACACTTGGTGATTTAGCTCAGGATTGTCTGTCGTCGCCCACACTTGAACAAAGCTTTTAGTGACAATGTCACTCGAATAGAAACGTTGTACCCAGCGCAGTTGATGCTCAGAAGCAAGCTTAGACAGAAAATCAACCAACGTCGGAGAAACGATAGTCACATCCGCCCCAGCCTTTAGCAACGCTTCCACCTTTCGGCTTGCCACCTCACCGCCACCCACGACGAGAACGGGTTTATTAATTAAATCTAAGAACAGAGGAAAATATCGCATTTCAATCCATGATTACTCTAATTAGCTGTTGTAGACCATGCTACCAAAAATGGGGCAAGCTCATCACCCTGTTTCGGTATCACAAATAATTTTTGTTTGAATTTTTACTAAACTTCACCTTGCTCAGCTAATGACAGTTTTAATAACAACTTTTTATTCTTTTGTATTGTTCACTCTTCTATTGATTGTTCTGATGCACCAAATTGTCCATGAATTGCACTATTTACAAACAATTAACATTTCGTCATTCTAAATCTCAAGGCACTTTGTAAGTTCTCTCAAAACTTCATTTAAATTATATATTTGAGAATTAACAGATCCTTTCCTACGCTTATAACTGGTTGATCTATCGAATGCCGTTTCTTCGAAAATCAATCACGTAGGACGATAACTCTAACGAATTGGACACGTTATTTCAGGTCACTCCTGATTAAACATGGATCATACAGGAAGGATACAAATGGCAAATAAACTCACAGTTCTTGCTTCCGTCGTAGCGGCTTCTACTGCGATGATGGCAACATCAGCTCAAGCAGCAGACACTACTCTGGACAAAGTCACAAAACAAGGCTTTCTTACTTGTGGCGTAAGTACCGGTCTACCTGGTTTCTCTAACCCTAACTCAAAAGGCGAATGGGAAGGTATCGACGTAGAATATTGCCAAGCACTGGCTGCAGCCGTTCTTGGGGATAAAACGAAAGTTAAATATGTACCCCTAACCGCAAAAGAACGTTTCACTGCGCTTCAATCTGGTGAGATTGATGTGCTTTCCCGTAACACGACCTGGACTCTCCACCGTGACACTGCACTGGGCCTAAACTTCGTAGGTGTGAACTACTACGACGGTCAAGGCTTTATGGTGAAGAAGGAACTTGGTATATCAAGTGCTAAAGAGCTTGATGGTGCGTCGGTATGTGTTCAATCAGGTACAACAACCGAGCTAAACCTTGCAGATTATTTCCGCAACCAAGGCATGGCGTACAAACCAGTGGTATTCGACACAGCTGCGCAAACTTCGAAAGGTTTTGATGCGGGACGCTGTGACGTATTAACAACTGACCAATCTGGCCTTTATGCACTGCGTTTGAATTTGAAAGATCCGTCCTCTGCGGCCGTTCTTCCAGAAATCATCTCTAAAGAGCCACTAGGTCCAGTCGTTCGTCAAGGCGATGATCAATGGTTTAACATCGCTAAGTGGACATTGTCTGCGATGATTAACGCTGAAGAATACGGTATTAGTTCGAAGAATGCGGATGAAATGCTGAAGTCAACAGATCCAAACATCAAACGTATCCTCGGTGTTGATGGCCCTAAAGGCAAAGGTTTGGGTATTCGTGACGATTGGGGCTACCAAGTTATCAAACAAGTTGGTAATTATGGTGAAAGCTTCGAACGTACAGTCGGTACTGGTTCGCCGTTAGAAATCTCTCGTGGCGTTAATGCGCTATGGAATGCAGGCGGCTTTATGTACGCGCCACCAATCCGATAGAAAGAGTTAATCAGGGCGGTTCATGCCGCCCTTTTTCTTGATTATATCTCACTGTATGAGTAAGGATCGCTCATTGGATGGCGAAAAGCGCTCGCTTTGTGGAACGGCTTTAAAGGTTCGTAAGCCACTAGACATGAGAGCGTTATTCTTTAGCCAGCAAGGACGAAACTTCGTTATACAGGCCGATATCTATAACTAAGGTTTGAGGTTATCGCTGTATGAAACCGACACAAGATGCATCGCCAAGTACGATGTCCAAACCAAGCGGAAGCAAGAGCCTGATTTATAATCCTGCCTTTCGTTCTGCTATTTTCCAGATCATTGCCATTGCTGCACTGGTATTTTTCTTTTACACGATTGTAAACAACGCTCTCAATAACTTAGATGCTCGTGGTATTGCAACGGGCTTCGGTTTTCTGAATCAAGAAGCCGGGTTTGGTATTGGGTTAACATTAATTGAATACGATGAAACGTACTCTTACGGTAGAACATTTATCATCGGCCTTCTTAATACGGCGTTAGTCTCCGTATTAGGTATTATTCTGGCTACTGTGATTGGCTTTACCATGGGGGTTGCCCGCCTTTCTTCTAACTGGTTAGTTAGTCGTTTAGCGGCAGTTTATATCGAAACTTTCCGAAATATCCCCCTTCTTCTGCAAATATTCTTCTGGTATTTCGCTGTTCTTCAAGCATTACCCTCACCACGCCAAAGCTTAAGTCTTGGTGAAGCTATTTTCCTGAACGTTCGTGGCTTATATTTCCCTGCACCGACTATGGAACCTGGCAGTAGCTACGTTATTGCCGCGTTAATCTTCGGGGTAATCGCAAGCTTATTAATTAATGTATGGGCGAATAATAAGCAACGTCTCACTGGGCAACAAACCCCAATGGGAAGAATAGTTTTGGGTTTAGTTGTTGGCCTTCCATTGGTTGTGTACTTCCTTGCTGGTATGCCAATTTCACTGAATTATCCTGAACTAAAAGGGTTTAACTTCCGAGGTGGTATTAGCATTATTCCTGAATTGGCTGCGCTACTTTTGGCATTGAGTGTTTATACAGCTTCTTTCATTGCTGAGATTGTGCGCTCTGGTATTAATGCGGTAAGCCATGGTCAAACCGAAGCAGCGATGTCGCTAGGCTTACCACGCTCGAAAACTTTAAAGCTTGTTGTCATTCCTCAAGCGTTACGAATTATTATTCCACCTTTAACCAGTCAATATCTCAACCTCACCAAAAACTCATCGTTAGCGATGGCGATTGGTTATCCAGATCTTGTCTCTGTGTTTGCTGGTACTACCCTGAACCAAACGGGACAAGCGATTGAGATCATTGCGATGACGATGGGCGTGTACTTGACATTAAGTCTGATTACGTCTGCATTAATGAACTTGTATAACCGTAAAGTCGCGCTGGTGGAGAGATAATATGAGTACTCATCAATTTCAACCGGATCTCCCACCACCCGCCAATACTGTAGGCTTCGTTGGTTGGATGCGGAAAAATCTATTTAATGGCCCTATCAATTCCATTGTTACTGTCATTCTTGCGTATATTGTCGTAACTGCAATATGGTATATCGTGGATTGGGCGTTTATTAACGCTGACTGGATTGGCTCAACGCGTGACGACTGTAGCCGAGATGGTGCTTGCTGGGTATTTATCAGCGTGCGCTGGGAGCAGTTCATGTATGGTTTTTATCCAGAGTCCGAACTATGGCGCCCTCGCCTTTTCTATATCACATTGGCCATATTTACTGTTTTACTCGCTTATGAGAAGACACCGAAAAGGATGTGGATTTGGCTTTTCTTCGTAAACATCTACCCATTCATCATCGCTGGGCTGTTATACGGGGGTGTCTTTGGACTAGAAGTGGTCGATACACACAAATGGGGTGGATTACTCGTTACGCTCATTATTGCGTTAGTTGGTATCGTAGTTTCACTGCCAATTGGTGTGGTGCTTGCGCTTGGTAGACGTTCAGAGATGCCGATCATTCGCAGCATTTGTACCGTCTACATTGAAGTTTGGCGTGGTGTTCCGCTGATTACGGTTTTGTTCATGGCTTCGGTTATGCTTCCATTGTTTATGTCTGAAGGTTCAGAGACAGATAAACTGATTCGCGCCCTTATAGGTGTGGTTATGTTTGCCTCCGCTTACATGGCAGAAGTGGTACGCGGTGGTCTACAAGCCATTCCGAAAGGTCAATATGAAGCCGCTGATGCGCTTGGGTTAAGTTACTGGAAAAAGACTGGGCTTATTATCTTGCCACAGGCGCTAAAGATTACTATTCCTTCTATCGTGAACACCTTCATCGGTTTGTTCAAAGACACCAGTTTAGTACTCATCATTGGCATGTTTGACGTACTCGGTATAGGACAAGCAGCAAATACCGACCCTGAATGGTTAGGTTTTGCTACAGAAAGTTATGTATTTGTCGCGTTAGTGTTTTGGGTATTTTGTTTTGGCATGTCGCGCTATTCGATATGGCTTGAAAACAAACTTCATACCGGTCACAAACGATAACTCATCAAGATCAAGGACGTATTATGACGCAACAACAAGACTACATGATCCAATTGAAGGACATGAATAAATGGTATGGTGAGTTTCACGTACTAAAAAATATTAACCTCGACGTTAAGCGCGGCGAGAAAATCGTTATCTGTGGTCCATCAGGGTCGGGAAAGTCAACGATGATTCGCTGTATTAACCGCCTTGAAGAGCACCAAGCAGGCAGCATTTACGTCTCTGGTACGGAATTAACTGAAGACTTAAAGAACATTGAAGCAGTACGCCGAGAAGTGGGCATGTGCTTTCAACACTTTAATCTCTTCCCTCATTTAACCGTACTGGAAAACTGTACGCTCGCGCCTATCTGGGTGAAGAAGATGCCAAAAGATGAGGCAGAAGCAGTTGCGATGAAATATCTGGAACGTGTTAAAATTCCAGACCAAGCGGAGAAGTATCCCGGTCAGTTGTCTGGTGGCCAGCAACAACGTGTGGCGATTGCTCGCTCTTTGTGTATGAACCCTAAAGTCATGCTTTTTGATGAGCCAACATCTGCACTCGACCCGGAAATGGTTCGCGAAGTACTGGATGTAATGGTCGAACTCGCCGAGGAAGGCATGACTATGCTATGTGTGACACATGAAATGGGCTTTGCTAAAGAGGTTGCCGATCGCGTGATATTCATGGACGCAGGAGAGATCATCGAAGAAAACAACCCGGTCGACTTCTTTGAGAATCCTCAATCGGATAGGACCCAAAACTTCCTAGCGCAAATCTTACACCACTAAGATTTAGCCGAATCGACATAAAAAAGCACTGGTTTCTATGAAGCCAGTGCTTTTTGTTACTAAATTCAAAAATCTGTGTAAGAATCAACATAGCTATGCTGTGCAGTAATATTGTGTTACAAGTTGCCAAATACATAACATCTTATTTCTATTATTATTTTATCTAAGTTACGTATGGTTAGGGCTTGATTTTTTGAACTTTCAATCCCATAAATGTACTTAAAAGAAAGTCTCTTATCGAGGAAGATTATGAACAGTCCAATGTTTACCCGCACTTCAACTCAAGAAAGTGCTCTACAAACGAACAAAGTATTGCGTAATACTTACGCTCTACTTTCAATGACACTTTTATGGTCGGCAGTCGTTGCTGGCGTTGCAATGGCATTTAACCTTCCACATCCAGGTATCATCCTAATGCTGGTTGGTTTCTACGGCCTATTATTCTTAACAGAGAAAAACCGTAACAACAGTCTTGGCCTTGTGTTTACGTTCCTATTTACTGGCTTCTTAGGTTACACCGTTGGCCCTATTCTAAACATGTACATTGGTGCAGGCATGGGCGATATCGTATTAACCGCACTCGGTGGTACGGCACTATCTTTCATGGCAGCATCGGCATACGCACTAACAACGAAACGTGACCTATCGATGATGGGTGGCTTAATGCTATCACTATTTGTTGTGCTGGTTGTGGGCATGATTGCAAGCTTCTTTATTCAATCAACCCTCTTACACTTGGCGTTGAGCAGCTTGTTTATCATTTTCTCTACTATGGCGATCCTGATGACAACACAAAGCATTATTCGTGGCGGTGAAACAAACTACATCTCTGCGACAGTAACTTTGTATGTATCAATCTACAACATCTTCATCAGCCTACTAAGCATCCTAGGTATTATGAACGACGATTAATCGTTTCTCGTTAAGTAGAATAAAAAAGCCCGAAGGTAATTCCTTCGGGCTTTTTCTTTGTGTGCAATTCAGTGTATTACGCCTGCTCTGCTGACAACTCGATAACTTCGTCAGCTTCTGGATTTTCTCTAAAGCGTCTCACTTTGATCGTTTCCTCTCCTAACATGATTTGCTTGGCGATTCGGTGCATACCGTCAAAAACACGATAGTCACTGGTTAAGATTACCGGATACGACAAATCAGCATTGTTGATTCGTTGACAATGTTTTGCAATTTCACGGCAGGTTGGCTGTGGCCCTTCATGACTAAACCAAGTCAATTCATTTGGGCCTTTGATATCATCAATCGAAATTTCTTCTACAGGTAAGGATTCTGCAAGTTGCCAAATACGCTCGATGGACCAAGTGGATTTTACATTGTCATTAATCTCAATGTAACGTTGTTTCGACATGACTAACTCCTTGTCATCATTGTTGTTTCTAACCTGAATACAGGCTTTCATTAATCCAATGAGAATATCGGTCTATGAAAACAAACACAACGTTTAAGCTATTAATTCTCAAACAATCGCTATATCGCCTGTATGAGCGCTTTAAAATCACCTCTCTCAGTTTGTAAACTGATTTCAGGGTATAACTTGTCTTAATTCAAACCGCGACTTCGCAATCGCTCATCGACTGATGACAAGAAGCAAAATACTCCAAACGCAACCCACCAATAACCGAACATCTTGAGCGCGGGCAACCAGACTACTGATTTACCAGCTACGCTAAAAAATATGTAGGCCGACATCATCGGTGTCACTAACATGACTCCCCAAGTCAAAAAAAGTAACGGCCCATAGATGTACTGCAACCAAGCATACTTCGGTTTTATAGGATTATGTTTTACAAATCCCGTCAGACATAGAAAAGAGAAAATGCTAAAACATGCTTGCAGTACCGCCCATCCAATGGAAACGAAAAGATTCGACCACTCCATACACTCCTGAATTGCTCCGTGTTGTTGTTAAGCATGGGTGAACATAACGATTTTTTTCAATTTATTCTTTTGATTTAAAACTAGTTTATATTCGTTGTGATCGACTTATCTAAAACAATAAATATAACTGACAAATCAATCACACCAAGCGAATTGCATAACAATGCAAAACCACCGATATCAACCCCGAAAATTTTCTAACAACACGAATAAAAAAACAAATTTATGCTTAAAATATAATTTAAGAGTATTCAGTTATAGGCCACTACTTTGTACGCTTTTGCTTCGCTCGGCACTACTTCGAGATTCTTTTGTTGAGAACATTCTCGGCTGTCGCTAATCTATAAACATCCATGTTTACTTAACGGATAAAACGTTATGTTCGTTTACAACGGCAAAGAAATTGAAACGGATGCTCAAGGCTACTTATTGGATCATACTCAATGGGAAGAAGGTATGATTGAGCTTTTAGCAAAAGAAGAAGACATCGAGCTTACGGATGCTCATTTGGAAGTTGTGCATTTTGTGCGAGACTTTTATGAAGAGTTTAATACCTCCCCTGCAGTGCGTATGCTTGTGAAAGCGATGGAAAAAGCGCACGGCCCGGAAAAAGGTAACAGTAAGTATCTATTCAAGCTGTTTAAAAAGGGGCCAGCCAAACAAGCAACCAAATTAGCCGGCCTACCAAAGCCAGCTAAATGCTTGTAGATTCATAAAATTTTAAAACCGCGTAACGGCTTATACGACGCAGGCTCCTGCATCACATGCTCTACTGTTGCCGTTCGCGGTCCTTCTTGTAACCATTCCGAAAACGCAACTATTTGCGCGTCTGTTCCACACGCCATCACTTCAACATCACCATTGTTTAGGTTCTTCGCATAACCTGTTAACCCTAGCTTCAATCCTTGATGGGAAGTATGGTAACGAAAGCCGACGCCTTGAACGTGACCTTTTACTATAAATCTCTCACACTTTACGTTCATCTTTGTACCGCTTCTTTTTACTGAGTGATATATTCTTTTCGTCTATTCACCCCACTAAGGATAGTGGGTTTTTGCACGGTTATTATAATTATGAAAGAAATTCCATTCCGCTGGATTGATAAGTATCTCATTCACTTAAAGATTCAAGAAAAGTTCTATTTGCTCTTCGTTCTCCCTCTTCTTGCTTTAGTCATTCTCACACTCGTCCTTAATAGCGCGGCTAATACACTGATCTCAAATATGTACCAAGAAGAGCTCATGCTTATGAAAGGTCTGATAGAGGCAGGCAACCTTTCTCAATCTCAAGTAGCAAGCCTCATAGCGGGTTCAGAAACCGTTTCTATTGGCTCAGGGCCGCAATCCGTGTCAGTTTTAAATGGTGCGTACAGCTTGGTTGCAAACCATGAACTTTCTTTATGGACTGCCCTATCAACGACTCAAGTGAGCATCATCTGTGTGAACTTGTTTATTCTCGCTCTTGGCGTTTACTACATCATGACGTTTATTGGCGGCGCGATGTTCACGATGAACAAAGCATTAAACACTCTTGCTGGTGGCGACCTAACTGCGAGAATGAACTTCTTCCCTGTTCGCGACGAGTTTAGTGAAATTGCTATTACGATAGACAAAGTTGCAGAACGAGAGCAACAAATGGTGCTGTCGATTCAAGAGTCTGTGGCTTTAATGCAACAAATTAGCTCAGATCTGAATCAATCGATTCATCACAGTTCAGATATTTCAGCGACTCAGCAGGAACACCTCAACTCTCTTGCGAGTGCAACTGAACAGATGGCATCAACGATTCGAGAAGTCGCGACACTAGCTCACGATTCAAGCACGCAAACCGATGATGCACGTAACGTGGCTCAGTCTGGACAAGTGAAAGTTGAGAATACGCTTCACTCGATTTCGAACCTTTCTAATGAGATTCAATCTGCGTCTCAAGCCGTTGCCGAGTTAGATGCCAATGCAGCACAAATTGATGAAGTCGTGACAACCATCAATGGGATCTCCGAGCAAACCAACCTACTTGCTCTGAACGCGGCTATTGAAGCTGCACGTGCTGGAGAACAAGGTCGTGGATTTGCGGTCGTTGCGGATGAAGTTCGCGCTCTTGCGGGACGCACTCAGCAAGCGACAGTTGAAATCCAAACGATGATCGAATCGTTACAGCGTAACAGCCAGTCGCTTACTAAGCTGATGGAAGTGACAGTTAATAACGCAAATGAGGGACAAAACCTCATGACGGAAGTGAATCACGAAATCGGCTCTTTGGCAGATAAAAATCAAACTATCTCCGACAGTAGCATTCAAATTGCAACAGCAGCTGAAGAGCAAGGTGTAGTCGCGGACAATATCGCCTCAAGCGTTGAAGAAATTCGAGTTCAAGCAGATAACGTGTGCAATATGATAAGCAAGACTTCACAAAACGTTGCTCAACTGCGTAAGCAAAGCGACACAATGGAAGCTCTACTTACTGGACTTAAAGCATAGCAACGGAATCTGTTACAGCAAATTCAAATAAAAGGGTCACTTTAGTGACCTTTTTTGTATTTAAAAGTCACTACAATGTACTGGATTGCCGAGGGATATTGCTTTTACCATTCACATCCCGGACAATACGCCCCTTTCAAAATTCAACAAGAGCTAATGAAATGACAGCTGCTATCTATTTGGTTAAAGGTCGTGAGAAATCGGTCAAGCGCAAGCACCCTTGGATCTTCTCTCGAGGCATCAACAAAGTTGAGGGCGAACCTGCTCTTGGCGAAACGGTTGATGTATTCACTCACGACGGCAAATGGCTAGCTAAGGCGGCATATTCGCCAGCTTCACAAATTCGTGCTCGTATTTGGAGTTTTGATAAAGAAGAAATCGACACCGCGTTTTTCGTTAAACGACTTAAAGACGCACAACTTCTTCGTGAAGACATTATCGAACGTGATGGCCTTACGGGTTATCGCCTTATCGCAGCAGAGTCTGACGGCTTACCAGGCGTTACGATCGACCGTTACCAAAATTTCTTTGTGTGCCAACTTCTCAGTGCTGGAGCAGAACACAATAAGCAGGCTATTGTTGACGCTCTGGTTGAGTGCTTCCCTGATTGTAATGTGTACGAGCGCTCTGACGTGGCCGTTCGTAAAAAAGAAGGTTTAAAAGAGATCACAGGCGTCTTGCACGGCGAAGAGCCACCTAAATCAGTCGTCATCGAAGAAAATGGCGTAAAGATTAGTGTAGATATTGTTGGCGGACACAAAACAGGTTTCTATCTAGATCAACGTGATAGTCGCCAGCAAGCGATGAAATATATGAAAGGCAAAGAAGTTCTTAACTGCTTCTCTTACACTGGTGGCTTCGGGCTTTACGCTCTAAAAGGTGATGCAAAGCGTGTGATTAACGCTGACGTGTCACAACCTGCTTTAGATACCGCAAAATTCAACGCAGAACTAAACGAGTTTGATATTTCGAAGAAGCGTGCCGTGTTCCTAAATGCAGACGTGTTTAAGCTGCTTCGTGAGTATCGTGATCAAGGAACTCAGTTCGATGTTGTGATCATGGACCCACCGAAGTTCGCAGAGAGCAAAGCACAACTAAACGGCGCATGTCGTGGTTACAAAGACATCAACATGCTAGCAATGCAAATTCTAAAACCGGGCGGCACGCTACTGACCTACTCTTGCTCTGGCTTGATGGATCAAGTTCTGTTCCAGAAAATCATCGCTGATGCAGCCGTAGACGCTAACCGCCAAGTAAAGTTTGTGGAGCGTTTTGAACAAGCCGCTGACCACCCAACCGATACCGCATATCCAGAAGGTTTCTACTTAAAAGGTTTTGCATGTAAAGTGCTTTAATTATTGCCTGAACTTACTGCATTACTAAATGAAAAACGGAGCTTTCGCTCCGTTTTTCATTTTGAATCATTTACTCTCGTAATTGTTCAAGATTAGAAATCAAACTATTGGCAATATCAGAAGCAGAAGCTCCGTCAAAATTAACCTCCAACTGTTGTCCATCTTTATTTATGGTCAGAGTTGAGTTACCTCCACTTTCAGTCACCGCCACCGTGATATCATCCACGCTTCCGTGATAATCGCCAGAGCCGAGATCATCAAGTAATGTGGAAATATCAGTACCACTCATATCATCAAATACATCGGTAAAATCGAGCTGATCCCCGTCACTGAAATCCGTCACGGTGTCAGTTGCGGATTGCATCTCTGTCCACTTGAAGATGTCATCACCTCCGCCACCAGTCAAAATATCATTACCTAGACCACCAATTAGAATATCATTACCATCGGTGCCTACAAGAACATCATCTTGGTCTGTTCCCATGATGATATTAGGCTCTTGCTGTAACGAAGCAGTCTGTGTACCGAAAGCGGTCACTGTTTCAAAAGAGACATTGTTAAAATCAATATCAACGGTTGCAGTGGTATCGCTTTCTAAACCATCTGAGTCAATCGCTTTGTAATCAAACGAGTCGTTTACATTATTAAAACTTGTAATCTGAGTACCAACTAGAGTAAAGCTGGCTTTATCACTTGAACTGTCTGTTTCAGGGAACAAGCGAATCTCATCAAAACTGCCATTACTTAGCGATACGTCAGCGTAACCTTCTTGATTACCAGTAAATACGATGTCACTGGTCTGTATGGTTTGTATATCAACAAGAGTATCGCCCATATAAAAGTATGCTTGAATCCAAGCGCCGCCACTGTTAAACCTATCATTCAAGCTTGCTAGGTTTAACCTTGCTTCTTTAGCTTCAAGCCCTTCATCTAATTCAATGGCAATGAACTCACTCGTACTAATTTCATCCCCTTGGCCAGTTTCGCCCGGTGACACTACAACTAAACCTACCTGCTGAGCGGCAAAGTCAACCTTGATTTGAGCATTATTGATAAAGTCACCATTACCATCAATGGTTCCTCCAAAGAAACTTAAACCGTTAACATCGACTGAATCGGCAATGAAGTCTTTAGAAAATTCATCGAGTAAATCTTGGGAATCAAAGCTTTGCTCATCAAAGAAATCTTCCGTTAGTGCATATCTGACTTCCGTAGTTTCTGGAATCACATCACCAATGTCCAATATGACTTCATTGTTCTGATCATCCAAGTAATAGAGATAGCCATAGTCTGGAAGCGTCGTGACACAGATGCTCGTTTCTTTATCATCTTGAAGATCAAAGTCATCTTCAAAGTCTTGCGCATGTGGTGCAAAGTCAATTAAAGCGTCTCCTCCCACACTAAGGTCAACCGAAATGCCAAAGTCTTCTACTGTCGGAGGTGTATTGTCATCATCAATAATCGTACCAAGGCCTGACACTGCAGGTGATTGCCCTTGAATCGAACCAGTTAAAACAAAGTTTTCTGAAGATTCATAAATCTGGTCTTCAACAGTGTTTACCGTAACACTAAAGTTAGTATCACTCGCAGGTACGGAGACATCAAACGTTCCATCAGGGTTTACCGCAATAACTTCCGTCGTGTTATCAGCATAAGTAATGGTCACACTCGTAGCGTTAAAATCATCTCCAGCGACAGCGGTTCCGTCTAAGAGAGACATACTAACCATAATCGCAACCGCACTTGCATTACTCAGTGTAACGTTAAATTTCGCATCGTTACCTTCCACCACTTGAATATCCGTAATTTCAGTGACAGTTGGTATGTCTGCATCATCGTTAATCGTTACGGTACCGACCGCAGCAGTTGTTTGCACAGCAGTGGCACCGGATAATGTAAAGTTCTCATCACCCTCATAAATATCATCGTTTAACGTCACCATAGTAACGCTAAATGTTGTGTCTAAAGCTGGTACAATGACATCAAACGTACCATCTGGGTTCACTGAAATAACGTCGGTACTACTATCAGCGTAGGTAACGGTTACTGTCGTATTTGTATAATCCGAACCTCCTTCAGCTGTCCCATTTGCTAATGTCATATTAACAACGGTGTTTGTGGTACTTGCATTGCTTAAAGTGACTTCAAGCGTTGCCAGCTCACCTTCACTAACTATGGCATCCGTAATCGCTGCTACAGTCGGTCGGTCATCATCAGGATCTGGTCCTGGGCCACTACCATCATCAACAATAGTACCGGTACCAATCACAGAGCCAACTTGGTTATCAGTGTTACCTGATAACGTAAAGGTTTCAGGTCCTTCGAATAAGTCATCATCTGTTGTACTTACAGAAACACTATAAGTCGTATCATTTGCGGGCACATCGACAATAAAGCTGCCATCTGGATTTACCGTAACGACTTCTATGCCGCCACTCTCATAAGTAATTGTTACTGAAGTGTCGGTGTAATCCACACCGCCTTCTGCTGATCCGTCAGTCAGCATCATATTGACAGTGGTGTTGGTGGTGCTTTCATTACTCAACGTTACATCTAGTGTTGCAATATCACCTTCGTTTACCGTTGTAGAGGTAATCGCTGCCACTGTTGGGCGATCGTCATCTGGATCAGGTCCTGGCCCCGAACCATCATCAAGAAGAGTCCCTGTACCTATTGCAGATGTAATTTGAGTGGCAGTTTTACCCGAGAGTGTTAAAGTCTCTGCGCCTTCGAATAGGTCATCATCAATAGTATTGACTGTGACGCTGAATGAGACGTCGTTCGCGGGAACTGAAACATCAAATGTTCCGTTTGCGTTGACAGTAATGACATCTGTTGAGTTATCCGCATAGGTGACTGTAACCGATGTATTGATGTAGTCTATGCCCCCCTCTGCGCTACCATCAGCGAGCACCATATTGACCAAACTTTCACTATCACTAGGGTTACTTAAAGTAACATCAAAAATGATAGGTTCACCTTCATTAACCACTTCACTAGAAATAGAGGCAACGCTGACTGTATCGTTATCAAGAATCGTTACCGTGCCTGTAACCGGAGTTGTTTGTATCTCGGTCTGTCCAATTAATGTGAAATTTTCATCGCTTTCGAACAGCTCATCGTCGGTGGTACTTATCACAATGTCAAAGGTCATATCACCAGCTGGTACGGACACATTAAATGTACCATCAGGGTTCACAGGGATAACGTCTGATGAACTATCTGCATAGGTAACAGTAACAGACGATTTGGTGTAATCTACCCCTCCCTCTGCTGTGCCATCATTAAGTGCCAGATTAACGAGAGTATCCGTAGTGCTTAGGTTACTCAAAGTGACAACCAACGTAGCAGACTCACCTTCGCTTACGGTTGTATCACTAATTGCCGCAACAACCGGACGGTCATCATCAGGATCAGGGCCCGGGCCACTGCCATCATCCACAATCGTTGCTGTGCCCGTATCACTGCCTTGCACCGCCCCGATGCCGGTTACTGTCACACTGAAATCTTCAGGGCCTTCATAAACGGCGTCATCAATGGAAGCGATACGCACATCAAATTCGGTTTGCTCGGCTGGCACGGTCACCACGCCATCATTTGGTACTGCAACCCAACCGCTTCCGGTGTTGTATTCTAAGGTACCTAAGTCACCGGCTTCGGTATCGCCAAGATTAAGACCCAGTTCCACCTGCGTTTCCGCTTCAGACGCGTTCGATAAGGTGACTTTGAAGTTAGCTGTTTCACCTTCATTAATGGTGCCAGCATCCGTAATAGTCACACTTGGGCGGTCATCGTCCGGATCTGGACCCGGACCACTGCCGTCATCCACTATCGTTGCCGTACCCGTATCGCTGCCTTGCACCGCGCCAATGCCAGTTACTGTCACACTGAAATCTTCAGGGCCTTCATAAACGGTGTCATCAATGGAAGCGATACGCACATCAAATTCGGTTTGTCCGGCTGGCACCGTCACCACACCATCGTTTGGCACTGCAACCCAACCACTTCCCGTGTTGTATTCTAAGGTACCTAAGTCACCGGCTTCAGTGTCACCCAAGTTTAGGCCTAGCTCGACTTGAACAGTGGACTCGGAGGCATTCGATAGCGTCACTTTGAAGTTCGCCGTATCACCCTCATTAATCGTGCCAGCATCGGTAATAGTCACACTTGGACGGTCATCATCCGGATCAGGGCCCGGGCCACTGCCATCATCCACAATCGTTGCTGTACCCGTATCACTGCCTTGCACCGCCCCGATGCCGGTTACTGTCACACTGAAATCTTCAGGGCCTTCATAAACGGCATCATCAATAGAAGCAATGCGCACATCAAACTCGGTTTTCCCGGCTGGCACCGTCACCACACCATCGTTTGGCACTGCAACCCAACCACTTCCCGTGTTGTATTCTAAGGTACCTAAGTCACCGGCTTCAGTGTCACCCAAGTTTAGGCCTAGCTCGACTTGAACAGTGGACTCGGAGGCATTCGATAGCGTCACTTTGAAGTTCGCCGTATCACCTTCATTAATAATGCCAGCATCGGTCATAGTCACGCTTGGGCGGTCATCATCGGGATCAGGTCCTGGACCACTACCGTCATCCACTATCGTTGCCGTTCCCGTATCGCTGCCTTGCACTGCCCCAATGCCAGTCACCGTCACGCTGAAATCTTCTGGGCCTTCGTACACCGCGTCATCAATGGAAGCGATACGCACATCAAACTCGGTTTGCCCTGCTGGCACCGTCACCACGCCATCGTTTGGCACTGCAACCCAACCGCTTCCCGTGTTGTATTCTAAGGTACCTAAGTCACCGGCTTCAGTGTCACCCGAGTTGAGGCCTAGCTCGACTTGAACAGTGGACTCGGAGGCATTCGATAGCGTCACTTTGAAGTTCGCCGTATCACCCTCATTAATAGTGCCAGCATCGGTAATAGTCACACTTGGACGGTCATCATCCGGATCAGGGCCCGGACCACTGCCATCATCCACTATCGTTGCCGTTCCCGTATCGCTGCCTTGCACTGCGCCAATGCCAGTCACCGTCACACTGAAATCTTCAGGGCCTTCATAAACGGTGTCATCAATAGAAGCAATACGCACATCAAATTCGGTTTGCTCGGCTGGCACCGTCACCACGCCATCGTTTGGCACTGTGACCCAACCGCTTCCCGTGTTGTATTCTAGGGTGCCCAAATCTCCAACTTCGGTATCGCCGAGATTAAGACCCAGTTCCACCTGCGTTTCCGCTTCAGACGCGTTCGATAAGGAGACTGTGAAGTTCGCTGTCTCACCCTCATTAATGGTGCCAGCATCGGTAATAGTCACACTTGGACGGTCATCATCCGGATCAGGGCCCGGACCACTGCCGTCATCCACTATCGTCGCCGTACCGGTATCGCTGCCTTGCACCGCCCCAATGCCAGTTACCGTCACACTGAAATCTTCAGGGCCTTCATAAACGGTGTCATCAATGGAAGCGATACGCACATCAAACTCAGTTTGCCCGGCTGGCACCGTCACCACACCATCATTTGGCACTGCAACCCAGCCACTTCCCGTGTTGTATTCTAAGAGACCTAAGTCACCGGCTTCGGTGTCACCTAAGTTAAGAGTCAGTTCAACCTCAACATCTATAGCTGATGGATTAGATAACGACACTTTAAAGCTAGCCGTTTCACCCTCATTAACTATCCCTGCATCGCTCATCGTTACCGTTGGGCGATCATCATCAGGACTTAAACCTGGCCCACTACCATCATCAACAATGGTTGCCACCCCGGTTGCAGGTGTATTTTGTTCTTCTGTTGTGCCAGAAAGCGTAAACGTTTCTGGGCCTTCGAATATAGAGTCATCTATAGAGTCGAGAGAAACCGTAAACCCGCTTTCACCTAATGGGACCGAGACTGTAAAAGTACCGTTATCATCAACCAAGATTTCTTCCGTTGTACCATCAGAAAATGTTATGAGAACACGCTCATTAACGTAGTCACTTCCGCTCTCGTCAGTTGAACCGCCAGTTGCGGTGCCATCAAGTAGCGACAAAGTGACATCAGTATTGTCCTCTGTTGCTTGGTTTAAAGTAATATCGAATACAACCTGATCACCTTCGTTGATAGTCGGACTGGATATTTCCTGAACAATTATCGTTGCAGGAATGGGGGTTGCTGTTGGTTCTGGTGGTTGTATTTGGAGAATATCGAGTAGCGTCTCTACCTGAGTACTTGAAAATCCTGTTCCGTCAGTTCCCACTGTCTCAAAATTGGTACTAGCGAGTAATTCAGCACCTGTGCGATCTATAGCTCCCGTATTCTGTGGGCTAGACCCGTTTCCTTCACCTGCAGCAGGTTCAAACTCTTCACCCAGCTCAGTCGGGTCTTCCCCACTCGCAATTGCTTCAATTAACGCAGTGATATCATCAGTTACATTTATTGAACTTCCTTGTGGTGTCACCTGCTCGATAACAAGTTCAGAAGTATCTGATACTTCATCGATTATTAACTCTCCTGGTTGAGGTAGTTGACCCTGACCTAAAGTCCTAATCTCCCCGTCCAACCCGATAACGACAATGTTGCCCGCCAATGAGCTAAAAGTTACACGTTCCATATCTACCTCGCCCCACTTCAAACCAAGTCAAAAGTTTGTCACCCCTACATTTACGTCTATAGTTTAGTCAAAATCATCATATTTTCGTTGTATGTGTAGCTTGTAGGACGTTTGATAACTCTAGGGGCAGAGTTACAAAAAAGCGCAGAGTGACACAGGCCGTGAAACGCTATGATATTAAGAATTCAAGCTTTTCTCCGAGCTAAACTTGCTATGTTGCTAAGCAACATTCGACATATGTGCTAAGGTTTTAAAAGGCGAAATCTTGGATTTTTGAAACAAAAGCTTTGTTTTAACAGTAGGTTGATAAATCCCTTACTCAAGCACTGTTATTTATGATGTTTCGTCTCAGTTATGAGATGAAATAGCAAAAAGCAACACGAATTTTTAGGAGAAATACCGTGAAATGGAACCGACTAAATATTGCTTGCTGCTGTAGTTTAATGGTGTCTATACCCGTTTTCGGTCAAACTTTAGAGCAAGCCGTGGCATTGACGTTAAAAAACAACCCTGACATTAAGAGTGCATTTAATGAATTTACGAGCCGAAAATACGTAAATGAAGCATCTTCGGGTGCTTACTTGCCCTCTATTGATCTAGATGCGGGTATTGGGTATGAAGGATTAGACCCTTCTGACGAGGTGGGACGTGGAGATACAGATTACACTCGAAAAGAAGCATCGGTGACACTAACCCAACTTATCTGGGACGGCAGTGCGACTCTTAATGATATCGACCGAACTGCAGCGGACGCTGAATCAGTAAGATTTCAACTTTTGGCCGACGCATCGGATAAAGCACTTGAAGTCACCAAAGTGTATCTAGACGCTGTAAAAGCTTACGAAATACTCAAGCTGTCTGAAAACAACCTGGCTGTTCACAAAGATATCTACGATGACATTAAAAAACGAGTCAACTCGGGTATCGGCTCTACCGCTGACTTAACGCAAGTAGAAGCACGTTTGGCAAAAGCACACGGCAACTTAGCCGCTGCTCAAAATAACCTGTATGACTCTCACACGATGTTCACTCGTTTAGTCGGTCAAACACCGCAAGGGCTAATCTTTCCGAGAGCGGACCAAAACTTTATTCCGTACACAATTGATGAAGCGGTAGGCTTGGCATTTGAACTGCACCCCGTTATTCAAGTCGCACTCGCAGACGTAGACTCGGCTAAGTTTCAATACAAACAGTCTAAAGGTGTTAACTACCCAACCATTTCCATTGAAGCTTCGCAAACATGGCGTGACGACGCTGATGGTTTAAAAGGTCGCAGTGATGAGACACTTGCCATGCTGCGCCTACGCTACAACCTATTCAATGGCGGCAGTGATGCAGCGAACTCAGAAAACTTCGCCTACCAGCTAAATAAAGCAAAAGACTTGCGTGAAGGTGCCTATCGCAATGTTGAAGAAGGGTTAAGACTTTCTTGGAGTGCGCTTGATTTAACATTACAACAAAAAGAGTTTCTATCAGATCATGTAGACTCTGCGTCTGAGACCGTAATTGCTTACGAGAAGCAATATCGCATCGGTAAACGAACACTGCTTGATCTATTGAACACTGAAAACGAGCTCTTTGAGGCGCGTAAAGACTACTTAGATTCTAAATACGCAGAGCAGTACGCCAAATATCGAGTGATGAACGCAACAGGTCAACTGTTGAGTGCATTAAGGGTCGAAATGCCTCAAGAATGGCTAGAAGAAGTGGAGTATTAATTATGAAACACATAACTCTTATTGCACTCTCATTGATGATTTCGGCATGCAGTTCATCCGATAAAGGCGATGAGTATGATTACATCGATACGCCAATTGCCGATCAGTGGGCTGATCATATAGATGATGACTCAGACGGTGTTATTAACGAGCGCGATTTGTGTCCGGGTACTCCTTTAGGAGCCGAGATAGATAACGATGGCTGCGGTTCGTATGTCGACTCCTCACAAGAAATGCAAATTCGAGTCCTATTTGCGAACGATTCCGATGTTATAAACCCTATCTTTACGCAACAAATTCGTGAGTTGTCTGATTTCTTGAAAGAGTACCCAAATACGTCTATCGAGATTCAGGGCTATGCTAGTCGTACTGGTACTGCAGAACACAATCTCGACCTATCCAAGCGCCGGGCTGAGAACGTTAGAAAAGAACTCATGACGAATGGTATTAGTGGGGATAGAGTTACCATTGTGGGCTATGGAGACACAGTGCTTGCAACACAAGGAACCGACCAAGTGAGTCACGCGCTAAACCGTCGAGTAACCGCAACAGTGATTGGTCACAAGGGTGAAGTTAAGAAAGAATGGACCGTTTTCACTACACTTCCAAAAAGCTAACACAACCATAAACAGAACGTAAAAATAAAAGGTCTAGCAAATTGCTAGACCTTTTTTGATTTTCAATTTTACCTAAATGGTAACGCCACTACATATCTTTGTATTGCGCCTCTAAACTTGCAATCAAGCTTTGAGTCACATCATCAACACTTGCACCGTCAAAATGTATGTCTAATGTCGAGCTACCTTTTGTAATACTCAGGTTTGTCTCAGAGCTGCCATCTGGTGCTACTTCTACGTGATACTCTCCGACATCACCAGTATGATCACCTGATTGAAGATCATTAAGAAGCTCTCCAATTTCATCTTTAGATAAGTCATCAAAGAGATCAGAGAAGTCTAGAGTGTCTTCATCTTTATTGAAGTCAGTGACAGTGTCGCGTTCATTGGACACATCAATCCATTTAAAGATGTCTTCACCGTCCCCCCCTGTCAAAATATCATTGCCGAAACCACCAATTAAAATATCATTATCTGCACCACCGAACAGCTTGTCGTCACCGCCTTGTCCAAACAAAATATCATCTCCTGAACCACCAGAGATGGTATCTGCCTGGTCGTAATAACGAGACTGTTCAAATTCTGCTTGGTTTTCAGTAATGTAGTGATGAACTTCTTCTTTGGTAACCAACGAAACATCCTTACCTAGTTGAGAAGCTACGTAGTTTTGCAGCGCGGAAACTCCTTGCTCACCATCGACGTCGAAACGCATGGCATCACCAAAAATAATGTCATTTCCATCAAGGCTGTTAATCTCATCTTTGCCTTGCATCAAAGAAACTTCCTTACCAAGGATCACTTCTGCTAGTTGGTTTACATCTATGTTAGCTCTTACTACACCATCAGAGTCGAAGTTTTCTAACGAATCTTCATCTAAGTAGCGACCAAGACCTATCGAACGAACCTCACTAAATTCAGCCAATGCTTGATATGCGTTATTCGCTTGAGATAGAACATTATTTTCATAATCATCATAGACATATGAGTTAAACATTCTCCCCACCTGTTCACCAGTAGAGAGCGAATACACCGCCCCGCGAAAATCTATGATTGTTTTATTGTTGTATGTGACTGTATCACCAAACCTGTAATCACTTGGCAAGACATCCGCTAGCGTCACTAACTTTTGTTCTGACACGCCAAGTACGACACCCTCCCAACCTCTAAACCAACTCGTAGTGTTATCCGTAGCTTGGTTTGGTTGACCATCAGATATGAAATAACTTAGGTTTGTTGCGCCACTATCGGCATTAGCAAACCAGTCTAGTGCAGATTGGAACCCGGCTTCATAATTTGTATTACCATCACCGATTTGTAAAATTGCATCCAATGTAGACTCTATTTGCGATGTTGCGTTGTCTGCACTCAAATCTAATTCAAGTACCTGAGAGCTCCCAGTAGCAAATGTGGTCAATAAAACGTTCACTTTGCCCGAATGAGGGCCACTAGCACTTTCGGTAAGAGTATTCAACACTGTTTTTAGCTCACCTAGCGCTAGACCAACGTCGTAACCCATGCTGCTTGATGTATCGAGCATAAAAGCAATGTTGTAGTCCTGCCCCTCGACAATCTGTAATCCTTGAACATCGCCAACAATCACATCATTGCTATCAGATCCAGCTATCTTGTTATCACCATGCGTACCGGAAACAAAATCATAATCTCGAACTGAAACAGAAGCCGTGTCCGTTCCCATTTGAGTATTGTTATTAACTTCAACACTTCCTGCCGTCGCTGTTACATCAAAATCTAACGAACCATTGTAATCGGCTGGTACAGTAATCGTACCGCTTAGTTGATGACTGGTTTGATTTGGTTCACTTGAAAGGTCAACCGTGTAAGAACCATCGCTGTTTTCAGTAACCGTTTTGCCATTCACCTCTAATGTTAGCCCTGAAGGAATTCCCGTTAAGGTGACGCTATCGTTAATAAATGACTCACTGCCATCCACATCGATAAGATCAAGGTTCAGCTCAAAAGAGACTTGCTGCTCTGTAAGTACAACATACTCTCCTGTGTTGTTATTTAGCTTGATAATGGCATCTTGGAAGATAAGTTGTTCAATTTCATAAAGGTGGTCACCCGACTCTTTATGAGTGCTCGAAACAACATCTTTTGTATCAATAAATCGGCTATCTTCGACAATCCAATACGGGACCTCTGAGTGGTCAGATGCAGGGTAATAGTTGAAGTTGTAATCAGACAACTTGCCAGAGTAAACAACTGTGTCCGTCTCCGCTTGATCATCTAATGAACCAATACCGCCATAGATAGAATCATTACCTCCTCCAGTCACAAAGATATCACTGCCTTGAGCATCAACGTTCGCACCTGCTTGTTGATCTCCGACAAAGCTCAGTGGCGATTCAGTGTCACCGCTTAGCATTAAGTCATTACCAACATGTCCGTTATTAAACGTTTGTGTCACCACATGTTCAAAGTCAAGCCCTGGTAAATTACTTGCCTCAAGCAGCTCTTTAAGTTCTTCGTCTGTAGACCAGCTTCCGCCTAGTGTCACAGGTACAGACGTTACTGGACCGAAAGTAAGGTCAATCTTAATTGGGTCCGCGACAGGCTCTATGTCGATACTCAACGTACCTGAAGCAGAAGAATTGCCATCACTAACAGTGAAATGAATCTGCTCGTAAGTATCCAAGCCGTTCCCAACACCGTCTTTATCGAAAACATTTGCACCAGACTCATGTTCAGCAGGAACATAACGAACAAGACCATTTTGGATATCAGAAGCGAGTACACTGCCAGAAACCGCTTCCCAACCATCAGAACCTTTCACTTGCAGTGAGCCATTTAGAGCAGAAGTGTCAAACTCAACACTTATACTACTATCAACGATGCCTAAATGTTCTAGTGTTATAACAATAGCTTCGTCTTCTAATCCGGAAATTTCGTTGCTTTGAACTGCTGGCGGAACATCATTATCATCAATATAGCCAACGCCAGATACATCTCCGACTTTAATCACAAGACTCTCTGTTGATTCAACCAACTGATCATCAATACTTGGAATGGTAATCTCAAAGCCATTCACTCCGGCTGGAACAATAAGGTATCCACCCAAATACTTCACGCCATTAGTAAAAGTTGCGTTCGACAAATCAATGTCTTGAGAGCTCACACTAGAACCCTCTGCAGAGAAATCCACTTGATACTTAACGGTCTGATCTGTCGCGTTATTTAGAGAAACAGAAAACGTGACATCGTCACCCTCAACAACAGTAACACCTGCAATGCTCTCCACCACAGGTCCATTTTCCGCAACATTACCATCTAGTATTTCGTTAACGATATTGACCGTAGACGGATCACTAACTCCACTTTCAGAATCGACTGCCACATATCCAAAGCTATCTCCGGCAGGAATACCTTCTACATAACGTAACTCCCAGTTCCCTTCATTTTTCGTAGAAAAATCTAACTGAGTAATGACCGAACCTTCAGGAAGAGCTAGTTCCTGCCCAAAACCAACGCTTGTTTCTTGGAATAGCATGAAGTTGCCTTCAGGCTTCAAGAACTCGAACGTTTGAGTCTGTTCGATATTATTTGAATCTAAATACGTAACCGTAATAAGCGCAGCGTTGTCATCACCGTAATCAAACAATCCACCTAATCCATCTAAGCCAAGGTTTACGCTGCCCACAGGGTTATTAGACAAATCGATCGTAATTGTCTCGCCTTTCTCAATACCCTGCCCATCATTGTCAGCAATACCGTTTCCGATATGTGACACTTGGCGGTTGTATTGAGCAAGTTCACCACTATCAGAAGATATAGTGATGGAGGAACCATTAACTAAATGCTCAGTACGGGAGTGTGATGGACCTCCGTCCTCACTTAGCCCCCAATTATTGAAATCTGTTGTAGACTCGGAACTATTTGGTGTATCTGGGCGATCCTTGATACCTAATAAGAAACCCACATTATCAGCTTCATAGTAAAGGCTATCTTTTTCATAAAGAGTGTCACTGACTTCTTTTATTTCATGCAGTTCACCGTTGTTATCTCTGAAGAACAATGTTCCTGAGGTCGGTAGTTCAGTAATCTGCACATGCAAGTCGTTGCCATTTAAGTCATCTTCAATATCCGCTATATGATCCTGAGAGTCGCCATCACCTAAAGGTTTCGTATCAGTATCAAATACAACTTGCGTCACAGGCTTGTCAGTCACATGCGTAAAGTCCTCACTGTCAGGCTTGTCATTGACTGGCGTCACATCGACGTTCACCGTGGTGGACTCCGATACCCCACCCGAGGTAACGATGTAGGTGAAGCTGTCTGTGCCGTGGTAGTTGTCGTTTGGCGTGTAAGTGACGCTGCCATCCGGGTTGACCGAGACCGTGCCGTTCGCTGGACCGTTATTGGTATCGAGCGACACCACTTTGTCGTTGCCTTCGAACGTGTCGTTACCTAAGACCTTAATGATGGTCGGCGTGTCTTCCATAACCGTCGCTTTGTCTGCCACGATGTCCGCCACTGGCGCAACCGTAAAGTTCACCGTTTGGCTAACGCTCTCGCCGCTTGGATCGGTAGCCGTAAAGGTCAACGCTTCAGAGCCGTTCCAGTCCGCAGTTGGAGTGAACGTAGCAATGCCATTGACGATCGCCACTTGAATGTTGCTGTTGCCAGAAACGCTGAAGCTCAGCTC
>NZ_JAWOUB010000020.1:0-66522 GCF_033339195.1 Vibrio sp. 811
AGTTGGTTAGAATACCGGCCTGTCACGCCGGGGGTCGCGGGTTCGAGTCCCGTCCACTCCGCCACTTATATTAAGCCCCAGTCGAAAGACTGGGGCTTTTTTCGTTTTGGTTCCCCGACTTACCTTAAACCCACTTTCATATTGAAACCTTGTATCGAGAGGACGGCTTCCCTCTGGCGATGCTTTCTAAGCCCTGTTATGAGTGAAGTGGAACGCAGTTTTGTGTGGTTTCTGCAGTCTCGAGCGCTAGTTTTGAGCCCCTGTGCTTAACTTACCAAAGCTTCCTTTATTATTACCTGGAAAATTTATTTACTAGGTTATGTTATTTTCGGGGGAAGATTTCTCTGCTTTAGATGTTTTGATTTAGCCATAGGCGCTTATTAATATAAACTCAGCGCATTTAAAACTTTCCAAACATGGATTTTGTTTTGTCGATCTATTTAAGCCAGTGTCTTAAAGTATATTCGCTACTTCTTCCCTCTAACCCTCTCCAACCTTCAAAGCCACCACTACGTACGTATAACGTGAGCGGTATAGGTGCTTTCATAGCTGTGTTTGCTGAGTAAGCAGTTCACCTGGCACATTGACTGAGGAAAAGTCTTCTTTCACTGGACCTTCGTGTAAGTCACGATAGTTTTAATAATTATCTGGTACTTTTTATTCTAAAAGTGTACGCTTCACATCGAATGTTTTTTCGACAGTAAATCATGTTATATCTCTTGTTTAAAAGCTTTGTAAGAAGGCTGAACTCCGTGCAAAAAACGCGATGAAGTGTTGCTCGGAGTCTTAAATTAATCTTCATCAGGTGTTTTATGTGTGGGTAGCTTCGCTGAAGTTATACGCAGGAGCTTGTACACCTGATAAAAGAGAAGAGATGGCCGGTGATATTTCATCATCGGCCTTTTTGTATCTGTTAAGCAGCTACAAAGCATTACCCAGTATTGAAATAAGGGCCGGTATTGATCACCGGCCCTTTTTTATTTGGTTGAAAACATGAGTATTTTACAAGTTAAAAATTTGTCTTATCAGATAGCTGATAAGACGTTATACAACAACGTGACCTTTCGTATTAACGTGGGAGAGAAAATAGGTATCACCGGAGCGAATGGTGTTGGAAAAAGCACCTTATTGAAACTGCTTTTCGGTGAATTATCTGCAGATAAGGGCTGCATTGAATGGTTACCAAACCTTGAGGTGGGGTATTTAGAACAACATTTTAAGATCGATAATGTGCTGACAGTTCATGAGTGTTTAAAGGGCTCTTTTGAGAGTTTATACGCTGCAGAGCAAAAGCTTTGGACTTTGTATCATGCGATGACCGAGTCTCACTCTACATCTCTTTTAAGCCAAGTCGCTCGGCTACAGGCATATTTAGAAGATGAAAACTTCTATGCAATTAATACCAAAATTGAACAAGTTGCTGTAGGTCTTGGCATTTATCAATTTGGCTTAGATACACCGCTTGTCTCGCTAAGTGGCGGTCAAAGACACAAAGTCCTTTTAGGCAGGTTGTTACTTCGCAACCCCGATGTGTTAATTCTTGATGAGCCGACAAACTATCTTGATGCTCCGCACATTGAATGGCTAGTCACGTTTCTCAATGATTACATTGGCACAGTTTTACTGGTTTCTCATGATGTTGATTTCCTTAATCAAGTAGCGACCAGTATTTGTGATATTGATTATCAAACGGTTCGAAAATACAGCGGCACTTATGTCAAAGCAATGCAGCAAAAGCATCACGATGGTGCTTTGATAGAAAAGCAATATAAGGCTCAGCAAAATGAAATTCGAAAGTTAGAGCAATTTATTGCCAAAAATGGCGCTGGAGTTAACGCGAGTCTTGCTAAAGGGCGTAAGAAAAAACTGGATAAAATCGAACGTATTCAACTGAATAATGTAGAGAAAGTATCGATGTTTGACTTTGCTTACCAGCCCATTGGGCAACCGAATGTGATTGACGCAAAAGCGTTGATGATCGGTTATCAGCAGCCTCTGCTTCCAGTATTTAATATCACGTTAGCGCGCGGGGAAAAGTTGGTTGTTGCTGGCTTTAACGGCGTAGGTAAGTCGACCTTACTTAAAACCCTGATGGGGGAGATCGAGCCACTCTCTGGTGAGGTGGTATTGGCAAAAGGTGCAATGATTGGTTATTTTTCTCAAGATTTGTCTTGGCGCCATCCTCAGAACACGCCTGAACAGGAGCTGTGCTCTTGTGCGCCAACAATCTCAAGCAAAGAGTCACGCAAGCTATTAGCTCGCTTTGGGATCACGGGGGATAAGACGCAGCGCCACTTAGATACATTGAGCGGTGGTGAGCAAACTCGGGTGAAACTGTGTTGTTTATCGGTTCAGAAATGCAATGTTTTGCTGTTGGACGAACCAACAACACATTTGGATAGCAACAGTAAAAATGCGCTTAAAGAGGCTCTCCAGCGCTTTTCCGGTAGAGTGATTGTAGTATCTCATGAGAAGGCATTTTTGCAATCTTGGCCTGATAGAGTTTTAGATATTTCGTTGCTCACTTGTGCTGAATCGGAAACAGAACAGGAGGTGGAGCTATGATGCAGTCCATGATCCTATTTCTCGTTGCTTTTCTTGTTGGTGCTGATGAGTTGATGCTTGGATCTATTCTTGAACCTATCGGAAATGATTTAAGTGTTCAACCGAGTCAGGTGACCTTATTTATTACAGCATATAGTTTAGCCATAGCAATTTGCGCTCCTTACTTGGGCCGTTTATCAGACCGAGTTGGGCGTATTCGTATCATGGTGCCTGCTTGCTTTGTATTTGGGGTTGCGTCTATTACGACGGGCATAGTTCATGATTTTGAACTTGCTATTGCAACTCGAGTGATCACTGGTATTGCAAGTGCAGGCATGTTACCAATTGCATTCGCGTTAGCGGGAGACGCGAAGGGTAATAGAGCGATGCGTCAAATTGTGATGGTTCAGGCGGGATTAACGCTAGGTATGATAACTAGCCCTGCGATCGGAGCATTGTTGACCCAGCTTTTATCATGGCGTGCCGCTTTTATTATTTTGGGCGTTGCGGCTCTTCTTGTCAGTGCTATGAGCGTAGTGTTCATGAATGACCAGCATGATGAGTCCCAAATGTCAGATGCTCTGCCACCTATAACAGGTGTAATTCATGTTCCTGGCGCGTTTAGGGCGATTTTAGCGATGTGTTTAGCTCTAGGGGGAGGTATTGGTGTATTTAACCTGATAGGCCTTCATATTCGAGATACCAGCGATTTGGCGCTCGGTTGGGTGGGCGCTATTTATGCAGCTCTAGGGATCGTGAGTGTGGTTGGAAATATGTGCGTGGCAAGAGCTTCTCGCTGGCTTGGTAGCTCTCGAGCCGTTATGCGAGTGGCCTTAATGGTGTGCATACCTTGTAGTGCATGGGTGTTCTCAAATGAGATGAGTACGGTGACCGCTTATCTTCCAGCTCTAGTGCTCTGGTCTCTCGCTGGAGGGGTTGGTTCTCCGGCATTACAAGCACATATCGCAAGCTTATCTGATGAATATCGAGGTGTGCTGATGTCTTTTGGAATGAGTATGATGCACTTTGGTGTCGCGATTTGGTCTGCCTTGGCGGGCTTCGCGTATTCTGTAGGCAATGAATGGGTCGCTTTCGTGGCTTTGCTATTGTTTGGCTCAGCAGTAGTTATCTTAAAGCCAGTTGGTAATACTGAACAAAGTGAGCGTTATTCGTAGTGTTTTAGTAGATAAAGAAAAGCCGTTACCTAAAAAGGTAACGGCTTGTTCCAAATACTTTTTGAAAAACGGTCTTAGTTCATGCCGTATTTCTTAAGTTTCTTGCGAAGAGTACCGCGGTTGATACCCATCATAGTTGCTGCGCGAGTTTGGTTACCGCGAGTGTACTGCATGATAGTATCTAGTAGTGGCTGTTCAACTTCAGCTAGAACTAATTCGTATAGTTCTGTTACTTCCTGGCCGTTTAGTTGAGCAAGGTAGTTTTTAAGAGACGCTTTAACAGAGTCACGTAAAGGCTTCTGAGTAATCTGGTCTTGTGACGTTACTGTAGTTACTGTTAATGCTTCTGAAGTCAGATTTTGTTCGAACATATTCGGTCTAGCTCTTCTCTTAATTATGATGCAACGTTATCAAAATAACCTTCTAACGCCTCAATTTGCAGCGGAGCTGCGTCGATAGCGTTGAAGGTACGGCGAAACTCACTTGCCTGTTCATGCTCTTTCAGGTACCACCCAACGTGCTTGCGCGCGATACGTGGACCTAAGAACTCCCCATAAAACTCATGCAGAGCATTTACATGACCAAGCATAATGGTTTTCACTTCCTCAGTTGGAAGTTCCTCCATTGTGGTGCCGTTTTCCAAATAGTGATGGATTTCCTGGAAAATCCAAGGACGACCCTGGGCAGGGCGTCCAATCATTAAAGCGTCCGCACCGGTGTACTCCAGTACAAATTTGGCTTTCTCCGGGCTATCGATATCACCGTTCGCGATAACCGGAATTGAAATCGCCTCTTTTACCGCTTTAATGCTGTCATATTCGGCCTCACCTTTGTACATACATGCTTTCGTTCTGCCATGCAGAGCAAGAGCTTGTATGCCGCAGTTTTCGGCTAATTTAGCGATCTGGACACAGTTCTTGTTGTCTGTATCCCAGCCAGTTCGAGTCTTTAACGTTACAGGAACGTCCACTGCATTCACGACCGCTTTCAAAATCTCTTCGATAATGTTTGGGTATTGAAGCAGAGCAGAGCCCGCTAGCTTCTTATTCACTTTTTTTGCCGGGCAGCCCATGTTGATGTCGATGATTTGTGCACCGTTCTCAACACTGAATTGAGCTGCGTCCGCCATAAGCTGTGGATCGGAACCCGCAATCTGTACAGAGCGAATGCCCGATTCGCCCTCGTGTACCATGCGCTGTTTCGACTTTGACGTTCCCCATAGTTTTGGGTTAGCAGACATCATTTCACTGACGGCCATTCCCGCACCATAGCGAAGACACAACTCGCGAAACGGTCTATCCGTTACACCAGCCATAGGGGCTACGATTAGATTGTTCTTAAGTTGATAGTTTCCGATTTTCAAAACGTCATCACAGTTCTGTACCAGCAAGGGCGCGCATTTTACGCATTTTTTCACTGCGTGAAAAGACTAATATTTGAGCATTTACAAATTGTTTTTGTAAATTGTATGAATTTCAAACAATTAGCTCTGAAAACCTTGTCTAGCCTTGCTTACGACCAGAGATGCGACACCATTCACTTTGCTCAACAATTGGGTCAATGTGAAGCTCGTCACGGTAATAGTTCGCAACATCTTCAGCTTGAGTGTCTAATACGCCGGACATAGCGAGGTCGCCATTTGGCTTAACTAGTCCTTTGATGATAGGTGCAAGTTCACGTAAAGGTCCCGCAAGGATGTTGGCCACAACGACGTCAGCGACGAGACCTTCTGGTTGATTTTGCGGTAAGTAAACTTCTAGTTTGTCTGCAACGCCATTACGCTCAGCATTGTCTTTTGAAGCAAGCAGGGCTTGAGGATCAATGTCGATCCCTATCACTTTTTCAGCGCCCAGTTTGATCGCTGCGATCGCAAGAATACCTGAGCCACAACCGAAGTCGATAACGGTCTTACCGCTTAAGTCCATGCTTTCTAGCCACTCAAGACAAAGTGCTGTTGTAGGGTGAGTACCCGTACCGAATGCAAGGCCTGGATCCAACATAACATTAACAGCGTCAGGATCTGGAATGTCGCGCCAGCTTGGACAAATCCATAAGCGTTCACCAAATTTCATTGGGTGGAAGTTTTCCATCCATTCGCGTTCCCAGTCTTTATCTTCAAGCTGTTCTACTTTGTAAGCAAAATTGTCAGCCAGCATATTGCTCGCTTTAATTTGGTCGATGATGAAGTTAGTGTCTGCTTCTGCATCATACAGTGCCAGAATATCAGTATCGCCCCATAAGCGAGTTTCGCCAGGTAGAGGTTCGAATACAGGTGTATCCTGCGCGTCTAAGAATGTAACAGACAGCGCGCCAGTCTCTTCCATTAGCATATCGCCGATTTGCTCAGCGTTTTCATTGGTCGCGTTGAGTTTGATTTGAATCCAAGGCATTGGTTTTTGCTCTTAAAGTGAATGAAGTGGCGCAGAGTTTACCAGAACTCTACGATTTGTTTGAGTATATACCCAAATAAGCCGATTTATATGTTGAGCCGTTCGCGTACATATAAAACAAAAATGCCCACGGGAGTGGGCATTTTTTAAGACGTTTGCTTAGGTTTATTGTAAGCCAAGCTTCTTCTCTAGGTAGTGGATGTTTGCACCACCGTGTTGGAAGTTTTCGTCATTCATGATGGAGAATTGCAGTGGTACGTTAGTTTTGATGCCTTCGATGATCATCTCACCCAGTGCGTTCTTCATACGTGCAATCGCTACATCACGGTTCTCACCGTAAGTGATCAGTTTACCAATCATTGAATCGTAATGAGGTGGTACTGTGTAGCCTGTGTAGATATGAGATTCCCAACGTACACCCATACCGCCAGGAGCGTGGAAACGCTCGATCTTACCCGGAGATGGTAGGAAGCGCTCAGGGTCTTCTGCGTTGATACGACACTCAATCGCATGGCCACGGATCTTAATATCATCTTGAGTGAATGACAGAGGCTGACCCGCTGCAACACGAAGCTGTTCTTTGATTAGGTCGATGCCAGTAACCATCTCTGTTACTGGGTGCTCTACCTGAATACGAGTGTTCATTTCGATGAAGTAGAACTCACCGTTCTCGTATAGGAATTCAAACGTACCTGCGCCGCGGTAACCGATCTCGATACATGCACGAGTACAGCGTTCACCGATGTACTTACGCATTTCTTCGGTGATACCAGGTGCTGGAGCTTCCTCCACTACTTTTTGGTGACGACGTTGCATTGAACAGTCACGCTCACCAAGGTGGATTGCGCCGCCTTGACCGTCAGCAATAACCTGAACTTCAACGTGACGAGGGTTTTCTAGGAATTTCTCCATGTAAACCATGTCATTGTTGAACGCCGCTTTTGCTTCAGCACGTGTCATTGCAATGGCTTGGATAAGGTCTTTCTCTGCTCGTACAACACGCATACCACGACCGCCGCCGCCGCCAGATGCTTTGATGATTACTGGGTAACCAATGCGCTTAGCAAATGCTTTGTTTTTCTCTTCGTCATTGTCTAGAGGGCCGTCAGAACCCGGTACACAAGGAACGCCTGCTTTCTTCATTGCATTGATAGCAGATACTTTATCGCCCATTAGGCGGATAGTGTCTGCCTTTGGACCAACGAAGATGAAACCACTGCGCTCAACTTGCTCTGCGAAGTCTGCGTTCTCAGACAGGAAGCCGTAACCTGGGTGGATAGCCACAGCACCAGTCACTTCTGCTGCAGAAATGATGCGTGGAATGTTTAGGTAGCTGTCGATACCACGAGCAGGGCCGATACATACGGTTTCGTCTGCGAGTAGTACGTGCTTAAGATCGCGGTCCGCTGTTGAGTGAACAGCGACGGTCTTAATACCTAATTCTTTACAAGCGCGAAGAATACGAAGTGCAATTTCACCTCGGTTCGCGATGACTACTTTGTCTAGCATAAGGCAAGCCCCGCTTATTCGATTACAACAAGAGGTTGGTCGAATTCAACTGGTTGGCCGTCTTCAGCTAGGATTGCTGTAACAACGCCAGATTTGTCCGCTTCGATTTGGTTCATCATTTTCATTGCTTCAACAATACATAGAGTATCGCCAGCATTTACTTTCTGACCTACTTCTACGAATGCTTTAGAGTCTGGGCTTGGAGAGCGGTAGAAAGTACCAACCATTGGAGAAAGAACTTGGTGACCTGCAGGTGTTGCTGCTGGAGCTTCTACTGCTGGCGCTTCCGCTACTGGTGCCGCTGCTACTGGAGCAGGTGCCGCCGCTGGAGCTGCTGCGTAGTGAATTGGTGCTTGAGGGGCTGCAGTGCCATGACGGCTGATGCGCACTGACTCTTCACCTTCAGAGATCTCTAGCTCAGCAATGCCAGACTCTTCAACTAACTCAATTAGCTTCTTGATTTTACGAATATCCATCTTTTCTTTCTCTTTTATCTTGTGATTAAGACAACCCTCGTAGGGTTGCAGAGTGTTAGGGTTACTTTGCCTGTAGCTTATTGATCGCTGCAGACAGAGCAAATTCATAACCTTGTGCGCCTAAACCGCAAATCACACCCTCTGCTTTATCTGACAGATAAGAGTGATGACGGAATGGTTCACGTGCGTGCACATTTGATAAGTGCACCTCAATAAATGGGATGGCGACGCCAAGTAATGCATCTCGCAGCGCCACACTAGTATGAGTGAAAGCCGCTGGATTGATGATGATGAAGTCAATCTTGCCATAGGCAGCGTGAATGGCTTCAATCAGTTCGTACTCACGATTTGATTGTAGGTGTTCCAGTTCTACCCCAGCGTTATGGGCTTGCTCTGTAAGAGTATCCACAACTTGAGCTAAGGTACTGTGACCATAGTGTGTCGGTTCGCGCAGACCCAATAGATTAAGATTTGGTCCGTTTAGAACAAGAATCCGTGACTTTGCAGACATTGTGTTGCTATCTTCCCTTATCGTGAGTGGAACGTTTATATTCCCAAATATACGATAGTTCAGCACGATTTTTTTGTTAAAACCGAGCAAATTTTAAAAAATCGACCAAGATTATAGCTAATTCATAGCAATTAGCAGCAATTTACTGGTCTAATCTCCTAATAGCCACTCTCGTTTCTGTAACCAAGTTAACAAAAACAACATAATTGCCATATTTTTTGTGTGGCCAATTTGTGCACTAAAGCAAAAAACCGCCATGAGTGATGGCGGTTTTTAAAGTGCTTTTAAAACAGTTGGTTGAATTTATGCCAATTCTGCTTTCTCTGCGATAAGTTTATCTACAACGCTCGGATCGGCAAGCGTTGATGTGTCTCCGAGGTTGCTGGTATCACCCGTTGCAATTTTACGCAGGATTCGACGCATGATCTTACCAGAACGAGTCTTCGGTAAGGAATCCGTCCAGTGCAGTACATCTGGTGTTGCAATTGGACCAATCTCTTTACGCACCCAATCTTTCACTTCTTTGTGTAGCTCTGCTGACGGGAATTCACCATCGTTCAAGGTAATGTAAGCGTAGATAGCTTGGCCTTTGATATCATGCGGAATGCCCACAATAGCGGCCTCAGCAATTTTATGATGTGCGACAAGAGCCGATTCTATTTCAGCGGTACCCATGCGGTGACCCGACACGTTTAGTACGTCATCAACACGGCCCGTGATCCAGTAGTAACCGTCTTCGTCACGACGAGCCCCATCACTAGTAAAGTACATTCCCTTGAAGGTTGAGAAGTAGGTCTGTTCAAAGCGTTCGTGGTCGCCATAAACAGTACGCATCTGACCTGGCCATGAATCAAGGATCACCAAGTTACCTTCTGCTGCGGTTTCTTCAATGATGTTGCCCATGTTATCAACCAGTGCAGGTTGGACTCCGAAGAATGGTCGAGTTGCTGAGCCTGGTTTTAAGTCTGTTGCGCCTGGTAGTGGTGCAATTAAGATACCGCCGGTCTCTGTTTGCCACCAAGTATCAACGATAGGCGAGCTCTCGTTACCAATCGTTTTGTAGTACCACTCCCACGCTTCAGGGTTGATAGGCTCACCTACTGAACCCATCACACGTAAGCTTGAACGAGATGTCCCTGCTACCGCTTCGTTACCTTTTGCCATTAGTGCACGAATAGCGGTTGGCGCAGTGTAGAGAATGTTCACTTGGTGCTTATCAACCACTTCACTCATACGAGCCGTGCTTGGGTAGTTTGGAACACCTTCAAACAGAATGGTTTTGGCCCCGTTCGCTAGTGGACCATAAATTAGGTAAGTATGGCCTGTAATCCAGCCCACATCCGCGGTACACCAGAAGGTTTCACCTGGTTGATAATCGAAGACATATTTAAAGGTCATTGCCGCGTAGACGAGGTAACCGCCTGTAGTATGTAGTACGCCTTTAGGTTTACCTGTCGAGCCAGATGTGTAGAGGATGAACAGCGGGTCTTCGGCTTTCATCTCTTCTGGTGGGCAAACGTCAGAAATGTTGGCTGTTGCTTCGTGCCACCAAACATCACGGTGTTCATGCCATTCAACATCACCACCTGTACGTTTAAGCACGACGACTTTATTGATGGTTTTTACGTCTGGGTTGGTTAGTGCTTCATCCACGTTCTTTTTCAGTGGAACAGCGCGTCCGCCACGTACGCCTTCGTCTGCGGTGATCACGACTTTAGCGTCAGAGTCGATGATACGGCCGGATAGTGCTTCTGGTGAGAAACCGCCAAATACTACGGTGTGAACCGCACCAATACGGGTACAAGCGAGCATAGCCACAGCGGCTTCTGGCACCATTGGCATGTATAGACACACTACGTCGCCCTTGCGTACGCCTTGCTCTTTCAATGCGTTGGAGAATTTACACACTTCTTTGTGCAGTTCGTTGAAAGTGAGTGTTTTGTCGTCGGCTGGATCATCGCCTTCCCAAATGATGGCGACGTTATCCCCGTGTTCTGCAAGATGACGGTCAATACAGTTAGCCGAGACGTTCAGTGTGCCATCTTCAAACCAGCGAATATCAACATGGCCAGTGTCGAAAGAAGTGCTTTTTACTTTGGTGAAAGGTTTGATCCAATCAACGATTTTGCCGTGTTCGTTCCAGAAGCCCTCTGGATCGGTTACCGACTGCTGATACATGGCTAAGTAAGTATCATTATCCGCGTGTGTATGAGTTTTAATATTTTCTTTTACCGGATAAACGTGGGCTTCGCTCATGGCTTCTCTCCTTGTGCCTTATTTCTCGGCCTTACACCAATCTAGATAAGATTTTGAATATATTTTTGTAGGGCTGTTTTTTGGTTCTAAATAACTTGGTCGTGGTAATGACGACGTTGTGCTTATAACTGTCAGTCACCGCGCGTATTTCCACAATTAGACTTTAGGATGAGAGTGATGGAAGCGCCGGGAAATCGCTGAAACAAAAGTATTTCTGGGAGCTAGGTCAACTGATTTTTATGTATACGGCGCGGTTAGGTTGGGTAAATCGCCTTTCGTTAAGCGGACAAAGACCAAAGCGGCAGAAATCGCGTCTTGCAAAGCGTCGTGTTTGTCTTGGATAGGAAGTTCGAGGTGTTTACAAATGGCATCCAGACTTAAGTCGAAATAGGCATTCGGCAAATGTCGTTCCAACTTATCGTGATAAATCTGACTGACCTCGATCAGTGGGTTAGGAAGTGGGAAGCCAAGTTGCCGCAGACAAGCAAGGTCTAAGATCTTTTTATCGTAACGAATGTGATAGCCCACAAGTGGTCGGTTGCCGATAAAGTCGAGCAGCTCGAGCAGCGCCTCTTTTTCACTGATGCCATCGACTAAGTCTTGGTGGCGAATTCGATGGATCTTGACCGAGCCAGAGTCGAGCGATTGTGGCGCGCGTAAGCGGACTTCAAATGGTTGACTGGTGATGATGCGGTTGTCGATGATCTTGGTGGCTGCAATAGTCACCAGCTCGGCGCGATTTGGGTCAAGGCTGGTGGTTTCGCAGTCAAGAGAGACGTATTCTGTTTTATCTGGCGTGCAAAACAGCGACTGATAAGGCGAACCTTTCAATTTGTAGTGCCAGTATTTGCGTTGTAACCAGTTCATTGCCTACGCCTCTGTGATTTATGAAAATCAGGGTTAATCACGAATTTGATAATGGAAGCCTAAAAATTGCTTAAATTTCTTGACCACATGTAAGCTGTGGCGAAGCAAATCACGCTCAGTTCTATCCAGTTGTTTAATATCAATGTTATTCAACGCTTCTTGCTTTTTGAGTTGCTGATTAAGGCGAAGTTTAAAGAACAATTTTAGTGCTTCGTTGAGATTATCTGCTGTTTCGGGTTCTAAGATGCGCTTATTTCTCAGTGCTTCAATGCGTTCAAACGTGTTCTTCTCTTCAATGGCATACTCCAAAGACAAGGCGCGAATGCCGTGTACAATTGGGAAAATACCGCCGCGTTTAATGTCCAATCCGTTTTTAGCACTTTTTACGTTGCCAAATAGAGTTAGGGGCACCGAAAACTGCAAGGCAGGGCGAGTAAAGTCAGACAATATCAACATGCGATCTTTCATTGTGTCACGAAGATGCGCCGCAATTGGAGCCAGCAGCTCGCAATTCCCAGCAACAGCATGGGCGTCACTGAAAATGGCTAAGTCCATGATTTGTTCTGGTTCGGCTTTAGCTATCCAGTGGTTTAGGGTGCTTATCCATTCTTGCTGTGTTTTGACCCATTTCGGGTTGTTAACCATCACTTTGCCAGGGCAAAATGGATAACCGAGCTGTTGTAGGGTGTGTGTGAAGGATTGCATCACTTGTTCGCAATGAGGCCATTCCAGACCATCTTGAATAATCAGGGCATTGTCTTGATCGGTTTTGAGAATTTGCTCTCCTCGGCCTTCAGAGCCGAGTACGATCAAGCAACAATGGTCGTGCAAGGCTGGTGGTATCACTAACTCGAACGCTTTCTCGATAATTTGTTCGTTTACGGCTGAGATCAGCTCCATGATGAAGCGAGTGCGGATGCCGTTTTTCAATAAGCTCTCGACCAATTGACGTTGGCGGTTTGAGGCCAAAGCGAGCTCTTCCACGCTGCTTGCTCGAGCAATACTGAGCGTTAACACGTGAGAGTGGGTTGAGAACGCGCTAAGAATTTGGGTCATATCCAGCATGCCAACGGCTCTGTTGCCTTCACATACCATGAGGCGTTTCATTCTGTTTCTGGTCATTGTGATCATGGCGTTGAATAGAAAGTCACCATCATCAACGTGATAAACAGGAAAGCTCGCGATCTCACCCACTGGTGTGTCGAGCGCGCAACCATCTATCATCACAGAATGCAGCATATTAGTACGAGTCACTATTGCGTACGGGTGGGCTGATGGCCATTTTTCCAATCGTGGATCATCGCCATGGAGTTGAACCAATGCAGCGTCAATCCCATTTTCTTTTAAGGAACGTGTTACCTCGTTAATTGGTGTATTTGGTTCGAGGATCATCGGTGGGTGATAAATGCTGCGGTCAACTTTAGTGAGAATAAACTCCGCTAAGTTTTGCTGTTGATGGGCCGCTTCGATGAGCTCTTGCCGTTTCGATAAATTGTTATCGAAATAGGCTGCAAACTGGCCATTTTCGTTGTAAAGGGCAAGGAAAATTTCTTTCGGCAGTAGGTAAGAGAGCGTGTCCTCAAGCGCGATGTAGTGATGACGTACCTTGTCTTCAAGTAACGAGCGTACATCGAACATATCGTCGTTGGCATAATGTGCGAACACTTCCTGTTGATCGTTGGAGCGCTCTTCTACCGCGCCTTTGATCAGAATATGTAAGTGGGGGTTCTTCTGTCCGCAGGATAAAATAACATCTCGAGCTCGATAGTAGGCGACGTCCAGAGACGATCGCAGTCGCGTTTGTTGTGCTTCAGTTAAGCGATCGAACGGTGGAGATTGCATGTTAAATTTGTCAGGCATGAGAACACCCAATAATGATGGAAGGAACACTCTCTAAGTCTGACAAATTTCTTACCGGAAGCCAGACGACTTTGGTCTAAATTACGATGTTTTCGCTTGAAGATGCCAAATGTCGCAAAGTTAGTATTCCATCGAGGAAACGATAAGTTTCTTATTCTTCCCTTTTTATAATACGCATGGCGATCCATAATTCCCGGCTCGAACGTTGGTGTTCCCGTTTTAGGATATTAGTAATGTTGAAACCTTCTCCGTATGGCTGGATTTCCCAGTACTTTCTCGGATTCTTCTTTGCGTATGGCGTGTATCTGCCATTTTGGTCACTTTGGTTTAAGGATCAGGGCGTATCTTCGACAGATATCGGTTTGCTGGTCGGGTTAGGCCTTGCGACACGTTGTGTTGCCAATATCGTGATCACCCCACGAGTACACAAAGTCGAACATCTTATGCCTGCTTTACGTTGGTTGAGTTTCGCTGCCCTCCTTTTTGTTGGATTTCACTTTTTTACGGGTGGTAGCTTTTGGTTAATGGCACTAGCGACAGTGTTGTTCAATCTTTGTTGTGGACCGATTATTCCGTTGTCGGACGCGATGGCAAATTACTACGCTCGCCTGAAAATGCTCGATTATGGCCGCACGCGGCTATGGGGTTCGATCGCCTTTATCGCAGGCTCGACGGCAGTGGGCTACCTGGTGGCTGAATTTGGCTCCGATATGATCTTGTACACTGCGATGTTCGGCGTGTTTATCTCGTTGCTGTTTGCTATGCGACCGACTAACCCAATGCCTGTAACGCACGGTGGGCAAAGCGCAGAACGTCCAAAGCTGACCGCTCTTTTGACCGACAAGCCGATACTAAAATTCTTAGTGTTGGTGTCACTAATTCAGGGCAGTCATGCGGCTTACTACGGCTTTAGTGCGATTCACTGGAAGGCCGCTGGTCACTCGGAAGATGTCATTGGCTACTTATGGAGCTTGGGGGTGGCCGCAGAAGTGGCAGTGTTTGCACTGAGTAAGCGTTTATTCGTAGGTTGGTCAATACGCGCGCTGTTTATTGCTGCTGCCGTTGGTGTAATGATGCGTTGGGGTATTACGGCGTCGACAACATCAATTATTGCTTTGGTGGTTGTTCAACTATTGCATGGTGTGACTTTCGCTACCGCACACATTGCCGCGATCCAATATATCCAAAACTCCGAAGAAAATAAGATCGTAGCGTTGCAAGCGTTGTATAACGCGATTCCGTTGGGCGCATTTATCGCGTTAATGACCGTATTGAGTGGCTGGGGTTATGAGCACTGGGGACCGCTTGTGTTCTGGGGCATGGCCGCGATGGGGTTATTGGCTCTGTTCATCAAGCTTGATTCGCAAGACCCACATCAGGTGGTTGATGTATCAGACAAGCCACTTGAAACACAGAATTAGACTTATGTAACAAAGGTTAAAAACTAAGCTTTGTCTCCTTTATCAAAGCAGTGTTAAATGAAACCTCTCCCTCATGGAGAGTTTTTTTTATTCTCTTGCTTTAAAAGTAGCAAGAAAGGCAAGAAAGGATATCGGATGCAAGGATGGCTGGTGGTTCCCGTTTCTTTAGCGTATTTGGGAGCTTTATTTATCATCGCGTGGTACGGCGACATTCAGAAAAGGTGGCTAGCGCGCTGGCGGCCTTGGATTTATAGCCTTTCCATTGCGGTGTACTGTACATCGTGGACCTTCTACGGCACGGTCGGGCAGGCCAGCAGTAATCCTTGGTCTTTCTTACCCATCTATATTGCTCCCATTTTAGTGTTTACCATCGGATGGCGCGTTTTAGCTCGGCTTATTTTGATTGCTAAACGGGAACACATCACGTCGATTGCTGACTTTATCGGAGCACGCTACGGTAAATCCCAAGGTTTGGCCGTGGTTGTTACGCTCATAGCGGTTGCGGGAATTTTGCCGTACATCGCTTTACAGCTGCGTGGTATCACTATGGGGCTTGAAATTATTGCTCCGGAGCTGGCTACTGATTTTGGTTATCAAAACGATAGCGTGTCGTGGTTTGTTGTGGTCGCATTGGCGATTTTTACGATGCTATTCGGTACCCGCCACATTGATAACACGGAACACCATCGTGGGATGATGATGGCAATTGCCTTCGAATCCATTATCAAACTGCTGGCTTTTTTAGTGGTTGGTGTCTTCATTGTTTGGTTGGCGATGAACACCGAGAGTTTGAGCTTACTTGATGTTGCCGCACAGACGTATCAGTCACCAAATATCCCGACTATATTGATTCATACTGTACTCACCATGCTGGCGATCGTTTGCCTTCCGCGACAATTCCATACGATGGTGGTGGAAAATGAACGTGCTCAAGATTTGCATGTGGCTCGCTGGTTGTTCCCCATTTATCTGATCTTAATGGGGATTTTTGTTTTACCTATTGCGTGGGTAGGACAAGGCCTCTTGAGTGGCGCTTCGCCTGATACTTATGTCATCAGTGTGCCGATGTCGGTAGGGGCGAGTGAAATCGCTTTGCTTGCGTTTCTAGGCGGTACTTCAGCGGCAAGCGGCATGGTTATCGTATCGACGATTGCCTTAGCGATCATGGTCTCGAACGACTTGGTTATGCCATTGCTATTGCGTCGCATGCGACTGACGCAGCGTAACCATCACCATTTTTCTGAATTATTACTGCGGATCCGCCGTGGTTTGATTTTAGTTTTGTTGATTGGCGCGTGGTGTTTCTATCAAGCGTTGGACACCATTCATTCACTTTCTGCTATCGGCTTTCTCTCGTTCGCGGCTATCACGCAATTTGCTCCTGCGCTGGTTGGCGGTATGTATTGGCGTCAAGGGAATAAGAAAGGTGTGTATGTTGGCCTCGCGGTGGGTTTTGCTACCTGGTTGATTACGTTAATGAGCCAAACAGACATGCTTGCCGGAGACGCCAGTAATAACTTCCTGATCTGGTTGATTACGCCACCAGAGGTATTGGCTAGTTTTGATATCGCGATTTCAGATTGGGGGATGATCCTCAGTGTGGTCGCTAATGCAGTGTGTTTTGTTGTGGTTTCTATGGCTACCCGACCAAGCCTAAGTGAGCGCTTACAATCGGCATCATTCGTTGGTACACCGCTGCCTGAAAGCGAAAATATGAGCCTGTACCAGAGCCGCGTTACGGTTGCGGAACTGGAAATGCTAGCGTCCAGATTTGTCGGACGAACGCGAGTTAAAGCGGCGTTTCAAGCCTACTGGAGCCAGCAACGAGAAGAGTTAATGCCGAATCAGCAAGCGCCATCTTCTCTGATTCGGCATACGGAGCGTGTGCTAGCAGGGGTATTTGGTGCATCTTCTGCTAAGTTAGTACTTACTTCCGCTCTGCAAGGAAGAAACATGCAGCTTGAAGAGGTGGCGACTATCGTCGATGAAGCCTCTGAACTGTACGATTTTAGTCGGGGTTTACTCCAAGGCGCGATTGAGCATATTGGACAAGGTATTGCGGTCGTCGATAAGCAACTACGCTTGGTAGCGTGGAACCAACGCTATTTAGAACTCTTTGAATTTCCGCCAGGCCTGATTCAAGTAGGTCGACCGATTGCGGATGTGATTCGGCACAATGCAGAGCAGGGGTTGTGTGGCCCTGGTGACCCTGATGACCACGTCCGTCGCCGTGTTTATCACCTTGAGCAAGGGACTCGGCACACCTCTTCTCGGGTTCGTCCCGATGGTCGCGTGATAGAGGTGCAAGGTAACCCAATGCCAGGTGGTGGCTTTGTGATGAGCTTTACCGACATCACCGTATTCCGTGATGCAGAGCAAGCACTGAAAGACGCCAACGAGACATTGGAAGAAAGGGTACGTCTGCGGACTCGAGAATTAGAACAACTTAACAAGCAGCTGGTGGAAGCGACACAGCGCTCGGATTTGGAATCGAAGTCCAAATCACGGTTCTTGGCGGCAGTAAGCCATGACTTGATGCAACCGCTCAACGCGGCGCGTCTATTCGCATCTTCACTATCGGAAGTCGCCAAAGACAGCGAAGCCAAAAAGCTGTCAGCACACATTGAAAGTGCTTTAGAGGCTGCCGAAGACTTAATTGGAGATTTGCTGGATATCTCGCGTTTGGAATCGGGCAAGTTGGAAGTCAACGTGCATGGCTTTGCGTTAAATGATGTGTTATCGAATTTGAATGCTGAGTTTAGTGCGTTAGCCAAACAGCAAGGCATAGAGTTCACCATGATTCCGTCCTCACTCATGGTTAAGTCGGATCCCAAACTGCTGCGCCGTGTGGTGCAAAACTTCCTGACCAATGCGTTTCGTTATAACCCGAATGGCAAAGTCGCACTCGGTGTTCGCCGCGTGAAAGGGCGAGTGCGTATTGATGTATGGGATAATGGAGTGGGGATTGAAGAAGAGAAGCAGCAAGAGATTTTTGAAGAGTTTAATCGCGGAACTCAAGTTCGTTCCGACCAAGGTCTCGGACTTGGTTTGGCGATTTCGAAAGGAATTGCTCAGGTACTTGGGCATGAAATTTCGATGCGCTCTTGGGTTGGAAAAGGCAGTGTTTTTTCCATCACCCTAGATAAAGCTGATCATGTTCAGCCTCATCCAGTTCACGTGGCGATGAATAAGCAATCTGAACTTGGTCATCTGAGAATCCTTTGTGTCGATAATGAGCCTGACATTCTAGTCGGCATGGAAAACTTACTTTCCCGATGGGGTTGCGATACACGAGTTGCGATTGATTTAGTTGAAAGTCTACAAGCGCTTGAGGATGGTTGGATTCCGGATGTAATTTTCTCCGATTACCGACTTGATGATGGTCGTACTGGTTTAGAAGTGCTACAGCAATGCCGCCTGAGATTAGGCCACAGCTTTGAAGGCGTCATCATCAGTGCAGATCGTACCGATGATATGCTTGATGGCATCAAAGCAAATGGGTTCAGCTTTATTGCTAAGCCAGTTAAGCCGCTTAAGCTGCGTTCGGTGCTCAATCGAGTCGCTTAGGATTGGAGTGTTTGAAAAATCGCTATAAAAGAGACCTCCGAATGGAGGTCTCGATGTTTGTAATCTTAGTTGATAGGCTGAGTTTGCCGTTTATTCTGCGACGCCGCCTTGGGTCAGTTTGGCTGGATTAAGCAATCGCTCTAGTGTGGCTCTATCCAAATCAGTTTCTTCTTCCGCGACATCAATAATCGCGCGTCCCTGTTTGTAGGCTTTTTTCGCGACTTCTGCCGCTTTTAGGTAGCCAATGACCGGGTTGAGAGCCGTGACCAAAATTGGGTTTTTGGCGAGTGCTACATCCAAGTTATCTTGGCGAACTTCAAACGTCGCAATGGCTTTGTCAGCTAAAGCGGTTGCGCTGTTAGAGAGTAACTCGACGCTCTCCAATACGTTATGAGCAATAACTGGCAGCATGACGTTAAGCTGGAAGTTGCCCGCTTGGCCTGCGACGGTAATGGTGGTGTCATTACCAATGACTTGCGCTGATGCCATAGCTGCGGCTTCTGGGATCACAGGATTTACTTTGCCAGGCATGATGGAAGAACCCGGTTGCAAGCCTTGTAATTCAATCTCACCTAAACCAGCCAATGGGCCTGAATTCATCCAACGAAGATCGTTTGCGATCTTCATGATCGCAACTGCTGCTGTTTTGAGCTGTCCCGACAGAGCGACGATCGCATCTTGACTGCTTAAATTGAAAAAGAAGTTATCACTGGCCGTGAACTGAATACGAGTTGACTGGGTTAGGTTGCTAGCGAATAAGTCTGCAAAGCGTGGATCGGCATTGATCCCCGTTCCAACCGCCGTACCACCTTGGGCTAAGGCTTTTACAGCAGGAAGTGCTTGTTCAATCGCTTGTTTTGCATGCTCGATTTGGAACTGCCAACCGCCAAGTTCTTGAGCAAAGGTAATTGGCATCGCGTCCATTAAGTGGGTGCGACCGGTTTTTACAACATCTTTCAATGCTTGTTGCTTAGACTCTAGTGTTTGGCTGAGGTGTGACAGGGCCGGGAAGAGCTGTTTTTCGATGGCTAATGCTGCGCTAACTTGAATGGCCGTTGGTACCACATCGTTGCTGCTTTGTCCCATGTTGACGTGATCATTAGGGCTGACAGTGCCGCCTAGATGCTGGGAGGCCAGTGTTGCAATTACTTCATTCGCATTCATATTTGAGCTAGTGCCTGATCCGGTTTGAAATACGTCAATTGGGAATTGCTCAATATGATTGCCTTCGATAATTGCTTGAGCTGCGTCAGCAATCGCGTTGGCAATATCTCCTTCAAGCAGCCCTAGCTGTGCGTTGGTGAGTGCCGCAGTCTGCTTGATGTGTGCTAACGCTTTGATAAAACCAGATGGCATTTTATGTTGACTGAATGAGAAGTTATCGACGGCGCGTTGAGTCTGGGCTTGGTAGAGAGCATCTGCAGGGACAGTTACTTCGCCCATACTGTCAGTTTCTATGCGGAATTCGGTGCTCATGGTAGGGATCCTTTTGGTTAATCAAGTGAGATTTGAATCAGGCGTAATTGTTGTTGTAGTGCGAGAAATTTCACGTCGCCTTGTTCAAGCTGGTAGTAATAGCGTTTGAGACAGAATAATGGCGAATGGATAGAATCGAGACAGACACGACGGAAGATACGACTGCGAGTTGAGTCTTGAATTGCGTCTAGTAAATGGAAATAAACCTGACGTAAAAACAGCTCACACAACAATAGATTTTCTTCATCGGCATCGTGTTCATAACAGGAAGACAACACCATTCCCCAATGAATATAGTCATGAATCACGTCTGGCTCAAAGCCATGTGGTGCGGCGAGAAGGAATCTATCTTGGGCTTTAAAAAATGCGTTAAAGATGTCCCGTTTGTTGTCCATAACCACCTCTCATTAAATGTAATGATAATTATTATCAATTAACTTGTGGATTGGCAACCCTTTTTAGAGTAAGAGGTTGTTGAAGAAAGATTTACGGAAACAAAAGCCGACGCAAAGGCGTCGGCTGAGTAGGAGTTCATTTATGCTGAGTGAAACTAAGTCACTGTCATTTGAAGACCAGTGAATTAGCTTGTCAGCGTTATTCAGTAAATAAGGTTTCGTACTTCACAAATGCGGTTTGCGTTTCACCATAATACAGTGTGCCGCCTGATTGAATGACGACTCTTAACCAGCTTTCTGCAGATGCAGGCTTTGGTAAGGTGATGTACCAGCTTTGGCCTGCTTGATCGGCGGGCTTCATATCAATCGGTTGAGCGTTTTTCTCTTTGTCACTCACAATAGAAACTTTAACCCCTTCGAGTGGGTAAGCGGCGTTGAGTGACAATTCTAAGTTATTTTTAGTGAGTTTTTCCGAGCGAAATTTCACTTTAAAATCGCCATTTTCCATATCACACAGACCGCTGGTGTAACGACAATTAGACTTACTCGCGAGTTTGTAAGTTTCCCCTTCTTGCGCCGCGTGGGGCTTCTCGCTGAGGGCCATATCGGTACCGAAGTAAGCGATCAAAGAGAGAACTGGCGCAATCAGTAGAGCGAGAATAAAGTGCTTGTTTTTGAACATCTTGGCTTCCTTGCAACGACATACTGCGAATATGGTAACTGAAAAGTGAGAATAAAAAAGCCCCGGACGGCTGGTTCCAAACGGGGCTTTTGTGGTTTTGATTAGTTTTTAGTGATCCACTGCACTACCAGCACCTACTGGCACGCGAACGTGTTCGACTAGGTCTTTTACTTCTTGTGGCGTTTCTGCAGTTACTTTGGATACAGCGAATGCGACGATGAAGTTAAATAGTGCGCCAATAGCACCAAACGCGTTTGGCTCAATACCCAGGAACCAGTTTGTTCCCCAGCTTTCTAGATATTTCCAATCAGCAACGAAAAGAATGCCTTTGTGTTGGAATACGTAGAACAGCGTAATACTGATACCCGCAATCATACCGGCGATTGCGCCTTCTTTGTTGATGCTCTTGCTGAAGATGCCCATCATCAATGCAGGGAAGATGGATGAAGCGGCAAGACCAAAGGCGAGTGCTACCGTACCTGCGGCAAATCCAGGCGGATTTAAACCGAGATAGCCTGCGGCTGCTATCGCTACTGCCATTGATATTCGACTAGCAAGTAGCTCTTTTTTCTCGGATATGTTCGGATTGATAACCCCTTTGATTAAGTCATGGGAAATAGCTGAAGAAATGGCGAGTAGTAAACCTGCTGCGGTAGATAGTGCAGCTGCAAGACCACCTGCTGCCACAAGTGCAATAACCCAGTTTGGTAGTTTAGCGATCTCTGGGTTAGCCAATACCATGATGTCGTTATCAACGCGCAGTTCGTTGGTGGACGCATCTGAAGTGTATTGGATATTGCCATCGCCATTTTTATCGTCAAAACCGAGTAGTCCAGTTGTTTCCCAGTTTTTGAACCACGCAGGACGCTCGTCATACGCTAGGTGCTGACCCGGAGCTGGATTTACCGTATTCATTAGGTTGAGACGAGCCATCGCTGATACCGCTGGTGCAGTAGTGTAAAGGATTGCGATGAAGATCAGAGCCCAGCCTGCTGATGTACGTGCGTCGCGAACCTTCGGCACGGTAAAGAAACGGATAATTACGTGTGGTAGACCGGCAGTACCAATCATCAGTGACATGGTGTAGACAAACATATTAAGTGTGTCGCCACGTACTTGGGTCGTGTATTCACTGAATCCGAGTTCGGTCACAACTTGGTCAAGCCGATCGAGTAGATAGACATCGGTACCAGCCATGGTACTCCCCAGACCAATTTGTGGGATTGGGTTACCAGTGAGTTGCAGAGAGATAAAGATTGCAGGGATAGTGTAAGCAAGAATGAGTACGCAATATTGAGCAATCTGCGTGTAAGTGATGCCTTTCATGCCGCCAAGAACCGCGTACATGAAAACGATACACATACCAATTAATAGGCCGGTGGAGTAATCCACTTCTAAGAAGCGACCAAACGCAACACCTACGCCTTTCATCTGACCGATAACATAAGTCACTGATGCGATGATAAGACAAACAACCGCTACGATACGTGCTGTGTTGGAGTAAAAGCGTTCACCAACAAACTCTGGCACCGTAAACTTACCAAATTTGCGTAGGTAAGGCGCTAGCAACAGCGCAAGCAGAACGTAGCCACCAGTCCAACCCATTAGAAATACTGAGCCGCCATAGCCCATGAAGGCAATTAAGCCTGCCATTGAGATAAACGACGCTGCGGACATCCAATCGGCTGCGGTTGCCATACCGTTTGCAATCGGGTTTACACCGCCACCAGCAACATAAAACTCTTTGGTTGAGCCGGCGCGAGCCCAAATAGCAATCCCGATGTACAGGATGAACGTGGCGCCAACGACCAGGTAGGTAATAGTTTTCAAATCCATCTGAGTGACTCCTTATTCGTCCACGCCGAATTCACGGTCAATTTGGCGCATCTTCCATGCGTAATAGAAAATAATTCCTAGGAAGGCATAGATGGAGCCTTGTTGAGCAAACCAGAAACCGAGTTTGTAACCGCCTAGTTGAAATTGATTTAGTACGTCGACAAATAAGATGCCGCAGCCGAAAGACACGACGAACCAGATGACCATTAGGCCGATCATGAGCTTCACGTTTTTGTCCCAATAGGCTTTGGCTCTTTCTTCGCTTTCAAATGCCATTGCCGTCTCCTTACGATTGGTATTGTTGTTAATGAAATGTTTCAATATGTACATTAGCAAGGTGTTGGCAATAACTCTTTTCAACTTTAGTCGGGGTGTTAAAAATGAAGAATCCCCATGCTATGGGCTTTTGCAGCGAGCAAAGGGGTAAAATGTTATGTTAATAAACTGTTAAGTTAGCCAAAGGTCTAAAGGTTGATTGGATAAACAAGCATGATTAAGACGGGCCATTAATCTTTTCTTCATTGAACTTGGAGATGCTGTGTAAATATTGGTGGTGATCTTGTGGCTCTTAAAGAGAGAAGGCGTAGATAAGAAAGCTCTCAAGTAATTTATTTACATAAAGTTTTCGCATCAAATCACCGTTTTAACGCACAATAAAGTAATATAACTGAGTCATTCTCGTACAACCTCGCATTTTGAGACGGTGTAAAGGGGAGGCAGATTAGGGCATTACCTCATTAACGAAGTAGCCTTGCTCATCACAATTATTATCGTTTTTCATTAAGGGAGGGTGAGAATGGACGCAGACACCATTAACAGTTTTTTTCTAATAGGTGCGTTGTTAATCGCACTTAGCGTTCTTTTAAGCCCAGTGTCTTCTAAGTTGGGAATCCCAATTCTTTTGGTATTTTTAGCCGTTGGAATGCTGGCGGGGGAAGACGGCTTAGGCGGCATCTTATTCGATAACTTTTCGATCGCTTATTTGGTTAGTAACCTCGCATTAGCCATCATTTTGCTTGATGGTGGGATGAGAACGCGGGTCGCCAGCTTTAGGGTTGCGTTATGGCCCTCGGTCTCTTTGGCGACATTTGGCGTTGCGATCACCACCATTTTGACCGGGCTGATGGCAACGTGGTTATTCGACTTAGATTTATTGCAAGGCATATTGGTTGGTGCGATTGTTGGTTCCACCGATGCTGCCGCGGTCTTCTCTCTACTCAAAGGTCGTAGCCTGAACGAACGTGTTGGTTCAACGCTGGAAATTGAATCCGGCACCAATGACCCAATGGCGGTGTTTCTGACCGTAACTCTGATTGCTATTTTAGCGAACCCTGGCGCAGATTTAAGTGCGGGCTTTTTGGCGTTCAGTTTTCTTAAGCAGTTTGGTATCGGCGCGTTACTTGGCTTCGCTGGTGGCTGGATCTTATGGAAAGTTATCAATCGCAATCAATTACCAGATGGGCTGTATTCTATTTTAACGGTCAGTGGTGGCTTGCTTATTTTTGCTTTATCTAACACTTTAGGTGGCAGTGGTATTTTGTCGATTTACCTCGTTGGTCTTTTATTAGGTAACCGTCCAACACGCAGCCGACACTCTATTCTTCATGTTTTAGATGGTATGACGTGGCTAGCTCAAATTGGTATGTTCTTGGTGCTTGGTTTGTTGGTTACACCATCCAATTTACTCTCTATTGCGTTGCCAGGTCTTGCGCTTGCTTTCGGGATGATTTTGTTTGCCCGACCAATCTCAGTTTGGATTGGTTTACTGCCATTCAAGAGTTTCACGCCACGTGAAAAGTGGTTTGTCTCTTGGGTAGGACTGCGTGGTGCTGTACCTATCATCCTCGCGGTATTTCCGATGATGGCAGGGTTGCCAGATGCTCAACTGTACTTCAATTTGGCATTCTTTGTAGTAATGGTGTCTTTGATAGTACAAGGGGGCACGTTGACTAAGGCGATGTCTCTTGCAAAGGTCGAGCTACCTTCTAAGCCTGAGCCAATTTCGCGTACGGGTGTAGAGATTTACCCGACCAGTGAGTGGGAGCTGTTTATCTATAGACTTAAAGCAGATAAATGGTGCATTGGTGAGCCATTACGTAGTCTTTCGATGCCGGAAGGAACGCGTATCGCCGCTGTATTTCGCAGTAAAGAGCTATTGCACCCATCCGGCAGTACGCGTCTTGAGGAAGATGATACCTTGTGTGTATTAGCACAAGAAAAGGATTTAGATGCACTGAGCTTACTGTTTAGTGAAGCCCCAGAGAAAGCGTCGCTAGCGCGATTCTTCGGTGACTTCTTCCTCGATATTGAAGTGAAGCTTGCCGATATTGCCGTGATGTATGGTTTGAATCTGGGGGATGAACCGCTGGATAAAAGTTTGAGAAACCTTGTCGAAGAGCAATTAGGTAGCACGCCAGTATTGGGAGACCATTTCGAGTGGCAAGGTTTGCATTGGATCGTCGCTGATGTTGTTGATCAGCAGGTCACTAAAGTCGGTATCCGATTGCCAAACGAAAAGAGTAAGTCTGACGATAAGACGTCAATCTAGTCGCTCATTTCCGTCAGCATAATCACGGCTTGCGTGCGGTTCTTTACACCGAGCTTACGGAAAATCGCTGTCATGTGCGCTTTTATGGTGGCTTCTGAAACATTCAATTCGTAAGCGATTTGCTTGTTCAGCAAGCCATCGGACAACATTCCCAACACTTTATATTGCTGCGGTGTTAGCGCAGCAATCTTTTCCGCTAAGTCATTACATGCCGCGTTATTGGTGATCAACCCTTCAGGGAAGTATGGGTCGCCATTCAGCACTTGATTGAGCGCGTTCACTAATTCGCGCATGTCGCTGGACTTGGGAATAAAACCAAATGCACCATGGCTTTTCACCTGCGTCACGATCGCCGGCTCTTCACTCGCTGAAACGACGACGATAGGTAAATCTGGATGCTCTGCTCGCAAATGAATCAAGCCAGACATACCATTTGCTCCTGGCATTTTGAGATCCAATAGCACTAAATCTGGCTCTTCCTCTCGTTCTAACAAAGCCAGAAGTGCGTCGAGTGAGTCCGCTTCCAGCAAATTTGCACCACTAATAGCCATGTGGATAGATTGAAACAAGGCATTCCGGAAGAGTGGGTGATCATCTGCAATAATGATGGTGTAGGTCGAATCCATGACGTTAAACACTTTTGACTATTTCGTTAAATTTATTATTGTCCAGCTTTGAGAGAGTGGACAATATCTATTCGCTAAAAGTCTGAACCAAATCGACTTTTATTAGGAAAATTGCATATAAACGCAATGTTCTTATTCAAATCTGAGCAATAAAAAACGCCAGTGGACATCACTGGCGTTTGAATATCTGGTTATCAGAACTGCTTGATATGCTCTAAGAAAGGCTCAGCTTGCATAAAGCCCGTCAAACGAGCGTTTGAAACGTGTTCACCACTGGCATCCCAAAACTCAATTGTTGGTAAACCAAGCACACTCATGTGCTTCAGTAGTTCGATGTCTTGCACTTGGTTTTTGGTCACGTCCGCTTGCAGAAGAACGAAGTCTTGCAGTTTGGCTTCGACGCTTGGGTCATGGAAGGTGTACTTTTCAAACTCTTTACATGCTACACACCAATCGGCGTAGAAATCGAGCATGACGGGTTTACCTGCCGCTTTCGCAAGTGCCAGTTGTTCTTCAAGCTCCGCCACGTTAGCAATGCGAGTAAAGCTAACAGTGGCTTGCTGAGTTTGTGTTGTGCTGTTGCCAAACCAGTAATTTAAGATAGGTTGTGCTGAGGCTAGCAAACCTAAGACGGCGATTATGCCCACGGCACTTTGTTTCCAGCCACCAAACTCTAGACTGTTTTTGATGTGGTATAGCCAACCAAAAGCAGCAATACCCAGTGCTGACCACAGAATCGTTGACCACATTTCTGGCATGATACGTTCTAGTAAGAAGATAGGTGCGGCAAGCAGAATAAAGCCGAAGAGTGTTTTCACTCGGTCCATCCAACCACCTGCTTTTGGTAGCAGTTTGTTGCCGAATACCGCAACAAGAATCAGCGGAATACCCATGCCCATCGCCAGCGCGTATAACGCGATACCACCGGTAAGCAAATCGCCGCTTTGTGCCACGTAAAGTAGCGCACCAGACAGAGGTGCCGTGGTACATGGTGAGCACACCAGTCCAGAAATCGCCCCCATGGCGAATACGCCTGCACTGCTGCCGCCTTGCTGTTTGTTGCTGAGGTTGTTTAACCACGTTTGAACGTTGCTTGGTAGCTGTAATGAGTACAGACCAAACATAGACAAAGCGAGTGCGATGAACAGTACGCTCAAGCCAGTCAGCACATAAGGGTGCTGCATTGCCGCTTGGAACTGCATACCTGCAGATGCCACCACAAGGCCGAGTAGGGTGTAAGTCAGCGCCATGCCTTGCACGTAGACGAATGACAAGCCTAGCGCGCGGCGTTGGCTTAGTTTGCCACTGCCAAGCACTATGCTGGTCAGAATTGGGTACATCGGCAGCACACAAGGTGTAAACGCCAAGCCCACACCAAGCGCCAAGAACAGAAGTGGTGTCCACCAGTTATCAGCAAGGTTGGCTGCAAGGCTATCTTGCTGTGTTACTGGCGCTGATGATGTGTCACCAGACGTAGATGATTGCGCCGCTGGTGGCGTTGCTGCTGGTGCCTGTTCTGCTTTTGGTGCAGTTGTCGCCGTTGTTGAATCTGAGTTCGACGAAGTAAACGCGCTGATAGGAATCACGCGAGTTTCTGGCGGGTAACAGAAGCCTGCTTTCGCACAACCTTGGTATTGCACCACCACGCGCGCACCGTCTTGCCAATCATGCATTGGTACATTAACGAAGAGAGGTTGAGTATAGATATGCACGTCACCAAAGAATTCATCTTTATGCGGTGTGCCGTCTTCCATTTGCAGTTCGCCTAGCGATACTTTCTCACCAGCTACAGACAAGCGCTCTTGATATAGGTAGTACCCGTCACGTACCTGCCAATCGAGCATCAATTTGTCATCTTGTTGGTAGAAGTTAAATGGAAACGCCTGATCAACAGGAACAAAGCTGTCGCTGCTGCTACCAAAACTGTTGTTCTGGCTACTGTTAAACTGGTCTTTGCCAAATAAAGCTAAAGACGGAGTGGAAAAGGTAATGAGCCCTAAGAGTAAAACGGAAAGTAATGCGCGCATAAAAGAGTCAATTCATCTTAGATAATTGCCGTTAGTGTAACTCAATCAGACCTGCTGGCTAGCCAATAAGTTTCATGAAAATGAAGATTTATTGAGCATAAATCAAGACAACAGGCAATAAAAAAGGGAGCCGAAGCTCCCCGAGTAAGACTCTGTTTCTACTAGATCAGTAGACCACCGAATGCGAAGCCAAGTGCTACCGCAGAAGCGATGGTTACCACACCAGGTACAAAGAATGGGTGGTTGAATACGTACTTACCGATACGAGTTGAACCCGTGTCGTCCATCTCAACCGCGGCAAGTAGCGTTGGGTAAGTTGGCAGCACGAATAGCGCACTTACTGCTGCGAAAGATGCAACTGCGGTAAGTGGTGCGACACCGATTGCTAGTGCTGCTGGCATCAGCGCAACAGTGGTTGCACCTTGTGAGTAAAGCAGCATTGAAGCGAAGAATAGAACAAGTGCTAGCATCCATGGGTAGTCTGCTAGTAGCGCACCAGCCACTTCTTTGATGCCGTCAACGTGCGCGTTAACGAACGTAGAACCTAGCCATGCCACACCAAGAACACACACACACGCTGTCATACCAGAGCGGAATGTTGCTGCGGCTGGGATTTTGCCAGCATCGATTTTACAGCTCATTACGATAGCTGCCGCAGCTGCTAGCATTACCGTCATGATAGCTTCGTTACGACCTAGAGCAGGGTTCTCGATAAGGCCAACAGAGCCAGAAATTGCTGCTGCGTAACACACGACAAATGCGATTGCGCCTAGGAAGATGAATGTTGCTTTCTTCGCTGTTGGTAGGATTTCGCGTTTTGCTTCTGTATTTAGCTTGATTAAGCCTTTTTCTAGACGCTCTTGGTATTCAGCATCGTCTTTTAGCTCACAGCCCATGAAGTTCGCCACGAACGCACCGATCATGCACGCGATGAACGTCGTTGGGATACAGATTGCTAGTAGTGTTAGGTAGTCAACGCCAAATGGGTGCAGCATTGCCGCGAACGCTACAACAGCCGCTGAGATTGGTGATGCGGTGATAGCGATTTGCGATGCTACGACCGCGATAGACAGTGGACGAGAAGGGCGCACGCCTTGGCCTTTCGCTACTTCTGCAATCACTGGCAAAGTAGAGAATGCCGTGTGGCCAGTACCCGCCATTAATGTCATTAGGTAAGTTACGATAGGCGCATAAAAGGTGATGCGCTCAGGATGCTTGCGCAAAAAGTTTTCAGCAACTTGCACCATCCAGTCTAAACCACCCGCTACCTGCATTGCTGCGATAGCGGTGATTACAGACATGATGATCAAAATTACGTCAACGGGAATGTAAGCTTGGCTTGTTGGTACGCCCAAGATCAAAGACAACGCAATGACCCCAGCACCACCGGCAAAACCAATGCCGATACCACCGATTCTTGCCCCCAAATAGATGAAGAGCAGAACCACGAAGAGTTCGACCATGACCATATTGATACCTCTTTAGTTTTTTATTTGATTCTGATTTTTTGAACACTCAGGAACAGGAGTAAATGCTCAGAGAATGAGAACCTAGTGGTTTAGCGGCAATAAAAGCATATAAAAAATGTGGTTAACCGTATGAGAGCCTAAAAAAGGGGCCTGAGTGGCCCCCTTCGGATTCGTTATTACTCGTAACGTTTTGCTTTGTAAGTAGGATGCATGAAGTTTTCTACTGACAAGATTTCATCAAGCTCCTCTGCTGTAAGCAGACCGCGCTCTAGCACGACTTCACGAACACTCTTACCAGTTTCTGCACAAATCTTACCTACGATGTCACCTTCGTGGTGGCCGATGTATGGGTTTAGGTAAGTGACGATACCGATAGAGTTGTAAACGTAGTTTTCGCAAACTTCTTTGTTCACAGTGATGCCGTCGATACATTTATCACGTAGGTTCACACACGCGTTGTGTAGTAGAGAGATAGACTCAAACACACTTTGTGCGATCACAGGTTCCATAACGTTTAGCTGTAGCTGACCGCCTTCTGCTGCGAAAGAAACCGTGTTGTCGTTACCGAGAACTTTGAAGCAAACTTGGTTTACTACTTCTGGGATAACTGGGTTTACTTTAGCTGGCATGATTGAAGAGCCTGCTTGCATTTCAGGTAGGTTCAATTCATTTAGACCCGCACGAGGACCAGAAGAAAGTAGACGAAGGTCGTTACAGATCTTCGATAGTTTCACTGCTAGGCGTTTTAGCGCGCCGTGAGTCATTACGTATGCACCACAGTCAGACGTTGCTTCGATAAGGTCTTCTGCTGCAACAACGTCAAGGCCTGTTACTTCCGCTAGGTGTTTTACTGCAAGCGCTTGGTAGCCAGTTGGTGTATTTAGACCAGTACCGATTGCGGTTGCGCCTAGGTTGATTTCTAGGAGGAGTTTAGATGTGTAATCTAGAGCACGAATCTCTTCGTTTAGTGTTACCGCCCACGCATGGAACTCTTGACCTACTGTCATTGGTACTGCGTCTTGAAGCTGAGTACGGCCCATTTTCAGTACATCTTTAAACTCAACGGCTTTAAGTTCGAATGCGCCTTTTAGGTACTCAATTGCTTCCATTAGCTTGTGTACGCTGTTGTATACCGCAATACGGAAACCTGTTGGGTACGCACAGTTGGTTGATTGGCTCTTGTTTACATGGTCATTTGGGTTAACAAATTCGTATTGGCCTTTCTCTTTACCCATCAATTCAAGCGCAACGTTTGCGATCACTTCGTTCGTGTTCATGTTAACTGAAGTGCCTGCACCGCCTTGGAATACGTCTGATGGGAACTGATCCATACACTTGCCAGTTTCTAGGATCAAATCACACGCTTCGATGATGTAGTTTGCAACGTCTTTTGGAATAGCGCCAAGTTCTTTGTTTGCTAACGCTGCTGCTTTTTTGGTCATTACCATGCCGCGTACAAATTCTGGTACGTCAGAGATGGTCATATTAGAGATGTTGAAGTTCTCGATCGCACGTAGCGTATGAATACCGTAGTACGCATCTGCAGGGACATGACGTTGACCTAATAGATCTTCTTCAATACGAGTGGCTGGGTTTGCTGTTTTTGGAGCATCAGATAGGGTAGCCATAGCAGGATCCTTAGATGATAATTCTGATAATAAAGTTATTTATTAGCCATTTCTGCAATCTAGAATCCATTCATCAGAATTTTTGGCTGGAAAATCCGTCCTGACTTATGTGGCACATGATACTGCACCTAGCGCATAAAAATAGTAACTAGATCACCTTTTTCGTTTTTCATGAGTCAATAATTTGCAAAGTATGAACGGGTTATTAATAACCCTTTATGGGTACTCGATTTTCCTCGACAAACATGAGTTTTTAGAGTTCGAAATTAGCACTTTAAAGGCACGAAAAAATCGGTATGCAATTGAATGAAACGCGCTCCCGCTACTTTGTCTAAAAGAGAAGGAGACCAGTATGAACACGCTTTTTTACAACGATTCGTTTGAGCTTAGTCTGCTTTTACCATTACACTGAATTAAACAAAGGAGGGCGTGTGTTTCCTATCTTATTATTAGCGTTTATTTTTGTTCCGATCATTGAAATCGGCTTATTTATTCAGGTGGGCGGTTTTTTAGGTTTATGGCCGACCATTGCACTAGTCTTAATCACGGCATTTGTTGGTGCATCGTTGGTTCGTAGCCAAGGTATACAAACACTGATGTCAGTACAGGGGCGTCTTGAACAAGGTGAAATTCCAGCCCAGCAAATTTTTGAAGGCGTAATGCTAGCGGTGGCTGGCGTGTTACTGTTAACCCCGGGCTTTATGACCGATGCCCTTGGTATGTTGGTGTTGCTTCCTGCGCCACGCGCCGCGATAGCTAAATACTTGATGAGCAAAATGGTGGTGAAAACCATGCATGGCGGTGGCTTCCAAGGTGGTTTCTCTAACCAGGGGCCATTTGAGCAAGACCCGTTCCGTCGTGACCCATTTGATTCCCAGTCAGATAATGGCAAGACCTTCGAAGGGGAATACGAGCGTAAAGACGATGATGATCGCAACAAGCTCAACTGATTGAGTTAGTCAGTAAAGAAAACAAAAGGGCGCACCAAGCGCCCTTTTCTGTATTTGGAATTCGTGCTGCTTACAATGCGCCTTCAAAGCCCATTTGACGCCATGCTTCAAAAGCAATGATCGCAACGGCATTCGAAAGGTTTAGGCTGCGTGCGTCCGGCATCATTGGAATGCGAATACGCTGCTCCATTGGCAAGCTATCGATGATTTCAGCAGGCAAACCACGAGTTTCTGGACCAAACATCAAAACATCACCCGTTTGGTATTGTGCATCAACGTGGTGACCTGTGGTTTTGGTGGTGCAGGCAAACAATCGGTAGTTACCTTGCCTCTCTTTCTCTAAATATTCTAAGAACGCTTGATAGTTTTTATGACGCGTTACGCGAGCTAAATCATGGTAATCCAAACCAGCGCGGCGGACTTTTTTCTCTTCAAGATCGAAACCCAGAGGTTCAATTAAGTGAAGGTTTGCACCGCAGTTGGCGCATAGTCGAATGATGTTGCCGGTGTTCGGCGCGATTTCTGGTTCGTATAAAGCGATATCAAACATGGTATTGAAATAGAGTTGGTCAAAGAGAGGGGCAGTATATACCCAAGTCACCGAGATATGCGAGATTCAGCAAGATTGACCTGGGTATGAAAGCAGGCATTAGCGCGGATGTTAATACCGTAAGTAGCGATGCTCTTTATAAGAGAGCGTGAGCATAGTTTTCTTCAACTGCTCGCCAGTTGACGACGTTCCACCACGCATCAATATATTCTGGGCGACGGTTTTGGTAGCTGATGTAATACGCGTGCTCCCACACGTCTAATGCGAGGATTGGTTCACCGCGCACATCCACTACATCCATCAGAGGGTTGTCTTGATTACTGGTGGACGTAATGTGAATCTCACCATCTTTTACGATCAGCCATGCAAAGCCAGACCCAAAGGTATTGATGGCTGCTTGGGCAAACGCTTCTTTAAATTGCGCAAAGCTACCAAATTTATCGTTAATTGCTTGAGCAAGCGCGCCTTGAGGCTCTCCGCCACCGTTTGGTGACATGCAATTCCAATAAATGATGTGGTTGTAATAGCCGCCACCATTATTACGTACTGCTGGACTGAGCTTAGAGATATTGTCAAAGATCTCGTCTAATGACTGAGTTTCGAGCTCGCTCCCTTCAACGGCATTTACAAACTTATCAAAGTACGTCTTGTGGTGTTTGCTGTAATGCACTTCCATGGTTTTCGCGTCGATGTACGGCTCTAGTGAATCGTACGGGTAAGGCAGAGCGGGAAATGTATGTGACATAGTAAATCCTCCTTAATTGGAAAATTTACTTTAATGCTAACGATAATTATTATCAACTTTGATCTTTGTAAGGGTATTCTAAGAAGACCTCACCAATTTCTAAAGTGAGGGTGGGGCTGTGAATCACTCACTCTAGAAATATGGTGCGAATTATTGTTAGTTCATCAAATTGAGACTAACAATTGATCGGTAAGGTGATACTCATGCGCAATCCGCCTAAAGGACTTCGGCTGGCTGCGATCGTGCCACTGTGCTGGCGAATGGCACTTTCGGTAATGGTTAGGCCGAGACCTGTGCCGCCAGAGTGGCGATCGCGTGCCGTTGAAACGCGATAGAACGGGCGAAAAATCGCGGCCAGTTCCTCTTCTGGTACACCTTCTCCATTATCGTCAACCGTGATACGAAGCGTATCGTCATCGGCTTTGATGTCGATTTGTACCTCATCTTTTCCGTAGTAAATGGCGTTACGAACGATATTTTCCACCGCACTCATCAGCAGTTTAGGGTTACCGGAAATATTGCGCTTAGGTAATTCTGAATAGTGTAGCTGTTTGCCCATTTGCTCTGCTTCAAACTGCGCATCTTTAATGATTTCTTCCCATAAACTTTCTAGTGGCTGTGTTTCGCGAGTCATATGACTGTTCGCCTGCATGCGAGAAAGCTCTAATAGTTCGCTGATCATCTGTTCCAAGCGCTGCGCTTCGGTATCGATACGAGTCAGTTCTGGGCTTTCGCCTTGTTTACGCGTCGCTAATGCGCTTGCCATGCGCAGACGAGTTAAAGGTGAGCGCAGCTCGTGAGAGATATCGGATAGCAAACGTTGTTGTCCTGAAATCATTTGATTAACCGCTTCGACCATCTGGTTGAAGCTGCTGCCTGCTTGACGAAATTCCGCCGTACCTTTTTCTAAATTTGGGTCTGTGACAAATTCACCTTTCGCCACACGTTGAGCAGCGGCTTCAAGACGACGTGCAGGCTGACTCAAAGCCCAAGCAAGCCATAACAGCAATGGTGTACTAACCAGCATGACCGCAAGCAAGAGCTGGAATGGGTGATCAAACAGACGCAGGAGTAGAGGTGGTGGCTCATTCCACTTGAAGCCCACGTACATCAAGATATCGGAACCTGCCAAAGTGATAGGAATTGGGCCCGCAATCATGTATCGACCATACAGCTTCTGCTTTGGATTATTGTAATCTTCGATACTGGTGACAAAGTTTTGCATGGCACGCAATTGAAAATTGCTGCGTTTTTCTGTCGTAAGAACATTACCGCTGTAGTCAGAAAAAAAGACTCGTGGGCGAGGGTCGTGCTTGCCGTGGCGGTTGCCCTCGATACGAAAAAGTATGCGGCCTAAATCAGTTTGCTGGCTGTATTTTTGTTGGATTGAGTCACGCGTTTCTACCATACGTTTGTAGTGTTCTTCTGGAATATCGCGAGCTTTGCGTGGGTCCAAATGTGGCAGTGATAGCACGGCTATCAATACTAATAACATGGTGAACCAAAAAATGGCAAAGATGCGTCCATACAGGCTATTGATGTTTGGCAGTTTGATGCGTGATAGGTGCATTAATCCTCCTCAAGCAGCATGTAGCCACGACCACGCAGGGTTTTAATTCGCGGCTTGCCATTGCTTTGATCTGGTAATTTTTTACGTAAGTTCGAGACATGCATATCGATAGCGCGATCAAAAGCAGCGAGTCGTTTACCAAGCACATCTAAGCTCAGTGTCTCTTTGGTCAGCACTTGTCCTGGGTTTTGTACGAAGTGGGTGAGTAGCGCAAACTCGGTTGCCGTGAGGTCGAGTAGCTGTTGCTCACAATACGCTTCTTGCTTACCGGGATAGAGGCGGATTTCTTGATACTCAATGCAATCGCTGTTTTTGGTATTTTTTTGTGTGCTGCTAGTGCGGCGTAAAATCGCACGGATTCGCGCTAACAGCTCTCGGTCACTAAAAGGTTTTGGTAAATAATCATCCGCGCCCAGTTCCAAGCCGATCACGCGATCAATTTCTTCCCCTTTAGCGGTCAGCATCAAGACGGGAGTTTCCCAATTTTCACGTAAGCGTTTCAGCGTTTCCATGCCATTGAGTTTTGGCATCATGACATCCAACAAAATCAAATCAATCTTATCATTGATCGCGGCTAAGCCGGCTTCACCGTCATTTGCTTCGCTGACGTCAAACCCTTCGAAACTGAGTACTTCTTTTAATAAGCTGGTTAGCTCGATATCGTCATCGATTAAAAGAATGTTTGCCATGGGGGCACCTATAGTAAGTTACCGATAGCCTAATATTACATTGGAATGATGCGCAACGAAGAGGAGAAAAATCACTCTTTACGATTCTTTACGCTCCCTATACGTCGCTTTACCTAGCGGGTCGTATTCTATACTCAAGCGCTGTGAGAACAGCTCAGAAGAACCACTCACCTGTGTAAGGAATCGTATTATGAAGTCTGCAAAAAAACTTGTGTTAGCTGCTGTTGTTCTACCTCTTACTCTTGGCGCCGCAAGCGCATTCGCTTACGGTGGTAAAAACCATCATAAAGGTCCTCGTGACGAATGCGGCATGGGTATGGACCGAGGTGTCATGCGTCAACTAGACCTGACTGATGCACAAAAAGATCAGCTAAAAGAAATGCGTGAAGCAAACAAAGCAGAAATGAAAGCAAAATTCGCTGATGGCAAAGAAGCACGTATGGCTGAGCGTCAAGCGCATCACGCAAAAGTGCAATCGCTTTTGCTGGCGGATAATTTTGATGAAGCTCAAGCTACCGAGTTAGCAAAAGAGATGGTTGAGCGCCAAACGGAACGTCGCGTGCAAATGCTAGAAAGAAAGCACCAAATGCTTAGCGTATTAACATCTGAGCAGAAAGCGAAATTTGTTGAGCTACAAAATGAACGTATGCAAGAGTGTGGCGACAGAATGCACAAGCGCATGGAAAAGTCGCGCAATAATTAAGTCATGAATTGATGTTATATAAAGAGGCAGCCATTGGTTGCCTCTTTTTGATCTGGTTATTTCATGGTCATTCAATATACTCAACGTATGGTTTTAGTTAACTCTTTGATTATGAAACAGCAATACGCACGTTTAGTTACGACCGCCGCTTGGACTGCAACCATTGTGGCGACGCTTCTTCTGATAGTAAAAGTCATCACGTGGTGGGTAACCGGCTCAGTGAGCTTATTGGCGTCATTGATTGACTCCATGTTAGATATCGCGGCTTCGGTTGTGAATCTTGTGGTGGTTCGTTACGCCTTACAACCGGCAGACCGCGAACATACGTTTGGACATGGTAAAGCTGAGTCCTTAGCGGCCCTAGCCCAAGCAATGTTTATTTCGGGCTCGGCAGTATTTTTGATTCTTAACGGGATTGACCGATTTTTCCGCCCACATGCTTTACACGCACCGGAGTTAGGTGTGTATGTATCGCTGTTTGCGATTGTGGTCACACTTGGCTTGGTGATGTTCCAAAAACATGTGGTTCGCGTGACGGGGAGCCAAGCAATAGCGGCGGATTCTCTGCATTATCAGACTGACTTGTATATGAATGCTGCGATCATGGTGGCTCTGGGGCTCAGTTATTTTGGAGTGACTCAAGCGGATGCTGTGTTTGCGATTGGTATTGGTGTCTTCATTCTTTATAGCGCTTTCAAAATGGTCAGCGAAGCGATTCAAACCTTACTTGATAGAAAGTTGCCCGATGAAGAACTTGAGCAAATTAACCAAGCTTGTTTGAGCGTAAAAGGGGTATTGGGTGTGCATCAGTTACGCACGCGAATGTCAGGACCGACGCGCTTTATACAGTTGCATTTAGAGCTAGACGATAACTTACGATTAATTGAGGCGCATTACATCGCTGATAAAGTGGAAGATAATTTATTGGCTCTGTTTCCTGATGCGGATGTATTGATCCATCAAGATCCATTGTCTGTCGTTTTCGGACCAGAGAAAGAGCAGAAAGCGCAAGATTGGTAGGCTTGAAAAATCCATCAGTGCCCGACGACAAACAGGTACTTATTGACTATCTTTCCATCAATACTTATTAAGATTCGTGATCCTGATATGAATCAACAAAGTTTCATAGAGAAACTGTAATACTCTTACATAAGTAGAAAAGTTACATAAAAAAGTGCGTTTTCATTGGTAATCCTGTAGAGGAAATGTAACATAACGCACAGTTCTGGATTATGCAGGTTGCTTGGTAACAAGGGGCCTAAAAGAAAATTAAATAATTGATTGCCAAAGATCGAGGGTGAGCATGATTAAGAAGATCGGTGTTTTAACAAGTGGCGGTGACGCACCTGGTATGAACGCTGCGATACGCGGCGTAGTACGTACAGCACTATCCGAAGGATTGGAAGTATTCGGTGTGTACGACGGCTACCTAGGCCTATACGAAGGCCGCATCGAGAAGCTAGATCGTTCTAGCGTTTCAGATGTGATCAACAAAGGTGGTACGTTCCTAGGTTCTGCACGTTTCCCTGAATTTAAACAAGTGGAAGTTCGTGAAAAAGCGATTGAGAACCTGAAAAAACATGGTATCGATGCACTAGTGGTAATCGGTGGTGATGGTTCGTACATGGGTGCGAAGAAACTGACTGAAATGGGTTACCCATGTATCGGTCTTCCGGGCACAATCGACAACGATATCGCAGGTACGGATTACACTGTGGGCTACCTAAGTGCACTAAACACCGTTATCGATGCAATCGACCGTCTACGTGATACTTCTTCATCTCACCAACGCATTTCAATTGTAGAAATCATGGGCCGTCACTGTGGTGATTTGACTCTGATGTCTGCAATTGCGGGCGGTTGTGAATACATCATCACTCCGGAAACTGGTCTAGACAAAGACAAGCTGATCAGCAACATCCAAGATGGTATCGCTAAAGGTAAGAAACACGCGATCATCGCGCTTACTGAGCTAATGATGGATGCTAATGAACTAGCACGTGACATCGAAGCCGCGACAGGTCGTGAAACTCGTGCAACAGTACTTGGTCACATCCAACGTGGTGGTCGTCCAACTGCATTTGACCGCGTACTAGCATCTCGTATGGGTAACTACGCTGTTCACCTATTGATCGAAGGTCATGGTGGTCGTTGTGTAGGTATCGTGAAAGAGCAACTTGTTCACCACGATATCATCGACGCAATCGAAAACATGAAGCGTCCAGTACGCAACGATCTATACAAAGTTGCTGAAGAACTGTTCTAAGTAAGCTTGAAATAGATAAACAAAACCGCGGCTTTCCGCGGTTTTTTGTATTTGAGAATCAACAAAAAGAAACTAGTGATAGACGAGTGTTAAGACACGCTGCTCTGCTCTATGAGCGTTAATTTGCGCTCGCGCAGCGCAAACAAGTAGCCCAGTAGCCCACCCAACGTATTCCCAACCGCGATACCGATAAACAAGCCTTCAATGCTGTAGATTTGGCTCCCGACCCACGCCGAAGGCAAGGTAAAAATGAACAGCCGCATAAAGCTCCACTGGAATGCACGCAATGGCTTGTGCATCGCATTCAAACCACTGACTAACATCATTACGATGCCTTGGAAGCCATAACTAAATGGCACCACCAGTAAATAATGCCAAAGCAGGTTTTTCACCGCATCTTCCTGAGAAAACAGCGCAGCCAGAGGAATGCTCAGTGGCACCATCATCAAGAAGATAAACCCTTGGAATACCACTGCAAAACGCATGCTAATAAATAAACCGGAAAAGGCTCGTTGCGGTTGTTTGGCTCCTAAATTTTGTGCCATAAACGGTGTGAGGGCAGAGGTCAGCGACATCAATACTAAAATCAATATAGACTCAATACGCTGCGCTGCGCCGTAAGCAGCAACCGCCGCTGTACCGTGGTTGGATAACAGCATCATCAGAATGGCACCGGACAACGGATTCATCGCGTTTGATAGCGCTGCAGGGGTACCAATTTTTAGTGTCTGTTGCCAGTCTTGTTTCAGCAAAGCCCATTGGGGTTGAGCAAGCAATTTTTCCCGTTTAATTAGCACATAGAATGAGCCACACAAAGCACCTAACCAGCTAAAGGCACTTGCTATGGCTGCGCCTTGAATGCCAAGTTCCGGAAAAGGGCCATAACCGAAAATCAACAATGGATCGAGCATGCCATTAATCAAACCAGCCAACATCATGACTTTTGCTGGTGTTTTTGTGTCGCCAGTAGCTCGGATAGCACTGTTGCCCGCCATTGGGATCACTAGCAGAGGAATGGTGAGATACCAGACCTGCATATATTGCTCAATAAGAGGGATGAGATCATCAGACGCACCAAGAAAACGAAACAATGGCGCAATGGTGGTAAAGCCAATAGAAGACGCGATAGCCACAAGTAACACGGCTAACAACAAACCGTGGGTGGTGAACCGAGCAGCTTGTGGTGCATGACCTTGCCCAAGCAAGCGACCAATATTGGTCGATAGTCCCATCCCAATCCCCATCGTAATGCAGTTAACCGCAAAGGTTACAGGGAAGGTATAGCTGATAGCTGCTAGCGCTTGAGTGCCAAGCAACGAGATAAAAAACGTGTCCACCAAGTTAAACATCAAAATTGCGATCATGCCCATGGTCATGGGTACGGTCATTTTCCGCAGCGTTTCAGGAATGGGTGCGGTCAACAAACCATGCTTATCGGTCGCTTGGGGTTCCAGCTTGTTATTTTCCTGCATGTGTGACAACTATCTGGTGAGCAAACTGCAAGGATACAAGAAAGCGAGATGCCGAGCGAGTGAGCATTTCTAACGCAAACCGTTGCCTAGTTGTTCGTTATTTTAACTAAGTCACAAAAATTTTGTGCCACCCCCTTGGGATCGCTGCTTCGACCCCTTATATAGGGATCACGTGTCTGGGGCTACAGTCCCTAAGGACAATTATCAAATAAACATGGAAATTTTCAGGAGAGACGACCGATGAACATTCGTCCATTACATGACCGAGTTATCGTTGAACGTAAAGAAGTTGAATCTAAGTCTGCTGGTGGCATCGTTCTGACTGGTTCTGCTGCAGAAAAATCGACTCGCGGTGTTGTTCTAGCTGTGGGTAAAGGCCGCATCCTAGAAAACGGCACCGTACTGCCACTAGATGTTAAAGTCGGTGATACCGTTATCTTCGCTGAAGGTTACGGTACAAAAACTGAAAAAATCGACGGTAAAGAAGTGCTTGTCATGTCTGAAAACGACATCATGGCGATCGTTGAATAATAGCAATCATTGAGTAATTTTTTGCTCAGATTCAATTACGAAATTACACACAAAGAATTTTAGAAAGGAAATCAAAGATGGCTGCTAAAGACGTTAAATTTGGTAATGACGCACGAGTTAAAATGCTGGAAGGTGTAAACGTTCTGGCTGACGCAGTAAAAGTAACACTGGGTCCTAAAGGACGTAATGTCGTTCTAGACAAATCTTTTGGTGCACCGACTATCACTAAAGATGGTGTATCAGTAGCGCGTGAAATCGAGCTGGAAGATAAATTCCAGAACATGGGCGCACAAATGGTTAAAGAAGTTGCGTCTAAAGCAAACGACGCAGCGGGTGACGGTACAACAACAGCAACGGTACTAGCACAATCTATCGTTAACGAAGGTCTAAAAGCAGTCGCAGCGGGCATGAACCCAATGGATCTTAAGCGTGGTATCGACAAAGCTGTTGCCGCGGCAGTTGAGCAACTAAAAGAGCTTTCTGTTGAATGTAACGACACAAAAGCGATCGCGCAGGTTGGTACTATCTCTGCAAACTCAGACGCAAGCGTAGGTAATATCATTGCAGAAGCAATGGAGCGTGTGGGTCGTGATGGCGTTATCACGGTTGAAGAAGGTCAGGCGCTACAAGACGAGTTAGACGTAGTAGAAGGTATGCAGTTCGACCGCGGTTACCTGTCTCCTTACTTCATCAACAACCAAGAATCAGGCAGTGTTGATCTAGAAAACCCATTCATTCTTCTTGTTGATAAGAAGATCTCAAACATTCGTGAGCTTCTTCCAACGCTAGAAGCTGTCGCGAAAGCATCTCGTCCACTGCTTATCATTGCAGAAGATGTAGAAGGCGAAGCGCTAGCAACATTGGTTGTGAACAACATGCGTGGCATCGTAAAAGTTGCAGCTGTGAAAGCACCTGGTTTCGGTGACCGCCGTAAAGCAATGCTACAAGACATCGCTATCCTAACTGGCGGTACTGTGATTTCTGAAGAGATCGGTCTAGAGCTAGAAAAAGTTGCACTAGAAGATCTAGGTCAAGCGAAGCGTGTTTCTATCACGAAAGAAAACACGACTATCATCGATGGTATCGGTGAAGAAGAGATGATCTCTGGCCGTGTTGCTCAGATTCGTCAACAAATCGAAGACGCAACTTCAGACTACGACAAAGAGAAACTACAAGAGCGCGTAGCTAAACTGGCTGGCGGTGTTGCAGTAATCAAAGTTGGTGCTGCGACTGAAGTTGAAATGAAAGAGAAGAAAGACCGTGTAGAAGATGCGCTAGCCGCAACTCGCGCAGCGGTTGAAGAAGGTGTTGTTGCTGGTGGTGGTGTTGCACTTATCCGCGCGGCATCTAAGATTGCTCACCTAACGGGTGACAACGAAGAACAAAACGTTGGTATCCGCGTTGCACTACGTGCAATGGAAGCGCCAATCCGTCAAATCACGAAGAATGCAGGTGAGGAAGACTCAGTTGTTGCGAACAACGTGAAAGCGGGTGAAGGTAGCTACGGCTACAACGCGGCAACAGGCGAATACGGCGACATGCTAGAAATGGGTATCCTAGATCCAACTAAAGTTACTCGTTCTGCATTACAATTCGCAGCATCGGTTGCAGGTCTGATGATCACAACTGAAGCGATGGTTACTGACCTACCGCAAAAAGACGCGCCAGCGATGCCTGACATGGGCGGCATGGGTGGCATGGGCGGTATGGGCGGCATGATGTAAGCCAGCTTATCTCATCGCTCTAGGGAAACCTTATAGCGGAAAGATAACCGACCAAACCCTTAAAAGTCGAGGCAGATGCCTCGACTTTTTTATGCGTGTCACCTGAGAAACATGACGTTCTGGTGTGGCTTATCATGAAACTTTTGAGCGTAAAAAGCGCCATTTCAGAAGCAAAAAATCGAAGAGAAATATTTTTTCTTTTGAGTCAGATGGTTAAATCTGACCTATTGCTAACACTTTTTGAACGGGGACAGAGCAAAATCTGAACATTACACTATGTTGTAAATTGTTGCTTCCCATCATGGAGATGAAAATGAAAAAGCTTATGACGTCATTGGCGGTTGCAGCCGCTATCGTATCACCTGTTGCTTTTGCCGACAGTACACCTGTGATGTTCTCTACTATCGATAACACAAACGCACCCTCTAATTCTTCAGTAGGTGGCGTTCGTTTAGCTGTGTTGCATGGACAGGTAAATGAGGTTAAAGGTGTCGACTTTTCACTGCTTGGTATGTCAGAAACGGATCGTACGACAGGTGTGAACTTCGGTCTGTTTTTTGGCGCAGCAAAAGTAAATCAAGAAATGAAAGGCGCGTCTTTAGGCTTAGTTAACTGGAACCAAGGTCAGACGACGGGTGTTAACTTGGGTGCTGTTAACATTACGAACAACGTAAAAGGCTTGAACTGGAGCGCGGTGAACTATTCTGAAGGCTACACCATGGCGGATGTGGGCTTAGCGAGTATCTCTAAGAAGTCTAATTTCCAGTTTGGTTTCTTCAACATGACCGATCAAATCGATGGCGTGCAAATTGGTCTTTTGAACTGTGCGGATAACGGTTTCTTCAAGTGTTTCCCACTCATCAACTTTGCTAAGTAATCCCTGAGAAAGTCAGAATCTTTATATACAGAAAGCCCTCGATGTTCGTCGAGGGCTTTTTAATTACAGATGGGATGAAGCGAGTTTCTCGGAGCGTTAACTATTTAATTAATCGTGATGAAGTTTTGCGTTGTTGAATTCTTTGATGAACACCGCGGCGTAATGCTTTGATGTGGTTTTCTGCTTTATCCACACCTAACAACACGGTTAATGTCAGGAGAGTAATAACCACCGACTGCGTTAAATAACCCAAACCTATCATCAAACCTAAACCTGCTAGCACCCATATTACAGCCGCGGATGTTACGCCATGGATTTTTCCATCAAGTGTCATCATAACGCCAGCGCCTAAGAAGCCGACGCCAGTAATGATCTGACCAAGCACTCGTGCTTGATCAAGTGTATTTGGCGATAACGACACGGCCATCGACATAAACAGGTAGGTGCCTGAAATAATTAGTATTGCTGTGCGAATGCCAACCGGTTTACCACGAGTTTGGCGCTCTATACCGATCATGAGCCCATTAATGGCGCAGCATAGTAGGGCAGGCCAACTGAATGGGCCAAGATCGAAAATTTGTTCGAATGCAGTATGCATCTTGACCTCCAAAAGTGCGGAGTATGCATAGACTTACCGTGCAAAGCGAACAAAAATAATCAATCTAGACGACAAATTTAATTGAGCGTTGGAGCTTATTCTAAATGCAAATCCAACGGCGTTTTACTTGGCCTGCCACCAATTTCTCGTGTGAGTTTTGGCACCAGATAACCCGATACACGCGTGATGAGTCCGCGCATAATAGCTCTCGCTTCTTCGTCCGAAATAAAGTAGTGCGCTGCGCCTTGCACCTTATCAAGAACGTGGAGGTAATAAGGCAAGATACCCGCGTCAAATAAGGCCTCACTTAATGCCACTTGAGCTTCTACCGAATCATTCACGCCTTTCAGCAGAACGCCTTGGTTTAGAAGCGTAACGCCCGCTCTTTTGAGCTTGAACATCTGTTCAGCAAATTCGTCATTGATTTCGTTGGCATGGTTGATGTGAGTGACGAGGATGATTTGTAACCTTGATGCTTGCAGCAGTTGGCATAGTTCATCAGTGACTCGAGCTGGAATCACCACAGGTAAACGGCTATGAATACGCAGACGTTTGATGTGAGGAATATGAGCAATGTGCTCTAAAAGCCAATGAATCTCATCGTCTTTTGCCATTAATGGATCACCACCTGAGAAGATGACTTCGTTCAACTCTGGTTGTTGTGCCATGTACTCTAAGCACTTGGTCCAGGCTTGTTTCCCGCTTTTGTTCTCTTGATAAGGGAAGTGACGACGAAAACAGTAACGGCAATTTACCGCGCAGCCACCTTTGACAATCATCAGGGCGCGGTTGCGATACTTGTGTAGCAGGCCAGGGACTTCATTGTCTTGCTCTTCCAATGGATCATTGGAGTAACCCGGATGCACCTCAAATTCGTCGCTCAGTGGTAAAACCTGACGTAAAAGAGGGTCTTTAGGGTTGCCTTTCTCCATCCTATCGACAAAACTTTGCGGTACACGCTGTGCAAACAGCTTGCGCGCGGCAAACCCGTCTTGCCACGGTGAAGGATCAATTTCCAGTATTTCGAGCAATTTTGCAGGATCAGAGATCCCATTCGCCAACTGTTTGAGCCAGTTTTGCTCAACAGATTCGACTTTTCGGGTTATTATGTGCGGCATTGAATTTAGCTCTAAGAATGTAAGAGGAAAAAATGGCTACAGTTAGCACCAATGAATTTAAAGGCGGTCTTAAGTTAATGCTTGATAACGAGCCTTGTGTAATTCTGGAAAACGAATACGTTAAACCAGGTAAAGGCCAAGCGTTCAACCGTGTTAAAATTCGTAAACTTCTTTCTGGTAAAGTGCTAGAGAAAACATTCAAGTCTGGTGACACTTGTGAAGTGGCAGACGTAATGGATATCGACCTAGATTATCTATATTCAGACGGCGAATTCTACCACTTTATGAACAGTGAAACGTTTGAACAGATCGCAGCGGATGCAAAAGCGGTAGGTGAAAACGCTAAGTGGTTGGTAGAAAACAACACTTGTATGATCACTCTTTGGAACGGTAACCCAATTACTGTTACTCCACCAAACTTCGTTGAGCTAGAAGTTGTAGACACAGACCCAGGCCTGAAAGGTGATACTCAAGGTACTGGCGGTAAACCAGCGACGCTATCAACTGGCGCTGTTGTTCGTGTTCCTCTGTTCATCTCAATTGGTGAAGTGATTCGTGTAGATACTCGTACTGCTGAATACGTAGGTCGTGTGAAGTAAGCACTTTATATGATTGTTAGAAAGGTCGCTTCGGCGGCCTTTTTTATTGCCTGTGATTCTTCTCTTTTAATCCCTCTGCGTAAAACATCGATATCCTCCGCAAATTTTTGATGATTTTGTATTATTCGTAAAAATCTTATTTATTCCATGAATCTGTCGATTATTCCTTAATGTAACATTTTGATACATTAGTACTTGTCGCTGAGTTGCATAGCAATCTGATTTTTATCGATTTAACTCAGTAACAATCCAAAAAGGAGAACAAAATGGAAAGCAGAGGTTTAGGAAGGGGTTTAAAGGTGGAAGAAAGACGTCAGTTACTACATAAAGGATTAAAAGCAGCCGTATTTGGCGTACCGCTGTTGGCAATAGGCTTAACGATTAATAGCTCGGTGCTGATGACCGATGCGGGTTACAGCTACGTGCATCAGAATAATATTACTGGTGAGTTGGATGTGTTTACTGAACCTGGCATTCATTTTCGCATGCCATTTCTGTCCAAAATCACCAAGTATGACCAAGTGATCACCGTGTCATTCGGTAACAGCAAGGGCGAAGATTTTTATCAACGCCTTGATGCGATTCAGGTTCGATTTGCCGACACCTATATTGGTCAGATCCCCGTAACATTCCGCTTTAAGCTCAGTAATGACCCTGAAGCGGTGAAGAAGATGCACAAAGAGTTCCGCAACAACAGTAACTTGATCGATGCGCTGCTTGTAAAGAACGCACGTAACGTAACGGTGATTACCGCAACCCAATACACGGGTGAAGAGTTTTTCCAAGGTGGCTTGAACCAGTTCAAATCGAAACTTGGCGATCAGTTACGAGAGGGGATTTATCTAACAGAGCGACGTCAGGTCGAAGTGGAAGAGTTGGATCTTGCGCCTGTTGGGGCGAATCAAGCCAATCCGAACCAATTACAGCGCACCAATCAACTGGTATGGAAAACCGTGCCTGTCGTAGACAAAACCGGGCAACCAATTCGTCAAGACAATCCGTTACAACAATATGGTATTCAAGTGACGCAGGTGACCATTGGTGACCCGCAGCCAGAAAAGCAATTAGATCAGCTATTGGCAGATAAAAAACGTTTAGTGGCGGATCGTATTCGCGCGATTCAGGAACAAGAAACGTCGAAAGCACAGGCAGAGACCGAGCAGTTACGCAAAGAGATTCAACGAACACGTGAGGTGCAAGACGCCCAGCGTGGTAAAGAACTCGCAATTATTGCTCAGCAAAAAGAAGTGGAAGTTGCACGTCAGATTGCAGAGCGTGAAATCGTTGAAGTGGAAAAAACCAAACGACTTGCTGAGGTCGAGAAGGAGAAAGAGCTAGCTATCGCAGAGGCTAACTTAGCGATTCAAAAGGCGAACGCACTTTCTGCTGAGTTTGAAGCGAAAGCGATATTAGCGAAAGGTCGCGCAGAATCTGAAGTCCTAAAAGGTAAGTATGCAGCGTTAGGAGCAAACCGTGAAGTTTACTTGGCAGAATTGAATCGAGACGTAGCGAACTCGCTGTACAACAATTTGCAAAACTTCCAAGTTCAGATGCCACAAAATTACATTGGTGGAAGTGACGAAACGGGCTTGAAAACAAACCTAGATGTGATTACTGGCTTTGGTGCTCTGGGTCTTATGGACCAGACAAAGAAGGTCGCACAGCAATAAGATCATGGGTGGTCAAAAGCTTAAAAAGCAAAAAGATCATGGGTAACCCAAAGCAATAAAAAAGCTGGCATTTAGCCAGCTTTTTCTTTTTTGGTCAGTCTCTTAAATCATGAAGATAAAGATAACTGCTAGTGCAGTGATGAGGCCTGCAAATGCATAGCATGCAATTTTACCAATCACACCAGTGTGGAATTTAAGGTCGTGCATGCCGTGGTGTACACGGTGCATTGCATGCCACATTGGCAATGCTAGCGTGCTAATGATGAATAGCGCACCGATGATGCTGGTTGCGAAGGCAGAGACACGCTCGTAGCTCATCGCTTCTGCATCAATCACGCCTAGTGGGACCAAGATGCCCAGCACCAATACCGTGATTGGCGTGATCATCGCGAACCAAGTACCACCTGCGCCAAACAGACCCCACCAGATTGGCTCATCAGAACGTTTTGGTGATGTGTTTACACTATAATTCGGTTTCATTGCTCAGCTCCTTACACCACGATGAGAACGATCAGTGAGATGAACGCAACCGCGGCCCACTGAGTCAATACGATGATCTTCTTGTCCACTGGTTTGCCTTTCAAACGAATTGGCATTACTTGTGGCATCATGCTGAAGAAAGTTTGAGCGTGGAATAGGCTACCGAGTAGTGCAACGATGTTGATTGCGACTACGATTGGGTTCGCCATGAACGCTAACCAACCTTGCCATGCTTCAGGACCTTTCACCAAGCAACCTAAACCGAAAGTTAGGAACAGAGTGAATAGGATTAACGGAAGCACCGTAGCTTCACGTAGCATGTAGAAGCGGTAGAAAGGATGGTTCTTCCACCAAGTGCGTTTTACTTCACGAACGTAAGGTTTACGATTGCTCATCCTTATGCCTCCACTTTCTTTGGTGAACCATCAGGTTTCAACATAGCAATCACGAAGTCCATAGAAGACTCCACTTTGCCTTGGTTTACTGCCGCTGCTGGGTCAACGTTCTTCGGACAAACTTCAGAACAGTAACCAACAAACGTACAACCCCAAGCACCGTTTTCACCGTTGATAAGCTTCATGCGCTCATCTTTACCGTTGTCACGGCTGTCTAGGTTGTAGCGGTGGGCTAGCGTTAGTGCAGCAGGACCGATGAACTCTGGGTTAAGACCAAACTGAGGACATGCGGCATAGCACAGACCACAGTTGATACAGCCAGCGAACTGCTTGTATTTCGCCATCTGTTCTGGCGTCTGCAAGTTCGTACCGTCTTCTGGTTTACGATCGTTACCAATGATGTATGGTTTGATTGCTTCTAGGCGCTCGATGAATGGCGTCATATCAACAATCAAGTCTTTCTCGATTGGGAAGTTCGCTAGAGGCTCGATAGTCACACCGTCTGGGTAGTCACGTAGGAAGCTCTTACAAGCAAGTTTCGGTACGTTGTTCACCATGATGCCGCAAGAACCACAGATCGCCATACGGCAAGACCAACGGTAAGACAGATCTTTGTCTAGGTGGTCTTTGATGTAACCAAGTGCGTCAAGTACAGACATGGTTTCATCGAATGGGACTTCGAATGTTTGCTTGTATGGTTCTGCATCTTTTTCTGGGTCGTAACGCAGGATGTCTACTTTTTGAATGCGATTTGCTGACATTATGCTTGCTCCTCTGCGTTCTTCTCTTCAGCCGCTGCTTTTTCTGCTGCTTCACCGTATAGACGAGCTTTTGGTTGTGACTTAGTGATGGTCACATTGCTGTAATCGATACTTGGTGCTGACTCTGGCTTGTAGAAAGCAAGTGAGTGTTTTAGGAAGTTCACGTCATCACGTTCTGTACAACCGTCGTCTAGACGCTGGTGCGCGCCGCGCGATTCTTTACGTAGAATCGCAGAGTGAACCATCGCTTCTGCGACTTCTAGGCCGTAACCCACTTCGATTGCGTATAGAAGGTCTGTGTTGAACACTTTACCTTTGTCTTTGATGCTGATGCGTTTGTAGCGTTCTTTCAACTCAGTGATTTTGTCGATAGTCGCTTGCATCAAATCTTCTTGGCGGTAGATACCACAGCCAGCTTCCATGGTGTGGCCCATTTCTGTGCGGATTTCTGCCCAGTTTTCGTCGCCTTCTTGGTTCATCAGTTTCGCGATGCGCTCTTCAACGGCTTTGACTTGCGCGTCAATTGCCGCGTCGTTCCAACCTTTGAATTCTGCTGCGCGTTTCACTGCATTTTCACCCGCTACGCGGCCAAATACCACGAACTCAGCCAGTGAGTTAGAACCTAGACGGTTTGCACCGTGAAGACCAACAGACGCACATTCACCCACCGCGAATAGGCCTTTAATGCGAGTTTCACAACCGCCGTCCGTTTCAATACCACCCATGGTGTAGTGAACGGTTGGACGAATTGGAATTGGCTCTTTTGCAGGGTCCACGTTTACGTAAGCTTTTGCTAGCTCACAGATGAACGGTAGACGCTCTTGTAGGTACTCTTCACCAAGATGGCGAAGGTCTAGGTGCACCACGTCACCCAGTGGGTGTTTGATGGTGTTGCCTTTCTGTTGTTCGTGCCAGAAAGCTTGAGAAACTTTGTCACGAGGACCCAGTTCCATGTATTTGTTCTTCGGTTGGCCAACTGGAGTTTCAGGGCCCATGCCGTAATCTTGTAGGTAACGATAGCCGTTCTTGTTAACGATGATACCGCCTTCACCACGACAACCTTCCGTCATCAGGATACCTGTGCCTGGAAGACCGGTTGGGTGGTATTGAACGAATTCCATATCACGTAGAGGAACGCCGTGACGGTAAGCCATTGCCATACCATCGCCCGTTACGATACCACCGTTGGTGTTACAGTGGTAAACACGGCCCGCGCCACCTGTTGCTAGAACAACCGATTTTGCTTTGATAGTAACAAGCTCGCCTTCAGACATGTGAATAGCAATCAGACCTTGAACTTCGCCTTCATCAACAAGCAGATCCACCACAAAGTACTCATCAAAACGTTTGATGTTGCTGTACTTCATTGATGTCTGGAATAGCGTATGAAGCATGTGGAAGCCAGTTTTGTCTGCAGCGAACCAAGTACGTTCAACCTTCATACCACCAAAGCGGCGTACGTTGACTTCACCGTTCTCTTTACGACTCCATGGGCAACCCCATTGCTCCATTTGGATCATTTCGCGAGTCGCGTTCTCTACAAAGTATTCAACAACATCCTGTTCACATAGCCAGTCACCACCGCCAACAGTGTCGTTGAAGTGGTTGTCTAAGCTATCTTCATCCTTGATAACTGCTGCTGAGCCACCCTCTGCAGCGACCGTGTGGGAGCGCATTGGATAAACTTTAGAAATCAGAGCGACTTCTAAGTCTGGGTTTGCTTCAGCCGCTGCAATAGCAGTACGAAGACCAGCGCCGCCTGCGCCGATGACTGCGATATCTGTGGTGATAATTTGCACAGTTATCCTCCAGTGTGTGATTGCGGAAATCCGCTTGTTATTGTCATTACGAGGCGCTCCTTAAAAAGAACTCCCCAAAAGTAGTAGGGTTAGTGTAGATGAGCCACATGGCAGAAAAATTGATGTAATTGGGTTTTTGCTTCGGTAATGCACTTAAGGGCATAGAATTTATAGGTTATGTGACTGCTATCACGGCATCGAGGTTTTGGCCCTCAAGCATTAACATTAGGGATGTTAAGCCTGTGTTGCGTGACATTAACCGCATGGATAATAGGATTTTAACTGAGTGTTTTTTGTTCTGCGGCACGAGTAATGCTTGCCTCAAATTGGCGAGCTCATTAGTAAAAAGAAGAAGGGATATTCCTCTCTTCTTGAAGAGTAAAAAGCATGTAGAATGAGACTTTCCTCGCTGAATTAAAGTTTGAGAGATTTGTTATGCAAACCAACTGGCAACCTACTGCTTCCATTGACCAACTTCGTCAACGTGCGACGTTAATCGCGTCGATTCGCCAATTCTTCGCTGACCGACAGGTGATGGAAGTCGATACGCCAGCCATGAGTCACGCAACCGTGACTGACATTCATTTGCATACTTTCCAAACCGAGTTTGTTGGCCCAGGCTATGCCGATGGCAGTAAGCTGTTTTTTATGACCAGCCCAGAATTCCATATGAAGCGCCTTTTGGCTGCGGGCAGCGGTTGTATTTATCAAATCAACAAAGCATTTCGTAATGAAGAGAATGGTCGCTACCACAACCCTGAATTCACGATGTTGGAGTGGTATCGCGTTGGCTTTGACCATCATAAATTGATGGATGAAATGGATGACCTGTTGCAGCTGGTATTGAAGTGTGGCGCAGCGCAGCGCATGACGTATCAGCAAGCCTTCATTGATGTGTTGGGTGTGTGTCCACTGGAAGGCTCGATGACTGAGCTGAAAGCGGCGGCAAGCAAGCTGGGTTTGAGTGACATTGCTGAGCCTGAAGAAGATCGCGATACGCTGCTGCAACTACTATTTAGCGTGGGAGTAGAAAACAAAATTGGTCAGGACGTGCCGGCTTTTGTGTACGACTTCCCTGCATCACAGGCGGCGCTTGCGAAAATCAATCCTCAAGATCATCGCGTCGCGGATCGTTTTGAAGTGTACCTTAAGGGGATAGAGCTGGCGAACGGATTTCATGAACTGGATAACCCGAAAGAGCAATTAGCGCGCTTTGAACAAGATAACGCAAAGCGTATCGAAATGGGTTTAAAACCACAGCCGATCGATTATCATCTGATCTCTGCACTGGAAGCAGGGTTGCCAGATTGTGCAGGGGTCGCGTTGGGTATCGATCGTTTGATCATGCTGGCGCTAGGCTGTGACCACATTGATCAAGTGACGGCCTTTCCATTTCCAATTGCATAAGGACGTCCAATGAACCTGACGGCTGCACGTTTCGTCATCTTTAGCTACGCCATATTGATCGCTTTTTTATCTCTGAGTTCAGGTGAACTGCAAGACTGGGGCAATATCGTGTATCTCGACAAAATGCAGCACGCTATGGCGTACAGCGGCTTTGCGTTTTTAGGTTGTTTTTGTGTGTGGCGTTGGCGTCAACGTTGGGCGGTGGCGATTAGTATTTTGCTATTCAGCGCCGTTATTGAGTGGTTGCAAGGGTATGTAGGGCGACAAACTTCTTGGTTAGACCTTGTCGCCAACTCAACTGGTATCTTAACTGGTCTGTTATGTTACCGTATTTGGAGCCTCTATCGACCTAGGTTGGTGAAGTCGCTATACTCGATTCGTTAATGAAGAGGGAACACGATAACAATGAAAACGCGCGACAAAATCGTCTACGCGGCACTGGAGTTGTTCAACCAACATGGTGAGCGCAACATCACCACCAATCACATTGCCGATCACATCGAAATTAGCCCTGGTAATCTGTATTACCACTTCCGCAATAAGCAAGAAATCGTTCGTGAGATCTTTGCGCTTTATTCAGCAGAACTTTTAGAAAGATTTACCCCTATTCAAGGTTCGCAAGAGAGCCTGACTATGCTGAAGAGCTACCTAGACTCTATTTTTACCTTGATGTGGAAATACCGCTTTTTCTACGCAAACCTACCAGAAATCTTGTCACGAGATGAACAGTTACACGAGCAGTACATCGATGTGCAAGAGAAGCTGCAAGCGAACCTCATTGCTATTATGCAAGAGTTCGTAACGATGAAGCTGTTGAATGTCGATCAACAACAGTTGAAGTCATTGGTATGTACATTGCACTTGATTGCGTGTAGTTGGTTGGCATATCAATCCGCGATGGCTTCAAAAACCAACATTACCGAGCAAATGGTGAAGCAAGGGATGTTGCAGATGCTTAATGTCGTTAAGCCATTAGCAACTGAGCAGGGCTTAGAGCAGCTACTGTTATTAGAAGATGCGGTTAGCAATCTACACAGTTAAACGTCAAACTGCTTAATATTTCGAGAGTCACTCTCATTTTCGAGTCGTGGCTCGAGTTGACTTGTCAAATATGCCACGCACAATAGTCCCATACGCTAAAAACCCTTGCAGGGATAAGATTCTCGATAAAGGAACTATCGCCCCATGAATTACGACATTTTTAATGGTGATGCTGATGGCATCATTGCTCTTCTACAATTGCGTTTGGCTGATCCTGTCGATGCCCAGTTAATAACCGGTGTAAAGCGCGACATCAAGCTGGTGGAAAAAGTAGACGTGCAAGCGGGTGATGAGCTGACTGTGTTAGACATTTCGATGGAAAAGAACATGGCAGGTCTAGAGCAAGCTTTGGCTCAAGGCGCGCACGTCTTTTACGCCGATCATCACAAAGCGGGCGACATTCCTCAGCATGGTAATTTGGATGCGCACATCGATCTCGATGCCAGCATGTGCACGGCGTTGATTGTCGATAAGTTGCTTGATGGGCGTTTTCATGACTGGGCGATTACGGCGGCTTATGGCGATAACATGATTGCTAAAGCCGATGAGTTAGCGAATAACGCGGGCTTGTTGCAGCAACAGAAAGAGCAGCTAAAAGAGCTGGGTACTTTAATTAACTACAACGGCTACGGATCGAAGGTCGAAGATTTACACTTTCACCCTGCGGAGCTGTACCGAGCTTTGCTGAAGTACACGTCACCATTTGAAGCTATTGAAGATACGGCCTCGCCATACTACCAATTGCAATCGGCTTACCAACAAGACATGGAGGCGGCTCTCGCAGTGCCTGCCATGCATGAGAGTGGTAAGCTGAAGTTGTTTGAGTTACCAAACACGGCGGCATCACGCCGAATCAGTGGTGTTTATGGCAACTGGCTAGCAAACCAAACCCCTGACTCTGCGCATGCGGTACTTACTGAAAATGCAGATGGTACTTATACGGTTTCACTCCGCGCCCCATTAAACAATAAACAAGGTGCCGTTGCCGTGTGTGGTCAGTTCCCGACAGGTGGGGGGCGAGAGGCGGCGGCAGGAATCAACGCGTTAAGCAAAGATGATGTGAATGCTTTTATTGATGCGGTAGAAACCTACTACGCATAGCATTTTCCAAAATATGAATACAAAAAAGGAGCCGAGTGGCTCCCTTTTTATTATAAGTCTATGAGTCAGATAATCAGCGTTTTAACCAAGATTTCGGATTCTGCGCTTCACTATTACGACGAATTTCAAAGTACAGCGATGGTCTGTCTTGACCACCTGTATCACCCGCGAGAGCAATCACTTCGCCGGCGGTGACTCGGTCGCCTTCTTTTTTAGTTAAGGCTTGGTTGTAACCATAGAGGGTCATGTCACCTTTGCCGTGGTCGAGCAGTACCACTAAACCGTATCCGCGCAGATACTCAGCAAATACGACAGTGCCAGGATAAACGGCTTTCACTTGTTGACCATAGTTGGCAGACAACACCATACCCTTCCAGTTTACCTGCCCAGTTTGTCGCGTACCAAAGTTGTGTAACACACTGCCTTTGAGTGGCCAAGGCAACTTACCGCGCTGTTTGCCGAGTCCGTCCATTGGCACCGCATTACGCTTCGCTGCTTTGGCGATCTCTGCTTTTAAACGGGTTTCGTTGCGTTGCAGCTCGGCTAAGTAGCGTTTGTCATTCTTGATACTGCTCTGAATTTTATTCAGGGTTTGCTTACGCTTGGATTGTGTACTCGCTAGCGCTGTACGTTTTTCGGATTGCTGCTTGAGCAGAGTCTCGATTTGCTCTTTTTCTAGCTCGAGCTGGTTTTTGTTGTGCGCTAATTCTTGGGTTATTTTGGTGATCGCATCAATCACTTCAGCACGTGCTTTAGCTAAATGCTGGAAGTATTGGCTCATGCGGTCTTCTTCCACACCTTGATTTAACAAGTGACCATTGGCCTTCGCTCGCTCGGTTACGTAATACGTTTGCAGCAGCTGTTTGAGTTCTTCTTCTTGCTCTTGACGCTGTGCTTCTTGCAAGGCAATTTTCTCTTCCAAGTTTTCTATGTTTTTGTCTGCTTGTGCGAGGTTAGACTTGGTTTGTCGTATTTCACGCTCAAGCTTAGAAATACCAAGCTCTTGATCTTTTAGTGATTTCTGTAACTCATTGAGCTGCTTTTCTTGGGAAGAGAGCGATTTGCGCTGACGGCTTATCTCACTGGATACGCCTTTGAGCTCTTGCTGACTCACAGCAGAGGAGGTAATGGGATAAGTGGCAGATAAAGCACAAGTTAATAAAATAGCCGAGCGTAGAACAGGGTGATTTTGTTTTCGCACTTGAGAGTTACCTACCACGTTGTTGTCAAAAAGGTTTGTTGACGATTAAATACCATCTCCATGGATAAAGCTTTGCGACTTGCCGTTAAAGCCTTGATCCATATCGAGAGAGGGTTTGTCCGTTTTTGGACGTCCGACGATTTTTGCAGGCACGCCAGCCACCGTTGTGTGAGGAGGCACGGCTTGCAATACCACAGAGCAAGATCCGATTTTCGCGCCTTCACCGACTTCGATATTGCCAAGAATCTTTGCACCAGCTCCGATCATCACACCCTCGCGAATTTTCGGGTGACGATCACCGCATTCTTTACCAGTACCACCAAGGGTGACATCTTGCAGTATAGACACGTCGTTTTCGACCACGGCAGTTTCACCAATCACGATGCCTGTTGCATGGTCGAGCATGATGCCACTACCAATGCGCGCTGCAGGGTGAATATCGACCTGACATGCTACCGAAATCTGATTTTGTAGGTAAGTCGCAAGAGCGTGACGACCTTGCTTCCACAGCCAGTTTGCTACTCGGTAGCCTTGCAGTGCGTGATAGCCTTTTAGGTACAGCAATGGCATTGAATACATTGAAACAGCAGGGTCGCGATTGACCGTGGCACAAATATCACAAGCCGCACCGTCAGTGATGGTTGGATCAGCCGCAAAGGCTTCTTCAACCACTTCACGCACAGCCATCGCTGGCATGGAAGCGGTGTTCAATTTGTTAGCCAGAATATAACTCAGAGCGGCACACAAACTTTCATGCTTGATAATGGTGGCATGATAGAAGCTCGCCAGCATAGGCTCTTGTTCTGACATTTCACGGGCTTCTGAGACAATTTTGTTCCAGACTTTTTGTTTTTCGCAGTGTTTCATTCTCAATATCCAGAGTGGTTCTTCCGTGACCCGACAACTTCAATTTTTCTCAGATGAGCTGCAAAGGGCGGTAGATTGCTACTTTCCTTCGGCTTTTTTGTCACGAGCAAGTAAATCTTGCGCTGCTAAGCGCGCATCTTTTCCTTGATACAATACTTGATAAATTTGATCAACTATCGGCATCTCAACACCCATACGTTGAGAAAGTAGCCATACTTCTTTTGTATTGCGGTAACCTTCAACCACTTGACCAATTTCTTCTTGAGCCGTATCAACGTCTTTACCTTGGCCTAATGCCAAGCCAAAGCGTCGGTTACGTGATTGGTTATCGGTACATGTCAGGACAAGATCGCCTAAACCCGCCATGCCCATAAAGGTTTCTGGCTGTGCACCCAGCGCAGAACCAAGGCGACTCATTTCAGCTAAGCCACGAGTAATTAATGCGGTACGAGCATTGGCGCCAAAACCGATACCATCAGACATACCCGCACCAATCGCAATAACGTTTTTCACAGCGCCGCCCAATTGCATACCAATAAAGTCACTATTGGCGTATACGCGGAAGGTTTTGCTACAGTGGATTTTTTCTTGTAGATCCGCAACAAATTCAGAATCTGGAGACGCAACAGAGATTGCAGTCGGCATACCCATTGCGAGCTCTTTCGCAAACGTTGGGCCAGACAATACTGCTAGTGAGTAGTTTTCACCGATAATGTCATAAGCGACGTCTTTCAGCAGGCGCCCCGTTTCAGGTTCAAGCCCTTTGGTTGCCCAACAGATGCGAGAGTCTTCGCGCAAGAATGGTTTACAGCTGTTTAGCACGATGCCAAAGACATGGCTTGGAACCACAACCAACAAATCTCGGCTTGCTTGAACGGCTTTTTCTAAATCCGATTCAATGATCAAGCTTTCAGGGAAATCAACACCTGGTAAGAAGGCATGGTTAGCTCGGTCTGCTTCTAGGCGAGCCATGTGCTCTGGCTCGTGTCCCCAAAGGACAACGTTCGCGCCGTTACGAGCGAGTGAGATTGCCAAAGAGGTGCCGTATGAGCCTGCGCCAATCACAGTCATTGCGATGTCTTTACCGTAAGCATTGTTTGTATTTGCTTGTGTCATGCTACCGCCTAATTGTCTTGCTACTAGTAGAATCTAGTTCCTAATCGTCAAATTTTACGCCTTCTGGCGATTAGGAACTAGGAACTTTTGTCAGAAATAAAAAATGCACATTGCATCGGATGGTAGACGCTCTGTGCATTTTATTTGAGTCGGTGACGTCAGCACTGTGGCTATTCGTCACTTATAAAACGTGAATTACGCTTCAGCTTCGCCTTGTTGAGCTTGCTGTTGTAGGTAGTTCATGAATAGCGCGTCAAAGTTTACTGGCGCTAGGTTCAGTTGAGGGAACGTACCTTTAACGACTAGGCTTGAGATAGTTTCACGAGCGTATGGGAATAGGATGTTCGGGCAGAATGCGCCTAGGCAATGTGCAAGTTGACCAGCTTCCATTTGTTCAGCAGTGAAGATACCACCTTGTTGAACTTCACATAGGAACGCAGTCTCTTCTTCGTTCTTCACAGTAACGGTTAGACGTAGAACAACTTCGTAAACGCCTTCACCAAGCTCACGGCTTTGAGTGTCTAGGTCTAGTTTAACGTCTGGGTTCCACTCTTTCTGGAAAATTACTGGAGAGTTCGGCGCTTCAAAAGAAACGTCTTTTAGGAAGATGCGTTGAATTGCGAAGTTTTGTTGTGCGTCTTGAGGTGCTGCTTCAGCCATTTTTTAATCCTTAAATCAATATTTGTTGAGCCTAGAAACGTCTAAGCTCAGAAAACTGGTATGTCCTGAGACTAACTGAGCCAATCTACCTTGACTAGATGAAGCGTGTATTACGTGCAAAGCGTCACAACTTAGTGCTCCAACTGCTTTCAATTTGCTCAGTTTTTTGTCCGCGAGGCTTGGTAAAAGCGCGTTTAAACGCGAACTTTCGTTCTTGCCACGTTCCTACTTTTTACCGCGAACTAACGGCAGGTTCGCTTCGTTCCACGCAATCAAACCATTTTTTAGTAGGCTCACGTTTTCGAAGCCAGCTTTTACTAATAGGTTTGCGCTTTCTTGAGCGGTCTGTCCTGTCTTGCATACCACAATGATTGGGTCTGATTTGTGGTTTTCAAGGCTACCCAAGTTACCCGCTTTGATGTCTGACGGTAAAATGTGAAGTGAGTCGGTGATATGACCTTTTTTGAACTCGTCCTTGGTACGGATATCCACTACAACGCCGTTTTCACGGTTCATAAGATGAGTCAGTTGGTTTACGTTGATTTCTTTGTATGCGGCTGTCGCTGACTTCACGATGTTCATGATAAAGGCGACAAGAAGACCTACCCAAACCAAAGATAGAATCATGTTCTGTTGGAAAAATTCAATGTACTCTTGCATGTCTTGAGCTCTTACGCTGTTGGCGGAAAAATAAAGCAGGAGTATAGCGAGGTTACGGCTCTTAGGCGAGAGGGTTAAAATTTTCTAACGAATAATTGAGATCTCTATAAACCCTTTATGCCCTTACTATCCGTACATTTCGCTCTGGTAGCTTGATTGCTTTTGCCTATTGGACTTATCGGTTTAAGTGACTTCTGTTTTACTGAGAAAAGAGAACAATAGGTATTAACCCATCTTGTTTGATGTTGCTTTAAATTAGCGCTGTTTCAAGTGCAAAAATAAGAATGAGAAGCGTAAGAAAACCGAACTTAGACTGGGGTGTACAAAGCGTATTAGAAATGACTATGCTTGTGGAACACGATTGTCGGCACTGACTCGTTGTTCGCTTAACTTGTAAGATAGCAACAATAAATCGCAAACATTATTTGATCTTAACCTACAGTTTTGGTTAAAAAGTGTAGTAAAATTACGCTAGTTTTGTTTCAAGGTTAGATAGGGCAGCGAGGCCCTACGCCAAAAGTTACTTAAATTTGATGAGGTCATCACTATGTCAGCTAAGAAGCCACTGGCTCTAGTTATCCTTGACGGTTACGGTTACCGTGAAGACACAGCAAGTAACGCAATTGCGAATGCGAAAACACCAGTAATGGATGCTCTGATTGCGAATAACCCACACACATTAATCTCTGCTTCAGGCATGGATGTTGGCCTTCCTGATGGTCAAATGGGTAACTCTGAAGTTGGTCACACTAACATTGGTGCAGGCCGCGTTGTATACCAAGACCTGACTCGTATCACTAAATCAATTGCTGATGGTGAGTTCGAACAAACGCCTGCGCTAGTTGAAGCAATCGACTCTGCTGTGAAAGCTGAAAAAGCAGTACACATCATGGGCCTGATGTCTCCAGGCGGTGTTCACTCTCACGAAGACCACATTTACGCTGCAGTTGAAATGGCAGCGGCGCGTGGCGCAGAGAAAATCTACCTACACTGCTTCCTAGACGGCCGTGACACACCACCACGTAGTGCTGAAAACTCACTACAACGTTTCCAAGACCTATTTGCGAAACTAGGTAAAGGCCGCGTTGCTTCTCTAGTAGGTCGTTACTACGCAATGGACCGTGACAACAACTGGGATCGCGTCCAAGTTGCTTACGATCTTCTAACTCAAGCTAAAGCTGAGTTCACAGCAGAAACGGCAGTTGCAGGTCTAGAAGCGGCTTACGCTCGTGAAGAAAACGACGAATTCGTTAAAGCAACAGCTATCAAAGCGGAAGGTCAAGAAGACGCAATCATGCAAGATGGTGATGCGGTTATCTTCATGAACTACCGTGCTGACCGTGCACGTCAAATCACTCGTGCATTCGTTCCTGCGTTTGACGGCTTTGAGCGTGCAGTATTCCCAGCAATCAACTTTGTGATGCTGACTCAATACGCGGCTGATATCCCTCTAGCTATCGCATTCCCACCTGCGTCTCTAGAAAACACTTACGGTGAGTGGCTATCTAAACAAGGTCAAACTCAGCTACGTATCTCTGAAACAGAGAAATACGCACACGTGACTTTCTTCTTCAACGGTGGTGTTGAGAACGAATTTGAAGGCGAAGAGCGTCAATTGGTTGCTTCACCAAAAGTTGCAACGTACGACATGCAGCCTGAAATGAGCTCTCCAGAACTAACAGATAAGATGGTTGCGGCTATCAAGTCTGGTAAGTTCGATACCATCATCTGTAACTACCCGAACGCAGATATGGTTGGTCACACTGGCGTTTATGAAGCGGCTGAGAAAGCAATCGAAGCTCTAGATGAAAGTGTGGGTAAAGTGGTTGAAGCAATCAAAGAAGTTGGCGGTCAACTATTGATCACTGCGGACCACGGTAACGCAGAAATGATGATCGACCCTGAAACTGGCGGCATCCACACTGCTCATACTAACCTACCAGTACCTCTAATCTATGTAGGTGACAAAGCGGTTGAATTCAAAGAAGGCGGTAAACTGTCTGACCTTGCACCAACCATGCTTTCTCTAGCTGGTCTAGAAATCCCAGCAGAAATGACGGGTGAAGTACTAGTTAAATAATTAACTAACGGCTCCGAATGACAAAAGCCCGAGTTTAAACTCGGGCTTTTTTGTATCTGGCAGTAAGGGCTGGTCTGTAAGGTTACTGAACCAAAATGCCAGCACCAATCACAGCTAGGGCTGCGCCCAACCATGCAAATCGGTTTGGTCGGCGTTTAGTGTAAATCCAGAGCAGTGGTAGCAACATAATTGGCGTGGTTGAAGATAGAAGTGCAACCATACCTACATTTCCTTCTTGCAGTGCGTATAAGATTAGCGTCATGCCGACGGCCATCGCCAAGAAACCATTAAGGGCAGTAATACCAAATACGCGCCAAGTAATGTGTTGCGTCGAGCGAGCGACTTTGACCCCTAGAACTAACAACATGCTGTGGGCGAAAAAGGCACTGATCATTCGAATAGCAGAAGCCGCAACTGGGTCAATACTGGTTTGCATTACTGGCTTGGCGATAATGCCTCCCAATGCTTGGCACATTGCTGCGGTTAAGCCAAGTCCAATACCTACCCAGATGTTACCTTTAATGTCTTCCAAGACGTTATTCACTTGACCTCTTCGGCCAAAGAATATCGCCATCACCACGCCGCTAAATACCAATGATGCGCCCAGTAGTTCTATTGTGGTCATGACTTCGCTAAATAAGAAGTAGCCCAAGATGGCAGAGAACACGGCGTGGCAAGAGAAGAGTAACCCGGCTTGTCTTGGCCCCATACGATTCAAACACGCGAATAGAGCGGTATCGCCAATAAAAATACCAATCAGTCCTGAGGCCATCATTGGCGTTACATGTTCCCAAGAAACCGTTAACCAGCCGCCAGTTATCCAGGCCATTGTTGATAAGATCACGGCCGTACAGCCCATGCGCCAGCGGCTGTAAGAAAAAGCGCCTAGGTGTTGTGCAGGAATGACCGAAATTAGGCTAGAAACTGCCCACAGAAAAGCGGCGCATAAAGCAAGCCATTCGTAACCCATGATGTGTCGACGTCCTTGTAGAGTAGAGGAGTCTTAATATGCACGAAATTTATGGGATGTAAAAGCCGCTCTGTAAGGGCAGTAGCTGGAGAGCAGCTCCATGACAACACGCTTTTTCATGGAGCTCTTCGATTAAAACAGTACCAAAACTGCGCCATACACGATAAGTAGACCAATCAAACCGAGAATCAGGCCTACTTTCGTCATGTCTTTGCTCTCGATGAGGCCTGTTGAATAAGCCAAAGAGTTTGGTGGTGTGGAAACCGGTAAGATCATGCCAAGTGATGCGGAGAAGGCGACGACAACCAGTAAACCTTGTAGGCCACCAACCGCAATAAGGCTTGGCATTGATGTACCAATAGCGGCAGCAATAGGCATCAATAAGTTTGCTGTTGCGGTATTAGACATAAAGTTCGCCATTAACCAACACACTACCGATAGGGCTAAAACAACGGCAAATGGTGATAGCAGGCTGTAATCAATGGCGTGCGCTAATGCTTCGGCTAAGCCCGTTTTGTCTAAGGCAATACCAATTGCTATACCACCGGCAACCAGCCATAAAACATCCCAGTTAATCAGCTTGAGCTCTTCTTTTCCCATAATGCCCGTTAACGTGAACACTGCTAGTGGGATAATCGCGACAACGTATGTATTCATGCCATGCACTTTCGTTGTCATCCAAAGCACAATGGTTAGTGCAAAAGTGATGTAGACGACGATCGCACGCCAGCTCCTTTTGAATGTACCATCTAGCTTTAGTTTCATTTCTGGTTCGCTAGACGGAAACAGCTTTTGCAACAAGAACCAAGCTACAGTGAGTTGTACCAACACAAAGGGTAGACCCATTGTCATCCACGATAGGAAGTCTATCGCGTTTTCTCCAGTGAGATATTGAAGCGCTATCGCATTAGGTGGCGTGCCTATCGGAGTCGCAATGCCGCCTGTATTCGCGGCAATTGGAATACACAACACCAGTGCTTTAATGCCTAAATCCCCTTTAGGTGCTGAAGCGACGATGGGGCCAAGCAGGGCTAGCATCATCACGGTCGTGGCAGTATTGGACATAAACATTGAAAAAACGGCGGTAATTAACATCAAGCCCAGCATTATGAACTTAGGTTGTGTGCCGAATGGTTTTAATAGCACTCGGGCGAGGTTGTTGTCGAGCTCGTATTTGGAAGCCGCAATCGCGAGAGCAAAACCACCCATAAAAAGAATAATGATCGGTGAAGAGAAGGCCGAGAAAATATCGGTGTAAGCAATTAACTCTCCTAAATCATGCCCCGCTGGTGGATTGCGAAATAGATGCAAACCTTTATCCGATATCATGATCAGTTCAAGAGCGATAATAAGAATGGACGTAGCAAAAACGGGAACCGGCTCGAGAACCCAAAGTAGGGCAGCAAGAAGAAAAATAGCCAACAGGCGATGCTGAATTAAAGTGAGATCGTCAATAGGAATAGCATCGATCGGCATCATCAAAACACCGAGCGGAATTAAAAAGCACACCAGCAATTTCGCCAACGTGTTTACACTCATCTTTGGCATTGGCTGCCCCTCTAAATATTCATTCTAAGCGCAGGATAATTGATTGTGGAATGAGGGTCTTAGAGGCAGGTATGAGTTTGAGAAATAGAGGCTAAATTTCGAACGGAGTTTTGCTTTTTATCAATAAAAAGAGCCCTTAATAAAGGGCTCTTTAACGTTGTTTTACTTATTTTTTCAAGGCGTAAGGTGTGCCCATAACGGTTGGCTTACCGTTTTCCATGCTTGCGTCAAACTCAATCGCGTCTTTGGCAAACAGGTTAATAACAGTAGAACCCAGTTTGAAGCGGCCCATCTCTTCGCCTTTTTTCAAGATCACGGCCTTGTCACCCTCTGCTGGGTAATCCCATTTGTAGACAGTGTTTCCACGAGGCGGAGTGATCGTGCCAGCCCATACTTGCTCAATGCTACCAACAATTGTCGCACCAACAAGCACCTGTGCCATTGGACCAAACTCAGTATCGAAGATACACACCACACGCTCGTTACGTGCAAATAGGTTTGGTACGTTTTCTGCTGTCAGAGGGTTTACTGAGAACAGGTCACCTGGTACGTAAATCATTTGGCGCAGAGTGCCGTCACATGGCATGTGTACACGGTGGTAATCGCGCGGAGATAGGTACAATGTCGCAAAAGAACCATCTTTAAATTCGTCAGCTAAATTCGCGTCACCGCCCAGCAATTCTTGTGCTGAGAAGTGATGACCTTTTGCTTGGATAAGTTGACCATCTTCAATAGGGCCAAACTGGCTAACACAAGCGTCGGCTGGATGAGTGATGACGTTTTCGCCTTCAGAAATTGGGCGTGCGCCTTCTTTTAGCTCACGAACGAAAAACTCGTTGAACGTTTTAAAATGCTTAGGATCTGAGTGCTTTGCCTCATCCATATTCACATTGTATTGTTTGATAAACCAACGAATAACTGCTGTTGTTAGACCGCCAGCTTTTGCTGAAGCCAGTTTACCCATTAGGCGAGTGAGGCCGTGTTGTGGGATCCAGTACTGCAGTCCAACTTTAAACTTGTCCATCTTTAATTCCGATACTTCTGTTAGATTCGCGCTTTAGGGCGCGTGATGTTACTGAAATTTAATTTGCTTGTCAGTATTAGGTGAAGACTTTTTACACAGTTACAGCCTTAACTCAATTACAGATCGGCTTTTTTATTACGTGAATACTGACGATTTGCTTTGTTTTCAACCATGCTTTCCAAAATACGATGATAATTTTCAAAGCGAGTTTCGTTAATTTCCCCGTTCTCGACAGCTTCACGTAGAAGGCAGCCTGGGTCATCATTGTGTTTACAATCTCGGAACTTGCAACCGCCTAAATATGGTCGAAATTCAACGAATGCTTTTGTTACTTCTTCTGCTTCCAAATGCCAAAGACCAAATTCACGTACTCCAGGTGAGTCGATCAAATCGCCACCCGTTGGAATGTGGTATAAACGTGCAGCCGTCGTGGTGTGTTGGCCCAAGCCAGAGTTCTCAGAGACTTCGCCTTCTTCCACTTCGCTCTCTAGTTCCGGCATTAACGCGTTGACTAAGCTGGATTTCCCTACGCCTGATTGACCAACAAAGATATTAATTCGATCACGCAGCAGGGTTTCTAGTTCAGCAATGCCTTCTCCAGACTTCTTGCTGACCAGAAGCACTTTATAGCCAATACGTTCATATTCTTTGAGCCATTCTTCATACATTGCACGGTCATCGGCTTCTAGAAGGTCGACCTTATTTAAGACCAACAATGGCGCAATATTCAGTGTTTCTGATGCAACGAGATAGCGGTCAATAATATTTAGCGATAGCTCTGGTAATACCGAAGAGACAATGACCATTTGATCAATATTGGCTGCAACGGGTTTTAGGCCATCGTAATAATCTGGACGAGTGAGCACTGAAGAGCGAGGTTCTACCGCTTCAACAACACCAGAGATGCCCGCCATAGACTCCAATCCTTCGCGCCATAAAACACGATCGCCAGATACTAGAGACTCAATACCACGGCGGAGGTTACAGCGTTGAATTTCGCCTGTTTCAAGGTCTTCAATGTCCGCGTGCTGACCAAAACGAGTGATCACGAGACCTTGCTTGCTGGCGCCTAGCATGTTTTCATCCCACTGAATGGAATCTTCTTGCTTCTTCAAACGCTTTTGTTGGTTGCTACGTACGCGTCGCACCTGACCTTTGGTTAACTTTTTCTTCTTTGCCACAATTCTGTACTTTATGTGAATTTACTCAAATGGTTGAGCCGTACTCTTGGCTCCGTGTATGAGTATCGTGTTTCTCGTATTTTGAGGTATAGTACCTCTTTTATCGATAAACAAATAGGCGGCGTAACCATGTCCTTTAGCGATCAAAACCTAATTTGGGTTGATTTAGAGATGACAGGGCTTGATCCTGAAACGCACAAAATCATCGAAATTGCTTCTATTGTCACGGATAGCGAACTAAATATTTTGGCTGAAGGTCCAGTGTTAGCGATTCATCAGCCGGAAGAAGAACTGGCGAAAATGGACGACTGGTGTACTAATACGCATACGGCAAGCGGTTTGGTGGAGCGCGTTCGAAACAGTCAAATCTCAGAACAAGACGCAGTCGCACAAACCATTGAATTTTTAGAAAAATGGGTGCCAAAAGGGGCGTCGCCAATATGTGGTAACAGCATTGGGCAGGATCGTCGCTTTTTATACAAGCATATGCCTGAGTTGGAAGAGTTCTTCCATTACCGATATGTTGACGTTAGTACTCTTAAAGAACTAGCACGTCGCTGGCAACCTGAGGTGCTAAATGGGTTCACAAAACAGGGAACACATTTGGCCTTGGACGACATTCGTGAGTCCATCGCAGAACTTAAGTACTATCGAGGTACTATTTTCAAGATTTAACTGTTAAAGTTGCGATCCAAATTGTTGTAATTTATATCGCTTTTGATTGCTTTTTCGTCGTTCAGTAAAAAAATAAAGTTTTTTTGAAGGAAGGACTTGCATCACAAAAAAATGCTCTTATAATTCGCAGCCCTAAACAGCGGAAACGTTGTTGATGCGACACTAGCTCAGTTGGTAGAGCGCAACCTTGCCAAGGTTGAGGTCACGAGTTCGAACCTCGTGTGTCGCTCC
>NZ_JAWOUB010000021.1:0-58909 GCF_033339195.1 Vibrio sp. 811
CTACAGTGAGTTTAAAAGCGAGGGAGTAATCGCGCTGAGTTCTTTTAGTTGTTGATTTCATAACACTCTCCAATTTTGGGGGTAGAAAGTGTCAACCTTATTTAGGACGGCACAGTGATTAGAATAGAAAAAGCGCCTTCAAATTTATATATAGTAACTTAAAGGGTGTATATTGTGTATTAAGGCAGAGAAATCTGCCTTTTTATCGCACAACCAACTATATAGGTATATAGTCAATAGTGTGTATTATGTGTATAGGGAAAGCATAATTTGTCATCAGTAAAAGTCAGAGCGACGATTGTAGAGGACAATACGGGCATCAAAAGCCAACTGCCTATCTTGCTAACTGAGCAAGGAGAGTTAGGTACGGTCACGGACTACCTACTCAAGCTAGAGGCGGACGGAGTGAGTAACTCCGTCATGAATGGATTTCTTCAAGCGGTGTCCTTGTTGCTAGATTATATGGAAGCAAATAGAGGATTGTTTGACGATCCGAAGTTGCTCTTCCAGACCTTTTCTAAGCGGTTGTATACAGGAACGATTGGTGAAGATGGACTTGACCCATCAGGTTTGTATTGGGTGCCAAGTTCAACCAGTAACGTGAATAAGCACATTCACCGACTGACGGCATTCACCGATTGGTTGGCAGACAAGCAAGGCACTGCGCCGATGAATCCCTTGCGTGATGCCACACCTCATGAGCAGCGATTGAATTACGCTGCATGGTATAGAAAAAACCAAAATGACTTCCTTAGTCATATTGAAGATAAGACTGTCAATAAAACCATCCGTAAGGCGCGAACCATTAAGGGGCGCACACCACTCACCAAAACCGAAGATGACGCCATCGCCTTTCCTGAAAAGCATTGGGAAGATTTTTATATTAATGGCATTGGTGGTGCAAGTGACCCACGAGTGGCTCTCAGGGACAAATTAATACTCCTGCTTATGCACGGTGGCGGACTACGCGAAAGCGAGGCTTTAACCCTTTGGGTGACAGATGTGTTTGAAGATCCCTATAACCCAGATAGTGCAATCGTTCGAATTTACAATGAAGTCGATGGCAAAGCGCCAAATGACTCTGAAGTTCGTTCTAAAAATCAAAATAGAGAGACGTACTTAAAAGAAAAGTATGCGCGTATCCCTCGCCAGCGCATGAAAGGCACCGCACATCTTGGTTGGAAAAACCGTGTGGTTGACCATAAAGATAACTACATACAGGTTCAGTGGTTCCCAACCGACTACGGCAAAGTGTTTATGTCACTTTGGAAAAACTATCAAAAGTACCGCGCCAGCATCGACTGTCACCACCCTTATGCGTTTATTTCTTTTCATCACAGTGCCTTCGGCAACCCTTACACCATCAACGCTTTCCATGATAACTACGCCAACGGCTTGAAGCGCATTGGTTTGGAGCAAAGCAAGGCTGAAGGTAAAGACCCTCACGGGCATCGTCATAATTACGGCAGACGATTAGAACGCTCAGGATTGAACCCGTTGGTGATTCGACGCTGTATGCACCATAAGTCCCTAGACTCACAAATCCCCTACACAGGCAAAGGTCAGCAGGAAATCTCTGACGAACTGACCCAAGCCACACTGCAACTGGCGAACCCTGAATCCAAAGTAAAAGCACTCGACTGGAAAGCACTGGTTGAGCATGGCTTTGATGACATCGACCCACAGGGGTACTTCACTGGCAAACATCCTAAATTGAGAGGGAAATAATGGCGATTAAAGGCAAAAAACATGACGGTCGCGCATCGGATTTAACCTTCTCTTGGATGCTGACCACGCTTGGTGCTGAGTGGCAACAATGGCAAGAGCTAGCAGCAGAGTGGATGGCGGCAGAAAATAGTGGGATTGAAACTAAACTAACGGCCTTAACACGTTTTTTTGAATCTTATCTTTGTGAATATGCATCTTATGCAGTCGATTTACCGTTATTTTTTAAGGGTTATAAAGGGCATCAGTGCTCTAGCGAAGAGTTGGAAAAACTTACTCGAACAAAAGTAAGTAGCCCTGATAAAATTGTAAAATATGTCAATCACCCCACTAATTTCATTGATTTTGTTATTGCGAAAGTATTCTCGGAAGAAGATGACAATGGCAACCTTGTAGCACTGGTTAAAAACCCACTCACCAAAATCAAACAACAACATAGAGCGATTGAAACCGTCCGTAACCCCTTGCCGTATCGCTATATTCAGGACTTGCGCCAAATCCTTTGCCCGTTGCCAGATAAAACCGAATTAACCGTCATTGAGCAAAACCTCAAGGACGATAAATCTCTGCTTCCTGCCTATCACTATCGACATTTCAAGCACTGGACATGGGCGCAGCAGCAAACAGGTCAAGGCAGTCAAGGTGGTGACTGGTTTGAAGTCGATCCTGAGATGATTGATAAAACCGACCCTGATTGTGTATGGCGCAGCAAAGAAGTCACTCGCAAAGGTAATAAAATCACCGCTTATCAAATCTGGTCGCCCGTCAAAGCGATGGTGATTTTCATGAAGCTCCACCTGCCACTGCGTACCTATCAGGTGCGTATGCTAGACAGCGGTGAAGCGGATACATGGCGCTATGAAAACGGTCAATGGGTAGTGAACATCCAACATGACTTCGCACTTGGTAGCGAAAAGCGCCCATTTGGTAAAGGCATCTTCCGCCGAATTCACGATACCATGACAGGGCTGTATTCAACAGGTCTATACATCAACACCAACAAAACCGCTGACCAAAACAAAGACGAACTGGAGCGGGGTTACATCATCCCTTGGCAGAACGAAGAGGTGCTGTACTGGCTGGAAAAACTGCGTAACTGGCAAGAAAAATATAACCCCATTGCAAAGCCCACCGATTGCACCACACTGCTTAAAAAGCATATTGGAAAGAGCAAGTCGGATAAACAATTAGAAAGCATGGGGGAAATTGCGTTTCTGTTTCGTGATGCGTCAGCAAAAGGTGAGGATAAATCCAAAACAATTGCAGGTGACGCAAATATAGCGCATTTCTGGTATCAACTCCTAATTACGCTAGAAAACCAACTCGCAGAGCGAGGTGATGCCCAAGATAACGGTGAGCGCTTGAAACTGGTTGTGGATTACCCTGAAGGTGCGGCTAAAGGTGATATGGTTGCCACACTCTTTCCCTTACACAGTTTGCGCGTCTCGCTCATCACGGCGTACACGATGGATACCCAACTGCCGTTGCCTGTGATTTCTAAATTACTGGCAGGGCATACACGCCTGCTGATGACCATCTACTACAACAAAATTACCCCGTCCGTGATGGCAGAGAAAATGGATGAAGCGCATGGTGAATTGGATGCCAAATCCAAACAATCAGTGCGCAACTTCCTCAAAGATGCCTCGATGGAGCAAATCCAATGCAAGATGGTGTATCACAGCGATGACAGCATTCAGGCGGCGCTGGCTAACCGCAATCCAATCGGTTGGGAAGAGCGCTCGTGTGGTATGTGTCTGGTAGGCGGTAACACCGTGAAATCGGATGAAGTCAGTACCCTTGGCGGGTGCTGGAACGGTGGACAGTTGATTAAGGATTCAAAAGTCGCTGCAAATCGCATTTATGCTAGCGTGCCACATGGACCTGAAAACTGCCCTCGCTGCCGCTGGTTTATCACCGAAGCTCGTTACCTCCCTGCACTCAATGCCCAATTCAATCAACTGAGCTACAAAGCGCATCAAGCCGCGAATCTATCCGTGGAAATTGAGGGTGAACTGGAAGCCCTCAAAGACGAACAATTCTTTTGCGAAGAGCAAGGCAAGCCATTTATCAAGCACGATGAACTGCAAGCCTTGCAGCGCCGCTATGAAAAACAGCAAGTCGAAGCGGATGAATACGCCAAAGATTGGATTGCGTGCTTTGAACTTATTCATAAAATCATTCGTGTCGAAGAAGCAAGAAATGAAGATGACACTAAAGATAAACTGATTGCGGTTGGCTCTGAGCAAGATGTCAGTCATGCCTTGAAGTTGATTGAAACCGACTCAGAGTTACTACACCTATCACTGCTTTGTGATGACGCAGAGTTCTACCCTGATTTACAAGACGAGCTGCGTAAAACCCCCGCTATTCAAAAGCGTTCGATGCAACTCAGTCGAGTGTTGATGAAAAAAGGCTTTGAGCCGATTTTCATGGAAATGGACGACAAGCAACAGCTCATCGCCGCCAATGCCATGCTGCGCCAAATGGCAAAAATCGCTGACCCTGACGACAAGCTTGAGGGCTACCGCAAGGTGGCGAACTACATCGAAGCAGGTGAATACCTGACCGACAACAAACTGCTCTCTCAAGGGATTCATGCTCTGAGCAATAAAGTCATCAACCTAGATGGCATCGCACTACCGAACTTATTGGAGGACTAATGGAACTCGATATTGATGTCATTCTGGCTGACTTAAAAGAAGGCAAAGTACCTCGCACCCAGCAAAATCTCGATAAGCTCAACGACACACTGAAAGCCTATGCGGAATCAGGTCAGCGCGACTTTTCCATTACGCAAATTGGTCGGGTTTCTGCCGAAAATGGCGGATTGGCGTATGAGGCTTTGCGTGCTACCCGTAACAAGCACTACCGAACACTCATCGAAGCATGGGCGGCAAAGTACAATACCAATACCAAAAAACCGCTATCCAACACATCACGGTCTAAATCCATCCCTGCGGATAATAAACTGTTAGAGCGCATCCCAGACCCTGCGGTACGCGCCTTGTTTGGTCAAATCATTGCCGAGCGTAACCGTTACCGCAAAGAGGTAAACTTACTCAAACAACACGCCAATATAACCATCGACAAGCGCCCTGTGCGCCAGTTTGATACTACGGCAGAGCCAAGTGTGGAAGTGCTGCCATCCCTATCAGGTGTACTCACCGAATCAGAGAAGAAAGCCTTAGCGTATGCCATTTCTGATGAATGTATGGAAAAGAACGACTGGCAAACTACTCAGGCGGGGCAAGTAAAAGACAAGGAATACAACTGTGAAATATTCCCTAGAGGCTTTGTCACAGGACTTCGCAAACTATTGGGTGAGGTAGATGACTAATGGCAAGTGGGCAGCAGAAAGCGCAACAAAACCTTGAGGCATTTGAGGTCTGGAAAGCCACGCAGACGGACGATGATTTTAAACAAATCGTATTCAGAGGTCAGCTTAATCGTATTGAAGTGGCAAAGGGTATCGGTTGTGGAAAATCAGCGTTAAACCAAAATCCTGCCCTCAAAAACGCACTCAAAGCTTTAGAAGATGAGCTGCGCGGTAAAGGCGTACTGCCACCGTTGACCGACGCTGCCAAGAAGAATGAGGGCAAACCTCAAGCCTACGACAACACAGCAAATCGAAAGCTTCTCGATTCAAAGCGGGTGTCGTCATTAGAAACTGAGAACATTGAATTGAAAGCCAAGGTCAGCGAGCTTGAAAAGCGACTTGAGCGCTTTGGTGAGCTATCTGAAACTTTATCCGAAATGGGGTTGATGCCACGATGAATAGCGCTTTGCATGAAGACCAAATGCGTGTCACCAGTATCCCTTATCGCTCGACCAAGATGGTGATATTCAGCGGTGTACCGCTGACGAAGGACTCTTACAAAACCAATAGTGGGAAGTATTACGTCACCATCAAAGTCGACCCCGATAGCATCCCTGTACAACCTGCGCTGGGACAGCATTGGTCAGTCAAAGGTGCTCGCCAGATAGAAAATATGGAAATGGATGATTATGTAATGCAGCAGCACACTTATGAATCACCCAAGCATATTGAATGCACTTTACCCGAAACAGGGGAGCAACTGATACGCTTTATCGCCAGAGAAGGTGACTTCAAGGGTATTGGTGAAGGCAAAGCTAGGGCGCTCTGGCAGCTCTTGGGTAAAGACTTCCATGCTACACTAAGAAATGACACCCCAGAGTCCAGAAAGCGTCTGACATCGATTCTGAGTGACGATTCAGTGAAAGCACTCTTTAAAGGGTACGCCAAATATAAAAATCTGGCACATTGCAACTGGATGAGCGAGCACAATATCCCCGCCAGTGTGCAGCAACGGCTGCTCAAGTATCACGGTGAAGCCTCCATAGAGGTAATTAAGGATAATCCTTATGCTCTGATGGGCTTTGGTCTTTCGTTCAGTGCCATTGAAGGTATTATCAAGGTAACGAATTTTAAGACCGATGTTGCGCAGGATGATCCAAGAAGGCTCAGCGCTGCTCTGGAAATGGCGCTTCGAAAAGAGATTGAAAAAGGTCACACCTACACCACTCATGCTAATGTGCGCCCTTATCTCAACAAGTTACTGAAAGACAAAGTGCTAGTCACTCAAGCGTTCCAATCAGGTCATGATAAAGCCCAGTACATTTTAAATCCCGACACAGGAACCTACCATCCAACTGCGCAACTTCTGATGGAAAGTGTCGTTGCCAAACGGCTAAATACACTGATTAAGCGAAATGACTTGTTTGATGAAAACGCCAATGCTGCGTATTGCTCTGCGGTTGCGGAGCTTCCCTACGACCTAACCAGTAAACAAATCGAAGCCGTAACAACGTGTCTGGATAATTCGGTAAGCTGTATTACGGGCGGTGCAGGAACAGGCAAGACAACGGTACTCAGAACGGCTCTCAGGGCTTACCATCAACTTGGATTTGAAATACACGCCGTTGCGCTCAGCGGTCGTGCTGCAATGAGACTTCATGAGTCCATCGGTTTTGTTACCTCAACCATTGCCAAATTGCTGCGTGAAGACCCCATAGAACCCAGTGTCGAGAAAACAAATCACCTACTGGTGGTTGATGAGGCAAGCATGATTGACTTGCCAACCATGTATCGTCTTGTGAATCACATTCACCCCTCTGTACGATTGATATTCACTGGCGACCCCGACCAACTTCCACCAATCGGCTGCGGCAAGGTGTTGGCAGACATCGTTGAAGCAAAAGCGGTGGCTAATACGATGTTAGATATCGTCAAGAGACAGGAAGGTTCAATGGGTATCCCCGAATACTCAAAGCTCATTAATCAAGGCATGACGCCTGAGCAATTAAGCACAGGTGCAATACACTTTCACGAAACCAGTAAAACAGACATTGCCAAAGTCTGTTGTGAGCTTTACCAACAGTGTCCTGAAAACAGTCGCGTTATAGCTCCAACCAAGACACTCGTATCAGAAATCAATAAACTCACCCAACAAGCCGTTAACCCAGATAGCACTAGCCTTGAGTTCGAAATCAATGGTGATAAGTTCTTTTTGCCACTTCGCATGAATGATGCGGTGTTATTTACGCAGAACCATTATGACAAAGGCATTCAGAATGGTTCACTAGGCATGCTAACCAACGCCAAACCTTCTGGTGATAGTTACGGTGAAGTGACGCTAGATACAGGTGAAAAGGTCGAGATAACACAATCCGTTCTAGACTGCATGGAGTTGGGTTATGCGATCACTTTGCACAAGGCTCAAGGATCACAGTTTCCGCGCATCATCATCGCTCTGCAAAACGGAAAAATTGTAGATAGAGCATGGCTCTATACGGCAATCACGAGAGCTGAAAGTGAAATCCATATCGTTGGTAGTAGCGATGATATGAAGCGTATCACCGAGGCACCTAGTCACTCTCATAAACGGAATAGCTACCTAAAAGAACTGTTGAGTTAGCAATTTCAAACTCGTTTATGTCCATCTTCGAGCTAGCTGATGTGTGGCTAGCTCAGATCTGCCCCATTATTAGCTTCGTCGAACAAATTAGCGTATCCAACCATTCGTAATTTAACCCAATATTGCTCATGTTGTGGTATTGGAATTTATGCAAAAAAAACGTATTTTTAGATTGTAACTATGAGTCGTATCAGGGATAGAAGTAATTTAAGTTAACCTGTCAGATATTGTAGAAACGAAACTGACAGATTACCTTCAGGCTTATCTAGTTAGTTGTAGTCTTCACTTCATTTAATGCACAATGTCAGCTAAAAACCGTTCCCCATGCTAGTTGCTCTCTATTTTCAAGTTAGATGGATTTGGAACATGCTGTGTCCATCGACTGTTGGTTTCCAACACTAGATTACTAACATTTAAAGCTAGCAGCTCACTCGCTTTGTTTTCACCTAAGTCTGTGTATTCTGCTACTTTAAAATCAAAGTGGGTAACCTGTACTTCAATCTGTCTTTGTGCATTCCGGTAAACTGACCACAATTCCTGAGGTTTTCGCAATTGTAACCATGCAGTGCAAAATGCAGCTACAGCCGACAAGATTGATGGCAACACTTTTGCGTACAAGACACCCTCACCTAAGCCGACTAAAAGGGGGGCGGATAGCGTACCAAGCATGATAATTCTAAAACACCAAAGTGATTCTTTTTTATTGTGATCCGCTTTATTCTTAAAGTGCTCTGCTTGATCTGTGCTGTATTCTCTAGCTGACATTTTTACACTACCTGATTAGTATCTATTTGAAACTATATGATTGATCTCACGTAATTGTCTGTTATGGGGGTACTCTTCTATTAATACTTCTAACAAGTCTATTAAACCTCGATTTAAAGCCCCTTTTTCTGCCTCGTTTGCGGCATGAAACCATTTATCTAACTCTGTTCCAGAGTTTTTTAATCTACTTGGTTTACCGCCTGCCTTCTGCCAAATATAGTCAAGCCTATCATAAGCGAGATCGGCACAGACTTCCGAAAACTTCTTAATGATCTCTTTTTGGTGAGGTTGGGTTGAAGTGCCGGTATAGAAAGAAAACCAAAACTTATTACTGGAACTCAATAGTTCTGAACAAGCTTCTACTGTAGGCTTGAAGTACGGTGTGTCTGCCAGCAAGCCATAACTACTTTGGAACAAGCCATTGGCAACTCTGTTCCAACGTTTTTCTAGTATTAGATTTCCAAGTATATGAGCACGAGAGTGGAAATTCTTCGAATGAGCTTTTTTAACCCAATTCAATACATCATCTTCCCGGTGAGAAATCGATTGTGATAAGTACGAAAGAATAAAAGCAGGTTCGATATGATTGCCAGTCATGTGGGCTTTAAGTTCATTGATAAGATAAGGTTCTGCGTCACTTAAGTGCTGTAAGGCCTGAGGACTAGTCACAATTTTTTGAATCATATCTTTAGCTAGAATATTACTTCGTGTGGGGGCAAGCTGAGACCAAACCTTACTTCTATCGGCATTTGATAATAGATACGCCGAAATTTCCTTAGATATTTGCTCAAAAACTCTAGGTAAAATATTAGATTGAAGACAATCACAGAGCTTTGCTAGAAAAGCCTCTGTTTCTATGTTTGGTGGGTAAAACCTCCCCCCTTTGTCTAGCTGTTTCTGCCACATTTGAAACGCATTCTGTTCTGCGACGTCTATATAGTTGAGAAGAGTTGGCTCTTTAAGAGACCTTTCAGCTAATAAATCAATGAATGGAGAAAAAGCACTATCCCTGAGTAGATTAATCACTTGCCTGTGGGACAAATTTTGAACTATGAATGGGACACCTTCAGTCCAATTGGACATGGAGTTGCGTTGCTTTTTGTATACTTGCTCTTCATCATATAGGTTAAAAACAGCCCAAGCATGAAGCTGTGCCCATTCCTGAGAAATAGAAAATTGTTCTAGCGCCATTAAGCTATCTGCTGTCATGTCACTCGTGATTGCGCTTTCAAGCAAGACTCTCTCAAGATCTTGCCTCACCGAAGATAGCCGTAAGAAAGTTGTTTGAAAGTGGACTATAGAAAGCCAGAACAATACATATTTACCGGTTTCGGGTTGATTAACTAATGTGCCGATTCCATTGACTACCGACTGTGACCACCACTGCATTGATTTATCCGGCAGTGCTCTATCAAAATACTTATTAAGGTCTTCATGACTAAGAGTTATCAAGTTGTGCTCTATCCAAGTTGATAGTTCCACTTCTGGCATAGCTCCTTTAGGGACGGCGTCACTTGATAAGTTGCACATAGTCAAAATATCAGAAGAGTCGCCTTTACTTACCATCAGCTTTTTTATCGAACTCAAGAGCTCTATTTTTATAGTTTTAGCTTTATCTGGTGAAGGATAGCAAGCAATTAAAGACCTAAGCGCCAAAATAGCATTAGTCAAAGTAGAATTCGATCGAAACTGATCGATGTTATCAGCTACCCTTCCTAGCTTATGCAATACTTTCAAATCACCAGTTAACTCTGCATAGTCAAGCAGCAATTGCTGAAGTGTTAAATCATTTTCAGCTTTATTAATCAGGTAGTTAGTTGCTCGAGAGGTTTCAGTGGTTGCTGTACTATTAATTAAGGTTACGTTAGGCAGATACCACTGATTCAAAACTGATGCAGGAACACAGTAAAGTGTTGGTAGCTTAGCACGCACTAATGCTTGAGGTGGGGTGAATGCACTTCTAACTGAAAACTCTTTTCTAGCTTCTCCCCACAAGTTCTCCCATAAATGAGCGATTAGTAAGGGTAAGGTTTCGTCAGCTTCTATAGCTAGAATGTTATCGCTACAAATCAATTCGTTGGCGACATTTTGTAAAAAGCTTGAGGAAGGTGGCTTACACTCTTTATGGCTAACTAGTTGGTAAATATACTCTTTTATATCATGTGCTTGAGATATATTATCCAGCTCCCAAAGTAAAACAGTACTTTTAACCATACCACTTCGCGGCGCATCAAAATCAGGCTCAATACTCCATAACGCCCAGCAGTTACCAACAGGTCCACAGTTGATTGCTGGCCACCATTTTTCTTTAGGGGTAACGTATCCCCCAGGTTTGTCAGTCAAACCTAGTAATTCAGGTGGAAGGGGGAAATCTCCCTCCCAAAATAGCAAATCATGACTATTGCTCCTGCAACCATAAATAGCTTTTAGTGGTCCTATCATCATATATTATCTAGTACCCAAGATAGTGGAGCAGTTAGGTCAGAGTCTTTGTTAATTTGCTCTGGGGGAATCACCCAGCCCTGATATTCAGGTCCCTCGTCAATGAAATTATCATCATTACTATTTGGTTTGAGAGTTTTACCTAAAGCGGAAACCCCCCATATAGACGTCATCTCTTTAGGCCAAGTTGCTTGAATGAACGAATAAAACAAAGGTAATTTGCTTTTCAAGACTTCTGCAGGCACTTGACCCTCTTCAAGTACTTCATCGAAACAAGATAATACGATGGCGAGCGGAGGCTTATTTTCCTTAGAGCTTAGATTTAAGCCTGCCACGTAACACAACATCTGAAGAAGTTCTATCCAATATGCATTAGCATCCCAAATTTCTGGCCTTGTAGTTTCAACTGGAGTATTAGTTGGTATAGAAGTTAACTTTGACATTGCATCAGGATAAGTTTTCTCTCCACTAAGGCGAATAAATACTAACCACCCATCCGTACTTTGTAACCTTCTTCGCCAGTCCGAAGAGATCTCTCGCTGCTTAAAAACCTGAGATAATTGCTCGCCACCGTAATCAGGCCAGTAAAGATCAATTGTTATCTGGTTGCTATCAATTAACGGAAACAGTATTTCGGAGTACTGATCAGCGTGAGTGTGCTCAGCTGCATTGCCGTCTTCCAAATGGGTTAGTACATCTTCTAAAGCGCTTAAATTAACTGACGTACCATCACCAGTTCTAATTTTCAGCTTACCTGGTCGTCGTTTTAGTCGTCCAAAGAGCTGTCCTGCGTAGTGTGTCTTGCCACTATTGGGGCCGCCAAGAAGCAGTATTTCAGAATTTTTCATGGTGCCCCCTAAAAGCAAGAAATGAAGTGTTCCCTAGAATCGGTTCCTTGATAGGTTCACAAAATGTAGGTACCCAAACCTCATTTAAGATTGATCCTAATGCTATTGTAAAAGAAGCAGGATCTTCCACTGTCACTTCAATCTCTTTGGCATGGTGAATATTGTTTTCTAAAGCTCTTTGAATTGCTTTTTTTATTCCCTCTGAAGGTTGTTTGTCACTTTTTGCCCAAACAAGCACTGTTGGCCTAGAACCGACAGATTCACCTAAGCGCTCGATAATGGTCCTCAGCTCTCTCCTTGCCACACTGCGTTCTTCTCCAGCAAGCTTTTCACAATCAGCAAATATCAAGAAGGCATCACTCTGCGAGGCTGTCCATTTTGCTCCTGCCGCATCTATAGCGTCGACATCGATAGCCCACCTTGTAAACCACTCACCAGGAGCATCCGTAAGAAAAATGTTCTTAATCTTGTCATTGGAGTCTTGTAAGGCGAAATGAAGAATACCAGGCGTTCGGTCCACGCCACGCGGAGTATGAGGAGGAAATGATGGCAATTGCTTCTCATTGTTAATTCGAGCCCATGATGCTATTGATTCCCATGCACCAAGAGTTTGAGAGCCACAAAACTCAAAATTGTTGTACTTTTTACCTGACAGTAGTTGCAAGTAATTCGCAGCTAGAAAAGTCGTTTTTCCTGTATTTTGGGCACCAAGCAATCCAATAAAAATGGACGGACCTTGTTGATACAGACGCGATAAATCTGAGCTTCCTAGAGCAGAAGATGACCAAGGCACCCGAAAAGCAATATCGTTTTCTTTTTTTTCTGGGCCAATTTTGTCAACTCCTATATTGCTGCTCCATGAAGGACAATCTTCATGGTTGAGCTCCCCCATACAACAAGTATCACCTTCATGTACGAAGCAATTCGGATTTGAGCACCGAATCATACCTACACCTCCGTAACCAATCGGTATGCTTGTTCCTGCCTAAAGATTGCTCTTGATAGTTCGGGTAAACTACAACGCCAATCTTGAGGAATAAAAGATTTCTCTATCAACGAATCCAAATCGCAATTCTCATCAACTAAAGCTCGAACAACCATCCCACCGATATTTGAGTTTTTCTCATCTAATTTAGAAGTAAGTGTTTCTAACCAAAAAGGATCGAGCCGCGATCGTTTGTTTCGAATTTCAGTCAAAATTTCATAAAAACTGTAGTCACGGTCATGACTGCATTCAGGTAATTTGCCTACCGCCTCAGCTAATGTGAATACAACACTAGCTGGTGAAGGCAGTTGTATTTCTTCGAGCAAATCATACGGCATTAAAACTGCAGCTATTTCAGGAAAGTGAGATCGATAGCTCTCTTTTTGAGATGTTGAATAGAGAGCTTCAGCCCACCATAAAACATTTAGCCTCGTCTGCTCCTGCCTTTGATAATCTAAAAATGCTTTTTGTTGCCTTTGGAGGGCTAACCTTTGCTCATTCAGGGCTTTTTCAACGGACTTCTTCAGCGAGTTAACATTCTCCATTGCCTTATTATTAGCAATTGATTGTTCTTCAATAAGTGCGAGTTCCGAAGTTATAATTTCAGACATTCTTTCAGCAAAGTCGCCGGCCCAATGGGACGGGTTCTGATTAACGGCGTATCTATTGGGTTTGATACCAGCAACATTTTGGCCATCTTTATTGATATAAGTGTTATTAGCAGCTCCACCTATACGCTCGCGAAGATCATTTTCATCAACATCTCTTTTATTAACAACGGGAGTTGGTAGCTCATCTAGCTTAATTGTTTTCGCTTTGCTAAATGACAAATCTGGCGCACTAACGATTGCATTCTGCTCAGAAGTACGTCCTAATGATTGCAGAAAGGTTCGCAGTAGATTTTCTTCTTTTCCACACCTTAACAAAGGGAATACGTCACAAGCGGTGAGCCACATTATTGCAGCATTGTTATCTTCTTCTGATACTAGAGAGCACGCTTCGAGAATAATTGATCTATATAGATTAACTGGTTCATCAGTATATGCGGTCAAGAATGCTTTCCACTCATTCTGAAGAAGCTCTTTTGCTTTGTTTATAGGCAACTCATCTAGTGAAACATTAGGGTTTAAGCCACATAGAATTGCTGGAATAAGTTGGTCACGCTCTTCACGATAGTATTCAGCCAGCTTTTGAGCTGCTTGCTCGATTTTAGCATAGCGTTCATCATTACCGTCGATGCTCTCAATAAGTCCTAAACCTAAAAATGAATCCAAAATTGTATCCATACTAGCTCCTTAGTACAGTTTTTCGTTGACGGATAAGTGAGTTATAAAGCTTTTAATTAAATCGCTTTCAGGATAGTCATGAGCAACAGTATTCAACAGGTCAGTTGGTTTCACCGCTGCACCATTGACTGATTTTTGCCAAATGTTCAACCACATATCTTTTGGTCTCGAGTTGCTCGCAATCTCACTGTTTCGCCCGCCAGCTCTCTTCCAAAGAGCCCTAGCATCTGAAATATCAGGGTATTCTTCTGCTAAAAAGCCAATTAGGTCATGAGTTGAAACATTCATCAACTCGACTTCCTGGTGGTGAGTAAACATATCTGCATTATCTCGAAGAAACTTCAACATGCACTGAGCGGATGCTTGAGAAGCAAAATGCCTGTATTGATCATCTTTAAATGTGTCACCAAAATCAGAAACTGCTTTTACTACGAGTACAGGAATTCGATTTATATTACCTAAAGCACCTAGTGCACTTGCTTCCATATCAACACCAAGAACTTTGCGCATAGAATGAGAAAGCCTCGAAAACAAGCCTGAATCCTCAACAACAGCAGCCCCAGTTGCTATAGGAGCGACATGAATTCTAAATGGCTCAGGCTCAGGTAACCCTTTCGGGTGCCATAGATTCAACTCATTGGCTTTCTCGAGCCCACTGTCAGTTAAAGTAAGCTCCTTAGTCACTAATTTTTTCTTTAATAATCGGGCTAACACAGATTGCCAATCTGCGCATTTGGTATCAAATTCGTCATGTTCAAATGGTTTAATTTGATTTGCTAAGCACTGTATTACCCAATTCTCTTGATTTTCGAGTGGGTACTTAGGTCGAGATATCGGCCAAGCGGATAAATCTACAGAGAGGTTTTGCATTCTTTGAACAATTTCTGTGTCAGGGCGGTATTGAAGCATATCACCTTGAAAAACCTCGATATCACCTTCTTTAATGAGCTTACCTGCATCGTAAGACCAAAGTCTTTCCGCAAAAATAACATCGCCAAGGGAGACTTTTCCTCTTCGGCCTGCGCATATACCCGTCATTGCAATGCACTTAAAGTCGGCCTCGGAAAGCATGCTATGAACTAGAGCGCTCGCTTCTTCCCGCCCCATATATGAAGACCAAGTAACTCGGACAGATATTGCTGTATTGTCTTTACCTGCAAAACGACCATCAGCAGCTAACCTCCCGCTTGATAAAGTTTTCTCTCCCCAACCAGTACTATCGATGCCGTCCTTGATTTGTAAGACTTGCTCAAATTCATCCTTTAATGCGCATACAATAAGGACATCTATTTGTTCTTTTTCCGTCATGGTTATCCGCTTCTAGATTTGGTCACTCGAGAATAGCAATATTCTAGACATCATATGGTGATAAGTGCATTGTTTTCAACGGATGCTATTCAGAAAACTCATCTTTATTCATGGAATTACGAGCATACAGATGAGTTATCTTCGAGTTTAGCTATAGCGGGTAACTAAACATCTTCATAATGCTATACCTGATCTGTTGTCATGATTTTCCGGGTAGCTAGGATAAACCCAATATTAGTTAACTTTCCAAAGGGTTCGTTGAAGACGTTAAGTATATGAAAGCGAACAAACTCGCTGTGGAGTTACCTGAAAAACGTAAGTTGACGGCAACTTAGTGCTGCCTGAAGGGTGAGACTTCAGCCTTAGCGAAGTAAAAGGAAATGTGTCGAATCCTTATCTTTTGCATGCTTATTCACCCAAGGTAATGTCGTGGTGTTCTAGTTGAGATAGATAAACTAATGCAGTGAATGATATTTAGTCTACTTGCTCTAAATGATTTATGTCCAGAAACGTGTTTCAGCGGATGGTCAAGAAAAATCATAAATGCCTAGCCAGTAGTGAGCTGTGCGAGCGTCAGGAGTGGCTTTATTATTTTACTTTACCATCATTCCCATAAATACCCTTTTGGCAGGGTGATGGTCTTCACGTAGTGAGACCATCGCCTTGCTAAGCCTTCAGGGATAAAAAGCGTACACACCATTATACATAGTATGTACGCTTTATAGATCCAAAAGAAGCCTTGCCAGTAAAGGGCTGTCACTCACTCACACGCAAATAGACATATTTTTTACTGTATACTCTGAACAGACGCTTTTTTAATATCTGCCGGATTTCATGGTGTGAAACTACCATCGGACACTACTCCGCTTTGTTTGGCCCTAAAAAGCGAATATCTTGCAAGTTAAAGCCTAGTTCTATATCGCACTTTAAAGCGGCGACGCGTTTACATAAACGAGCAGACTCAATGTGCTCATCCAATTTTTTACGGTATTTCGGTACGAGATCTTCACTAGCGTAGGCAGCTTCAATACTCTCAAACTGAGTGAGAATCTCTTTCGCTGCTTTCGGGCCAATTCCAGGTACGCCCGGAACCTGGCTAGAGCTTATCCCTGTCAATCCCCAGTAATCCGCTAGTTGACTTGGTTTTACGCCGAACTCTTTTTCGATAAATGGTTCATCTAACCAACGATGTTGGAAATAATCACGGATTTGTAGGGTAGGGGAAAGTAGCTGGCAGTAACCTTTGTCAGTCGAAACGATGGTGACTTTTTCACCATGGCTGGCCACTTTCGTTGCGAGTGTAGCAACCAAATCATCTGCTTCATCGCCTTCAGACAGCAATGAATCAATACCTTGCTCCCACCACGCTTGTTGAATCGCATCTAACCCTTGCAGTAGTGGCAGAGGCATTGGTTTTCGGTTTTGCTTATAGTCAGGGAGAATTTCAGCGCGCCAACCTCTGTCTTGTTCGTGGTGATCAAAAACTGCGATGATGTGTGTCGGGTTGGCCTCTGACAGAATGCGAGTGAGGGTTCTTTGCGTTGTGGTTATGGTTCTTGCTATGTCGGTTGGATCTGGTTGTGCTGAGTGCACTCGGCGGATCAGGTTTAGGGCATCAATGATAACAAGATGAATAGACATAATGACTTAGCAATAAAAAAGGGGCGTAATGCCCCTAGTGTAACGAATGCTAGCCTGACTATCGACCACCAATTTCCGGGTGAGCGATTCGATAACACGGTTCGTAGTCTGAACCGCCAGGTAATTTCATTCGGTGCTGTTCGACAAAGTCTTTTAGCAACTTATCGAGTTTTTTCATGAGGACTGCGTCGCCATGAATGGTGAAAGGCCCTCTACGTTCTATTTCTCGAATGCCTTCAGCCTTTACGTTACCTGCCACTATGCCAGAGAAGGCTTGACGCAAGTTGGCCGCTAAAACTTGCGGTTCTTGATCTAGGCTTAAATCCAATTGTTCCATCGACTCATGAGTAGGCTCGAATGGCAGTTGGAAGTTTGGCTCAATTTTCAATGACCAGTTAAAGCTGTACGCATCGCCTTTCTCTTTTCGGTGAAGGCGTACCGAGTCCATGGAGCGTTTCATAATACGAGCGACTTCTGCCGGGTCGTCAATGATGATCTCGTAGTGCTTTTGCCCTTCCTCACCAAGTGTGTCGCGAATGAACTCATCAATAGAGCGGAAGTACTCTTCACTCTCTTTTGGTCCTGTTAATACGATAGGCATTGGTTGATCGGCGTTATCCGGGTGCATCATGATGCCAAGAATGTACAGTAGCTCTTCCGCTGTGCCCGGGCCTCCTGGGAAAATAACGATACCATGAGCCATACGGACGAAAGCTTCCAAGCGCTTTTCGATGTCGGGCATGATGACCAGTTCATTTACTATTGGGTTTGGTGGCTCGGCAGCAATAATCGAGGGTTCGGTTAAACCAAGATAACGTTGCTGAGTATAACGTTGCTTTGCGTGCCCAATTGCTGCACCTTTCATCGGCCCTTCCATTGCACCAGGGCCGCAACCTGTACAGATGTTAAGTTCACGCAGACCCAGTTCGTTACCCACTTCACGTGTGTACTGATACTCCACTCCATTGATAGAGTGACCACCCCAACATACGACAAGATTCGGTGCGATACCTGGAGTTAATGCTCTGGCATTACGAAGAATGCCGAACACGAGGTTCGTAATGTGAATTGGGTTAGTAAGGTTGAGCCGTTGGGCGTCTGCCAAATGCATGTTTACGTAAACGATATCACGCAATACGGAGAACAGATGTTCTTGGATACCTTTAATTATTTCGCCGTCAACAAAAGCGTGCTCTGGCGGATTAGTCAGCTCAAGCTTAATACCACGCTCACGACGCACGACGTTGACATCAAACGATTGGTATTTATCGAGCAGTTCTTTCGAGTTATCGGTATGGCTACCGGAGTTCAACACCGCTAATGTGCAATTACGGTACAGCTGATAAAGTTCACTCGAGGCTGTGTTCTTTAAGCGCTCTACTTCTAGTTGAGATAGCAAGTCCATGCTACCAGCGGGGCTTATATGGGTAATCATAACGCCTCCTTGTGTTGCATTAATTTGAGGGAAAGTACCAACTTACCTTTTTGGTGTTATACGTATGGTTTGATGAAAGGTAGTTGGCCGATTTGGTTTTATGGTTATCAACTCCCAAGCAACCTCAAGATGATACATTTGCCTTTTATAAATACATCATCTTGAAGTGACTTGGGTTTTTACAGCTTAGCAGACTAAAAGGGAAGAAATTTGATAACTCGTTGAAAATGGGTGGTTATAAAGCGTAGATTGCACCAAATTTGGTTTGTTTGCTCGCTTTTTGTACGAATTCTAGCTCCAGTTAAGCTGGTTTGTTCCACGTTTTTTAGCGTCCGCAAGCATCTTGCCAAGACGATCGAGCACATACTCTGGCGTATCGGACTCTTTGAAAGACGTCGATACAGCAGCTAAGGTAATCATGATATTTTGCTCACGGAACTTAAAGGGTAATTGGCTAATATCACGCTGGATATGCTTAATCAGATCCAGTGTGTATTCTTCAGATTGTTCCGGGACAAGTAGAATAAACTCCTCGCCACCAAAGCGAGCCACTGTTTCCGTTTCTGATACGCGTTTATTAATAGTACGAGCGATGATCTTCAGCGCTTTATCGCCAGCCGTATAACCATAGCTATCATTCACCGCTTTGAAGTTGTCTACATCAAACAGCACAACACGAAGGTTTTGTTGAGAGCGAATCCAACGGCGATACTCTAGCTCTAGTCGATCGTTAAATGCAGTGCGGTTATAAACTTTAGTCAGCGGGTCGAGCAACATACGCTGAGCTTGGTCATCTAAGCGTCGACGATAATCTTGCGTAGTTTCAAATACCGCTTCGAGTTGGTTCTTACTGTAACTTAACCGCTCTTGCAGCGCTTGCTCTCGCTCTTCCGTCATTTTCAGTCGCTCTGTCAGCGACGCCATTTTTTCGAGAAGAGGCGTGATTTCTTTTTTCACAACCGCGATATCTTGAGCTTGATTAAGTGACTTTTGGCTTAATTCAACCAAGCTGTTCATTTCTGTGTTGAGCTCTTGGCGGTGTTCAAAGTAGGTATGATGCTGGTCGACGTTCTGATGAACGGTTTTTAGGTTACTTGCGAGAGAAGTGTTCAGCTGATCAAGGAATTGGCTAGACGCCTCGCGCTCGAACTTTGTTGCTTCGACAACCAGTTTCAGCGTTGAGAGCGTAAGCTCAATGAGAGACTCGGCACTCACGCCAAGGAGCAACTTAGCGCGAATATCCAGCAATCTATCGCCTGATTCTCCCTCGAAATCCAGCTCTGTAATAGTATGTTGAAGGTCGCTGGCCAAGCATTCAAGTTGAGATCTGTCAGGATTGTTTTCAAATTCACTAAGATGTAGACGTGAATTAGACGTGATGATTTTCAGAGCGCGTTCGTAAATACTCAGTAGCTTAGTGGCTTGATCAGCTTTATTGCTGGCGTGAACTTCAGAGAAACTCATCAGGTTCCGTAGTTCACGTTTTAACTGCGCAGGTAAGCCCGTGACACGTTGCAGTGTTTCACCACTGTGCTTGATTTGTTCGTCAAGGTAACCGTTCTGTTTATCCATCGTCTTCGACTGCTGTTTGAGCATCCTCTCTAATACCGCTAAACGCGGGATAAGAGTGCTGATATCTTTTTGATGTTGCAGCTCTTGTTGGATTTCAAATAGGTAGTTGGATACCTGAGTATTCGAACCCTGGCAAGCTGAAGACAATGATGCCACAACGCGTTTAAGAACTTGTTGTTCACGTTTGAATTTGAGTGAAGTATCACGATGAGTCAGTCTGAGTTGGTCAAGTTGACAACTCAGCTGATGCAGCTGCGACTGAATATCGGATTCCAAGATTCCCATGAAGTGACTACGGTTAAGTCCATGTACTACTGACAATTATCTGATAATAACAAAAAACTTTATAGCGTCATTAGTTATTACGTTCAACAGGCGTTTAATTATCCATTTTTTAATATTTTCTTGATGTCGTCCTCATTCTTGTAGGACGAATGGATCTTGATCAGGCCTTGGCTAATAGCATGTTGACAGGCAGTTCTTATGTTACCTGTTGCAAAGCTAGCAGCAGGCGCATTATCGATGGCTTTTAAGAACACCCAGTGGCTTTGCTTATCCTTCAAGCTGACTTCTCGTGCGATGTGAGTCGCAAGCAACAACAGATCGAGTAATTCCTCATCGTTAATTGCAGTGTAGGCTCGGGGTAAGAACGGATAATCGCTGATGCCCATACGAATAATACGATTGACGTTGTGCTGCTGAGCGAACTCATCCACCCAAGTCTGGAATTTTTCGAACATGACTTCGGCAGAAGCATCACGGTCAGCGTTCGGTTCAATGTAGAGTAAGTTGGCATCTGAGAAATGGTAAAGACGCGACGGTTTTTCTATTTTTTCCGCAAGGAAGTCGCCAAATGCACGTTCTAGTTCTAGACCTGCCTTATAGCCGTTATGGACGTACATGCTTCGCAAGAATGGCAAATCGATCATAACAAAGCGTAGGCGATCATTAAGTGGTTCATGGATCAATTCACCCATTTGCCATTGCTCGAAAGTTTCGCTCGACTTTTTCAATGAGCGAGACAGCTTAACGTTCAGCATACGCAAGTTACGTAAACGAGAGCGAGAGTGGGTGAAGAGGTCGTTACGCAGTTTTTCGATTTCACTTGCTTGGCGCTGCATAATGACACCGCGTCGCATAATGAACAAAAACATGACCAATACAGTAATAAACAATGCAAATGAGATTTTCTGGAATTTACGATGCTCTCTTTCCACTTGCTCTAAGCGTTCTGATTGACCGATGTAATGGATGGTTTGTTCGGCAAATTCTTTTTGCTGACGGAACGCATCTTCACTGATTTGGTTAAGCTGCTTTTGTTCTAGACGAACGAGGTTGGTGTATTTTTTATAAGCTTGCAGAGAAAGTTTGTATTCGCCTGCCTGCTCGTAACCCAACCCAAGTAAACGGTATGACTGCTGCTTAATGAAGTTGTTATTTTCAGGTGACTTTTCAGCAAGCGCTAACGCCAGCTTTGCATTAGTAATGACGTCTTTACTGTCATTTTGATGATAAGCCAGACCTGACTGAAGCAGGGCAGCCTTTGCTTCAAGCTTAGGAATATTGGTGTATTCTAAAAGCTCTTTAGAGCGGTCTAAGTACTGCTCTGCTAGCGCGTAGTTATAGAGTTGTAGGTAGGTAGCCGCCAAGCTTAAGCGAATTTTAATGATTCTATTGATGTTCTTACTGGTACTTTCATGGTCAAGCACGTTGAAGTAATGCACTAATGCAAGGTTAAACTTACCCTGATAAAAGTAGATGTCGCCCATTTGCTCTAGGACGTCCGCTAGGATCGGAGAGCTAGGGTAAGAGTCATAAAAATCTGCGGCTTGAGATAAGTATTCGATCGCTTTGTCGTACACTCGTCGCTCCTGGAAGAGCCTAGCCAAAAGGCGATTCACTTTTGCTAATCTTGCACCACTGTTACTTTCAATAGATTGCCAATAACCGTATAGCAGTTCTGACAAAGCCAAATTGTACTTCTTGCTATTGAGGTAAAACTCGCCGACGGCAGTGTAGTAGTCGATCAAGGCTAACTCAGAGCGGCTATCGTCAAGCATGGTCTTTGCTTCAGAGTACAAGTTTTCCGCTTTAATGATATCGCCACTATGTGAAGCGAGGAGTGCTCTTTGCATCACTAGTCGGTAGCGAACGCTGTCGGTGCGTTGTAATACGGCATCGGCTTCATCGAGCTGTTGTTCAATTTGGTTAAGCGTGTCTTCCGCTTTTGAGTAGTTTTCGTCGTACATCCAAATCATTTGGTTGCGCATTAGCTGGAGATCTAAGTCCATGTACGGCAATTGATATTCTTGCGCTAAGCGTTCCGCTTTATTTAGGTGCTCGATAGCCGAACGAACATTACCCATGGCGTAATCTGCCTGAGCGATAATCTTGTGCGCTTCGATGGTGCTGCTTGGTGTGCGAACGCTACGATCTGTTTCGTCGCGAGACATGGCTGAAGGGCTGTCACTTTCTTTGCGTTCTGTTAGTTCACGCTGTGACAAATAGTTGGTTGCCGCTTGTTTTGCTTGTGATGGCTCTATTTCCGCTAATTGTTGTGCTTCGTTGAGTAACGCGGACGATAAAATGGTAGCATGAAGTGGCTGTACAAACAGCAAGCAAAGAAAGCCAATCAACTTGAATAGACGCGAACTGTCCCAAAACATCCTTTCGTTCCCTCGAACTGTTTTTAGATATGGCGATAACGGCGAAAAGCCTCAATTAGCCGTTTAAATGCGGGTTGAAGCCATTTGATATAGTAACATGCCTGAACAATAAAAACGTCCGGCAACCCTTTAGATTGCCGAACTTATTTCTGTTGCCTATGCGCTTACTGACGAGCCATACGGTGGTTGTGAGCTGGCTTATCTTGTTCCGTTGAGCGGTAAGGGTTGATATCCAAGCCTCCACGGCGCGTATAGCGGGCAAATACGGTCAGTTTGCTTGGTTGGCAGTATTTCATTAGATCCGTAAAAATACGCTCTACACACTGTTCGTGGAACTCATTGTGCTCGCGGAAAGACACTAAGTAACGTAACAACTTCTCACGATCTATTTTTGCGCCTTGGTAGCGAATTTCTACACTGCCCCAGTCGGGTTGGTTAGTGATCAAACAGTTTGATTTCAATAGGTGGCTATGTAGCACCTCTTCAACTTGTACTTCACCTGCTGCACCTTCAAGCAAATCGGCATCAAAATCGTAACTGGTGATGTTAATGTCTTGGTCATCAATACATTCACCGTCCATTGTTACGATAGGTTGATTGGTATGGTGGGTCACTGGATTCACCTCAACCAGCACCTTTTCACCTGCGCATTCAGACAGGTCTTGTGTTAAACGCTCAGTCACTTCTTCCCAGCTTGCAAAGCGGGTTTGGTTATAGCTGTTTAAGTACAGTTTGAAAGACTTCGATTCAATCAAGTTTGCGCTGGTGGCTGGAATGTATACTTCGCCAACGGCCACTTGTGGTAAACCTTTACTATTTAACCAAGACAGTTCGTACAGCGTCCAAATGTCGTGCCCCATGAAAGGCAGAGTATCGCCTAACTGGAGGTCATCTCGGTTCAGGCTGCGAGGGACTGGTTGCAGCAAGCTTGGGTCATACTGGTTCGCATACTCGGTCGTTTTACCTAGTGTTAAGCCAGCAAGCTCTTTAGCGTCAGAATATTTGCTCATACTTTGTGGTCGTTTTCGATTAGAATGGCGAGAATTTTACTGAATCCGCTGGTCAATTGCCATCCGGCAAGCACGGCTATCTGATAAATAAGGAATGAGGAGACCTTCATGACCCCAAACGTTACTCAGGCGCTACAAGAGTTCAGCCTGCGCTACCAACAAGCTTGGCAAGCTAAGCACAATGAGTTGCCAAGCAGTGAAGAGCTTGCAGAGCTTGTTTCTCCTTGTGTCGAAGAGAAGCGTGATGGAAAGGTGCTTTGGAAAGCGGTCGCACGTGATGACATGGCCGATTTCACCAATGTGGAAAATGCGATTGAGTTGTCACTGCAAGATGATGTTAAAGCCTTTTATGGTTCTCAATACTGCGCCGATATGGAGGCAACTTGGCAAGGTAATTCGTTGACGCTGCTGCAAGTCTGGAGCGATGACGATTTCGTGCGTCTACAAGAAAATATTCTTGGTCATTTGGTGACGCAGCGCCGCTTGAAACTTAAACCAACAGTATTTATCGCAGCGACAGATGAGGAAATGGATGTGATTTCTATTTGTAACCTCACTGGCAATGTGATTCTAGAGCGTTTGGGCACCTCTAAACGTGATGTATTGGCAGATTCATTGGTTGAGTTCTTGAATAAGTTAGAGGCTGCCGTCTAAGTATGTATGTTGTTGAGTTGCAGTTTGAGTGTTTTGATAACACCACCGTCAGCGCGGTAGACAAAGCCATTAATGGCTTGATGGATGCTCTGCGTTACAACGGCCAAGTATTAGGTCGTGAATTTCCGATAGTGATGGGAGAAGGTGAATTTTTCGTTCGTGTTGTTTGCCCAGAACAAGACAGCTTGCATCCACGTTATCACTCAGATTTCGTCAAAGTTTGCATGAACCGTTTGTCGGATGCGTCTTTGCTTGCACCGAAAATGCGTATGCTGGGGCGTGATTTGAATTCAGAACAAGCAGCCGAAGAAGAGACACCTAGCTGGCAAGTGTTGTACACGACTTATGTTCATACGTGTTCGCCTTTGCGAAGTGGTGAAACCCTGTTGCCAATTCCTTTGTATCGTAATGAGCCAACACTTAATGGAGACCATAAAGCCGTCATTAAGTGGCAGACTGAGTGGCAAGCGTGTGATGAAATCCAAATGGCAGGGGGCTGCCGAGCGGAACATGCGGCGCTGCACGAAATTTGCGATGTGGATAGTGTGCTGTTTCGCCGAGGTTGGGACTTACGTGGCCGTATCGAATACATCACGAAGATCCCTACGTACTATTACCAGTATCGTGTCGGTGGTCAGTCGCTGGAGAGCGAGAAAGCGCGCAAGTGTCCAAAATGCGATGGCGAGTGGCTACTCGATGAGCCACTACATGACATATTTCATTTTAAGTGTGATGACTGCCGAATCGTGTCGAATATCTCTTGGGACCATCTTAAGTAGCGAATTGAAGCTACTTAAATGGGTAGATAGACAAATAGAAAGGGCTGATGTTTTCACATCAGCCCTTTTGTGTTTAGAACGTTTATGTTTAGAACGTTGTTTTCAGTCATGTTTTGAAAAGTGGGATTACCAACCTTTCACAACACCGCCTTTGAACAGCTCTTTTGCCGCTTCGTAAACTTCTTCCGTTTGGTAAGCTTTTACGAAGTTTTGTACGTTTTGCGCATTAACATTTTCTTCGCGAGCGACAATTAGGTTTACGTATGGTGAGTCTTTATCTTCAACGAACACGCCGTCACGCTCTGGCGATAGGTCGATAGAGCTTGCGTAAGTGGTGTTGATGATAGATAGCGTTACGTCATCCAGTGAACGTGGAAGCTGTGGGGCTTCTAGTTCAATGATTTCGATATTTTTAGGGTTGCCTACGATGTCACGTACTGTAGCGAGTAGACCAACGCCATCACGTAGCGTAATCAAACCTTGTTGCTCAAGAAGCAGTAGTGAGCGACCTAGGTTAGTTGGGTCGTTTGGTACTGCGATGCGTGCGCCATCTTGAATTTCATCAATTGATTTTACTTGCTTTGAGTAACCAGCAATAGGGTAAACGAATGAGTTACCCGCGATAGCCAGTTTGTAGCCGCGGTCTTTCACTTGTTGGTCTAGGTATGGTTTGTGCTGGAACGCATTCGCGTCTACTGAACCATCATCCAGAGCGGCGTTTGGTGTTACGTAATCGGTAAATGTTACTAGCTCAACGTCTAGGTTGTATTTCTCTTTTGCTACTTTAGCGGCAACTTCGGCTACTTGTGCTTCAGCACCAGCAATAACGCCAACTTTTACTTTGTTTACGTCTACTTCTTTGTCGCCGCAACCCGCTAGAACAAGAGCAGAGGCGGCCGTTGCTACGGTCAAAAGACCTTTAAGGCTAAATTTCATCTTTATCTCCTTATAATTTGTATTTTTGATGCTTATCTGTGGTCTACACGGCGCACCACTGCGTCGCCGATAGACTGAATAATCTGTACTAGAACAATCAACATCACGACAGTCACGGCCATGATAGTTACATCGTAGCGGTGGAAACCGTAACGAATGGCTACGTCGCCTAGGCCGCCGCCGCCTACCGTACCCGCCATAGCTGAGTAGCTAACGAGAGTGACCAAGGTAATCGTTACTGAGTTAACAATAGTCGGCATTGCTTCAGGTAGTAGAACTTTTGTGATGATCTGTGTTGGTGTCGCCCCCATTGACTGCGCTGCTTCCACCAAGCCTGTCGGTACTTCTAATAAAGCACCTTCAATAAGACGAGCGACAAAAGGAATGGCGCCAATAGTCAGTGGGACGATTGCTGCGGTTGTGCCGATAAAGGTTCCAACTAGCATTTTTGTCACTGGAATAATCGCAACCATCAGTACGAGGAATGGCACTGAGCGACCAATGTTAACGATAGCGCCTAAGCCGCTATTTAGTTTGGTGTTTTCAAGTAGGCCGCCTTTCTTAGTAATATGGAGGATTACGCCTAATGGAATACCCACAGCAAAGCCGACTAATCCGGCAACCGCAACCATGTAAAGCGTTTCCCACGTTGCACCTAAAAGTAGTTTGCTGTTTAAACTCAGCCATTCAGAAATCGTATTAAAGGACATAACCAAGTACCTCTACTTTTACGTTGTGCTTACGCAGGTATTCAAGAGCTGCGTTGTCATCTTCTTCGTTACCAAATAGCTCTGCGACCATCATGCCGAATTTCACGCCACCAGCGTAATCAAGGTCGGAACTCAAAATACTCACATCAATATTGTATTTACGAGAAATTTGCGACATTAACGGTGCATCGACGGTTGCGCCAGTAAACTCTAAGCGAACCAACGGGTAGCTGCCATCAACACGCTCTGCTTGCAGACGAGCTTGGTAATCTTCAGGAATGGAAAGATCCAGCGTTGAGCGAATGAATTGGTGCGCTAGCTCTGTCTTAGGGTGCGCAAAAATATCGCCAACGGTGCCTTTTTCCACCAGCTCACCACCACCGATGATTGCTACTTCGTGACAGATACTTTTTACGACTTCCATTTCGTGAGTGATAAGTAAAATCGTGATGTTGAGTTTGCGGTTGATCTCTTTCAATAACTCAAGGATAGATTGAGTCGTTGCCGGGTCTAGCGCACTAGTGGCCTCATCACAAAGCAGCACGCTAGGATCGGATGCCAATGCACGAGCAATTGCCACACGCTGTTTTTGTCCGCCACTTAAGTTAGATGGGTAGCTCTCGTGTTTGTCGGCTAAGCCTACAAGCTTTAGCAACTCAGTTACTTTTGCTGTGATTTGCGATTTGTCTTTACCTGCCAGTTCTAGTGGCAGTGCTACATTATCAAACACAGTACGAGACGAAAGCAGGTTAAAATGCTGGAAGATCATGCCAATGTTACGGCGTGTTTCGACTAGTTGTTTTTTGCTGAGTTTGGTTAGATCCACACCATCAACGATGATGGAACCAGAGGTCGGCGCTTCTAACATGTTGACACAGCGGATCAGCGTACTTTTACCAGCACCTGATGAACCGATAACACCAAAGATAGTGCCTTTGTCGATGTGTAGGTTAATGTCTTTCAGGGCAAGGATTTCCTTACTGCCTTGGTAGAACACTTTATTGACGTTTTTTATTTCTATCATGTTTCAACCTGCCCAAAGATACGGGGAACTTCGCTGTCAAAAACGGCCTTTGACAGAACTTAATGTTGAGCTTTATCTCAATTTTCAGTTGATGCTATGGGTTAAGCAGAATGAAGTCAATAGATATTTTTACGTCTAGACGTCTAAATGTATGGATGTTCTGTTTTGAAACGAAGATGTATAGATAACAAGCAGGAGGTAGACGGCGGGGCACCCTCAGATTTACCGATTCTTGCCCAACAAATCAACCGTTTTGTCGAGGCCTAGAATGAATTAGATAGTGTTGAAGTTTATAAGGTATGTAATAATCTGATTAAACCGAGTTAATAGAGAAATACGTTTTGGCAAAACCTGCTGTTTTTATCGATCGTGATGGCGTGATAAACGTTGACCACGGCTACGTTCATGACGAACATGATTTTGAGTACATTGATGGTGTATTTGAAGCGACGAAAGCGCTAAAAGATAAAGGCTACCTTCTAGTGTTAGTGACGAATCAATCGGGCATCGCACGCGGTAAATTCAGTGAAGACCGTTTCTTGTCTCTGACTCAATGGATGGATTGGAACTTTGCTGATAATGGTGTTGAGTTCGATGGTATCTATTACTGTCCACATCATCCAGAACATGGCATTGGCGAGTACAAGCAAGATTGTGAGTGCCGTAAGCCAAAACCAGGCATGTTCATTTCTGCGCGTGACTTCTTGAAGATCGACATGGAGAAATCTGTGATGATCGGCGATAAAGCTGAAGACATGATGGCAGCAGAAGCGGCAGGCGTTGGCACTAAGATTTTGGTTCGCACTGGTAAGCCAGTAACGGAACAGGGCGAAGCCATTGCAACGGTAGTATTAGATAGCATTGCAGATGTGCCAGCGTACTTAAACAAGTAATCTTCATTACTGACTGAGATAAGGGAAGCCACTGCTTCCCTTTTGTTTGATTCCTTCTTTTAATCTGAACACTTATGAGCAAAAAACTCACCATTCTTGATATCGCAAAATTGGCAGGCGTGGGCAAATCGACAGTAAGCCGTGTGCTTACTAACGATCCAAAAGTGAAACCCCAAACGCGAGAGAAGGTTGAGCAAATCATTCGTGAATCTGGTTATGTGCCGTCCAAATCTGCGCAATCAATGCGTGGCGGCAGCCAAAAAGTTATTGGGGTTATCATCTCCCGTTTAGATTCACCATCAGAAAATCGCGCCGTTGGTACAATGCTCAATGCTTTGTATTCCGCTGGTTATGATGCGGTGATCATGGAGAGCCAATTCGATCGCGATAAAACCAATGAGCATTTGGATGTGCTTAAACGTCGCAACGTCGATGGGGTGATCGTGTTTGGCTTTACTGGATGTGATGAGCGAGCATTGGCGGAGTGGGGGAATCGTATCGTCGTGATCGCGATGGACACGCAAATGGTTTCCTCGATCAACTACGATAACCAAGGTGTGATAGACATGGCTTTGTCTCATCTTGAGCAGCAATCTTTATCTCGCATTGCTTATATTGGTGTTGACCCTGAAGACAAAACCACTGGCTTAGCTCGTCTAAATGCTTATAAAGCTTGGTGTCAACGCAAACAAATTACACCTTGTTTCCAGACGGGTAAGTTGAGCCATGAAAGTGCTTATCAGTTGGTAGACAAAGTCCTTCAATCTGACACTCAGGCCATCGTGTGCGCCAGTGACACTATCGCGTTGGGCGTGATTAAGCGTCTTCAAGAGTTAGGCCGTGAAGATGTGGTTGTGACAGGTGTTGGTGGTAATGAATTGCTCTCTTTCCTTTTCCCTAAAGTATTTAGTGTCGACCCAGGTTATACCCTTGCAGGTGAGAAGTCCGCTAACATGCTGATCAATCAATTAAATGGCGATGAGGAAGTGGTTCACTTTACTCAACAGCCTATCGTTTATTGACCCACACTAAAACGATCTGCTCTAAAATTATACTGTGATCACTCTCAATTAATGGGACTGTTCCCATTTTGTTTTTTGCCTTCGGATGGCAATATTAAAATTAAGAAATGGGAATGTTCCCACTTATAAAAACAAAATGATGAATCGAATGTATCCAATACAGGGTGGACAAAGTTATGAGTAAGATTGCGCGTAAAGACGTGGAGCGTCTTATTGAGCTGGTCGGGGGGCCGGACAATATTGCCAGTGTAAGTCACTGTTTAACTCGCTTGCGTTTTGTTCTAAATGATACGGACAAAGCAGATACGAAACAGTTAGAAGCATTACCGATGGTGAAGGGCTGTTTTACCAACGCAGGCCAGTTCCAAGTGGTTATCGGTACTGAAGTGGATGAAGTTTACAAGGTACTGATCGGACTGACGGGTAAAAGTGAAGCCAGCAAAGACGAAGCGAAGAACGCTGCTCGTCAAAACATGAATATCGTTGAGCGTGGTATTTCCCACCTTGCAGAAATCTTTGTACCACTGCTACCTGCGATCATTACCGGTGGTCTGATTCTTGGCTTCCGTAACGTGATTGGCGACATCAAGATGTTTGATGGTCAAACGCTAACGGAAATCAGCCAGTTTTGGGCAACGGTACACTCTTTCCTATGGCTAATTGGTGAAGCAATCTTCTTCTTCCTACCAGTTGGCGTGTGTTGGTCGACAGTGAAAAAACTCGGCGGTACTCCGATTTTGGGTATCACGCTTGGTGTCACGCTGGTTTCGCCACAGTTAATGAACGCCTACCTAATTGGTAAGCAAGTGCCTGAAGTATGGGACTTTGGCTTATTTGCCATCGAGAAAGTGGGCTACCAAGCGCAAGTGATTCCGGCAATGCTCGCTGGTATGGCACTGGCGTTTATTGAAACCAACTTAAAACGCATCATTCCGTCTTACCTTTACCTAGTGGTTGTGCCGTTTGTCTCTATCATTGTGTCTGTGATTCTTGCGCACTCTATCATTGGTCCATTCGGTCGTATGTTGGGTGACGGCGTGGCATTCGCAGCAAAAGCAGCCATGACGGGTGACTTCGCAATGATTGGCTCAACCATCTTCGGCTTCCTATACGCGCCATTGGTCATTACTGGTATTCACCACACCACCAACGCGGTTGACCTTCAATTAATGCAAGAGCTAGGCGGCACGCCAATTTGGCCTCTGATTGCACTTTCAAACATTGCTCAAGCGTCTGCGGTCGTCGGCATCATTATCATCAGTAAAAAACATGGCGAGCGTGATATCTCAGTACCTGCGGCTATCTCTGCTTACCTTGGTGTGACCGAGCCGGCGATGTACGGCATCAACTTGAAATACAAGTTCCCAATGCTGAGCGCGATGATCGGTAGTGCGTGTGCTGCTGCTATTTGTGGTAGTGCGGGCGTAATGGCGAACGGTATCGGTGTGGGCGGTTTGCCGGGCATCTTGTCTATCCAACCGCAGTTCTGGGGCATTTTTGCTTTGGCTATGTTAGTCGCAATGCTGGTACCTGCTGCATTAACGTTAATTCTTTATAAGCGTGCACAAGCCAAAGGTGAGCTTGAGCCTGCAAACGCGTAATTCTATTTGAGGCAGTGACTTGGCTGCCTCCGCCTATTTTTCTTTTCAAATTTTAAGTTTCCGATTACTGGTAAGTGAGTGTTAGAAATGGCTATGACCAAGCATGATGAGAGCTGGTGGAAAACCGCAACCATCTATCAAATTTACCCAAAAAGCTTTTGTGACAGTGGCAGTAAAGGCTCGGGCGACATCAAAGGGATCATTTCTAAGCTGGATTATCTTAAGCATCTTGGTGTGGATGCGATTTGGCTGACGCCGGTTTACCAATCGCCAATGATCGACAACGGTTATGACATCTCCGATTACTACTCGATCAATCCACAGTTCGGCACTATGCAAGATTTCGATACTTTGCTAGCAGAAGCGCATCAGTTGGGCATTCGTATCATCATGGACATTGTAGTGAACCACACGTCGACAGAACACAAGTGGTTCCAATCCGCACTGGGTGATAAAAACAGCCCATACCGTGATTACTACATCTGGAAAGATCCGGTAGATGGTGCTGAACCAAACAACTGGCAATCAAAGTTTGGTGGCAACGCTTGGGCGCTGGATGAAAAAACAGGTCAGTACTATTTGCACCTTTTTGCTATAGAGCAAGCGGACTTAAACTGGGAAAACCCAGTAGTGCGTGAAGAAGTGAAAGAAGTCATCAGCTTCTGGGCAGAGAAGGGAGTCGATGGTTTCCGTCTCGACGTTATCAACCTGATTTCCAAGCAGCAAGATTTTCCAAGTGACGATATTGGTGATGGTCGTCGTTTTTACACTGACGGTCCACGTGTGCACGAATACCTTCAAGAGATTAGCGAATCTGTGTTTCAAAAATACGGCAGCGTGACGGTGGGTGAAATGTCTTCCACTACGCTAGAGCACTGCCAGCAATATTCTTCGCTAGACGGCAAAGAGCTATCCATGGTGTTCAACTTCCATCATCTGAAAGTCGATTATCCAAATGGTGAAAAATGGACCAAAGCGCCGTTTGATTTCATTCAGTTAAAACAGATCTTCAATCATTGGCAAACGGGCTTAAATGGCAAAGGGTGGGGGGCGTTGTTCTGGTGTAACCACGACCAGCCACGCGTTGTCAGCCGATTAGGTAACGAAGAGCAATACCGTGTTGAATCTGCCAAGATGCTTGCGGCATCAGTGCACATGATGCAAGGCACACCTTATGTTTACCAGGGGGAAGAGATCGGCATGACCAACCCGGGTTATACCGAAATCAGCCAATATCGTGATGTTGAAAGTACTAACATGTACGACATCATGGTCAACCGTGATGGTGTATCTCATGACGATATGATGGCGATCTTGGCACAGAAGTCGCGTGATAACTCACGTACACCAATGCAATGGAACAGTGCAAAACACGCGGGCTTTACTGAGGGCACGCCTTGGCTTGAAGTGGCGAAGAATTACACTGAAATCAATGCTGAAGCTGCGGTTGCCGATTTAAACTCGGTGTTCTACTTTTACAAGCGTCTGATTGAACTGCGTAAACAGGTTCCAGTGATCACCGATGGTCGTTACGAGGACCTGCTGCCAGAGCACAAACGTATTTTCGCTTACGCTCGTCAGAACGATAAGCAAACGCTGCTGTGTATCAATAACTACTATGCTGAAGAGGTGGAATGCGTTCTGCCAGAACGTTTTGATATGAGTAAGGCGAAAAACTTGCTATCTAACTATCAAAACTCAGCGAGCGCAGTCGCATCAAACCATCAAGTGTTACGACCTTACGAAACTCGTATTTTATTGATAGAAGAATAAACTCGGGTGTCATCACCCCTAAGATTGATGTTCGAGATGAAGGCTTTGGTGTGCTCCCCAAAGCCTTCTTTTATTGAGATATCTCTAAAAAATGCGAGCTTATTTTGTTTCAATCGCTGTTAGCTGCACTTTCTCTTCGGTGATTTGTACTTGTTGTACTTTCAGCAGTTCAATTTGTTCAATCAGACCTAAGCTCGGATTAAACCAACGTTCTGCCGAAGTGGCGAACTCCATTGAGTCCATATCATCACAGTTTAGGTTGTAGATGTTCTCTTCCATCAGGTATGCCGCTTCAATTTTCTTGCCTGAGATCGAGAACGCTTTACGCACACCAGTCTCTCGGATTTGCTGTTGCCAAACCACTTGGCAAGATGCTGTCATAGGAAGGTTTTGTACCCACTCATGATCTTCAAAACGGTCTAGAAGGTTGTGAACTGCGTAGCCTGTAAGAGTGGTTTGCAGAGACATAGTTTCTTCACCGATGTCAATATTCGGGCTTTTCTCTTTTACGTCGTCACCGTTTAGGCGGAAAATCGGACTGCTGTGCATAAGCATGGCAATAAACTGATGACCAATGAAATAAGCGTCAGTGATTTCATGGAGTGCACCATCTGATCCTACAAAGTAAAGCGTATTGCTCTCTTCGTCGTCGTTGTACTGCTCGTCTGAATAGTAGAACTGTTCGGCGCCGTAGTTCACCAAGTCATTAACCAACTGGACCATTGCCTCGCTGTTTGGGATTTGTGCCAATGCTGCCAATATTTGCTCGCGATCCATCGCTTGGAAGCTCAGTTTCATGTCGCCTTCTGGTTGGCCATCCAAGCTAAATGCGTAGTTTAGCTGTGTGCTTGGCGTGGGAGCGAAGATTGAGTTGTGAATCGAGACGTCGAAACTTTCTTGAGGCACTTTGTTTGGATTCGCACTGCCAGAAGACGAACCTCCGCCACAGCCGTAAAGAGCCAGAGTTGCTGCTGCGATAAGCGTCATTTTGTTTAGCATGGTTTACATTCCTGATTGATAAGGGCGCTTCATGTTGGGCCGTTGCTTGAATGCGAGCATGCTAAGTTCAGTGAGAGAAAAAGGGCAAAAAACAAAAGATAACAGGGGTTAATGAAAGCTTAATTTTATATTTAGGTCTTTGTTTTATTTGGGGTTATTTCGTTGGCTACGTTAGTGCAATACTCGTTAATGAGCGCTTTCCATCGGCTTATGATTTCTTGATCGGTCACACTAACATGCAACGTTTTCCACGGTTGGAGGCAAGTCTCTTTTGATTCAGATTGAGAAAGACGCTCAAACAAGGTTTCGGAAGGTAAAACGCGCAGCAGCGCCACCAGTGATTCCATGTAGTTGAGACGGAACTGTTCAAGTTTGTTCTGCTTATAAGCAATGTGAGACACAAAGGTATAAATCAGTGCGTTTTGGATACGTGAGTCGCCATCTGGTGTCGTTAACAGAGCTTTTGCCCTGTCTAAGTTACCTAATTTGAAATGCAATAGACCTAACCAGAGGCTCAGCTCATCTGGCAAAACATCAAACGACGATTGTACTTGAGTTAAATACGCTTCCAGCTTTTGATGTTCGTGCTCGTATAAGGCTAGATGTCTTGCCGTTGTGATAGCCGCAAACTCATCAGATTGTCGGAGAGGTTGGCTAGAAAAGGCATTCTCGAATAACATTTTTTTGTGAATATCCGAAAGCTGCCACGTACTTGCCGAAGGTGCAGGCAGATTGAAGTATTGCGCGACATCCGAATGCATTTGGAAAATATCCGATTGTAAGTCAGATAAACGCAGTGTGTACTCATTGCGAAACGCCAACTTGCCCGTCGCAGGATAAATAAGGTTCATCTGCGCTTTCAAGATGCCCTGTTTTGTGCCGTCTTTTAACTCGATATTGAGCTCGTAGTCGCTGGTCTGCATGTTTCGTGCGCCAGGGAAATATGGCGTATGACCGATAGGATCAAGAAAGTAACTGGGAGCATCTTGGTTGGCGATGTCGGTGTATGGATATTCGACCTGTTGTTGCAGCAAGATGGCTTTGACCAGTATGCGGTATTTTCGCGCCTGAGAGCCGATTGAATCGACACGGTTGAGTAGTAGCTCGACTTTGGGAATCAGTAGTTGATGACGCGTTTGTTGTGTTGAGATTTCTTGGCGTTGCCATAACAAGCTTGCGAGCGTCATGCTACATACCGCAAGTATGGCACATAAGCTGTAAGCGAAAATCAGCTTGAAGTTCTTATTCCTCGCAACCTGGGTTGAGATAACGCGCCGATGGTTTTTCGCTGGTGGCACTAAACGAATATTGGCAGGGTTAAGAAAGTAGCCTTTTCGGGGGTAAGTGACTAAAAGCTTAGTGGCATCGTATTCGGGTAAGTACTGCTGTAGCAGGGCACGTAAGGTGCTAATGCGGTTCGTGAGCACATTCTTAGAGATGAACTTGCTCTGCCAAATGGTTTCGATAATGGTATCAGCAGAGAGCGGATGTCCCACGCTTGTTAGCAGCAGCTCTAATAACTCAATGCTACGAGGTTCGAGATCAATCGCGATAGCATCTTGATGAAGGGTCTGTGTCTTCGGGTTATAGATCAGCTCTCCAATCGCAATACAACTGTGAGTCTGTTTAGCTTGTTGCAGAAAGTCGCGCATACCGTACCGATCTATTTGGAAATCGCGAAGTATTATATAGCGATTGGAGCGCGAAATCTTATAAATCGCGCTTCAATCATTATCAAAAATTTATGAACCGTAGGTCACGGAATAGCGGTGCGGTTTGTGGTTCATCGCTAACACGAGATTGAGTGCAAACGCCCCCAAAATTGAAAGGCCAATCACTTCTGGTGTGACAAAGAAGAATGAAGCAAACAGGATACATGCATCGATTGCCATTTGGCTTTTGCCAACTGAAATGCCAAATTTGTCTTGGATAAACAAACACAGCACGTTAAAGCCACCCAAGCTGGAGCGATGTCGGAATAGGATCAGCATACCGAGCCCCATTAAAAGCCCGCCTGCGACGGCGCAATAAACTTCATTTACCGATTCGAGCGAGATTAGCAAATAAAGATGATCGGCAAAGATAGAAACCAACGCGCCAGAAATGGCACTATTAATGGCGAAATGACGGCCGAAGCGTTTCCATGCTAGTAAGTAAAAAGGACTGTTTGCTAAAAAGTACAGCACACCAAAGGTAAAAGGTGTAAATTGGCTAATAAGCAGAGCCAATCCAGTCGTGCCTCCCGTTAGAAGGTTCGCGGATTGGAGAAAGAAAACGCCTTGAGCTACTAAAAAGGTACCCGTGAGAATCGCTATCCAGTCTTCTTTTAATGAGTGTTTTTCCATCAATATTGCAGTCATTAGTGATAAATAAGGCGTGCATAGTAGTAAAAAGATGATCTTTTCGGTAGCTAGAGGGTAAAATTTACGGTAAACCTATGTAATTGCTGTTTTACAGGGTGTAAAGCACAAATTTGACAGGCAATAGATTGTCGTTATGCGATTGCAATGCTGGCATGATAAACATTGCTTGTCATCATGAAAAAACTGCATGAGAAAAATTGTAAATTTCTCTTTATGACCTAAATCAAATTATGTAGAATGCGCGCCATTAGGGTGACGAAAACGTTTGCGTCGGGTCATTCAACAGTTTTTTTGCAACTTTCAGTACTAATCTGAGTCAGGAGATACAGATGCTTAAGCGTGATATGAACATCGCAGATTACGATGCGGAACTGTTCGCAGCTATCCAGGAAGAAACTCTTCGCCAGGAAGAACACATTGAACTTATCGCTTCTGAAAACTACACAAGCCCACGTGTAATGGAAGCGCAAGGTTCTCAGCTAACGAACAAATACGCTGAAGGCTACCCAGGTAAGCGTTACTACGGCGGTTGTGAGTACGTAGATAAAGCTGAAGCACTAGCAATTGAGCGTGCATGCCAACTATTTGGTTGTGAGTACGCTAACGTACAGCCTCACTCAGGTTCTCAAGCAAACAGCGCAGTTTACATGGCGCTTCTTAACCCTGGCGATACAGTTTTAGGCATGAGCCTAGCACACGGTGGTCACCTAACTCACGGTTCACCAGTAAACTTCTCGGGTAAGCACTACAACGTTATCCCTTACGGTATCGATGAAGCTGGTCAAATCAACTACGACGAGATGGAACAGCTAGCACTTGAACACAAACCTAAGATGATCATCGGTGGTTTCTCTGCTTACTCGCAAATCGTTGATTGGAAACGCATGCGTGAAATCGCTGACAAAGCAGGTGCTTACTTATTTGTTGATATGGCGCACGTAGCTGGTCTTATCGCTGCCGGTGAATACCCAACACCAGTACCGCATGCTCACGTGGTAACAACAACGACGCACAAAACACTAGCAGGTCCTCGCGGTGGTCTTATCTTGTCAAATGCTGGCGAAGATATGTACAAGAAACTGAACTCAGCAGTGTTCCCTGGTGGTCAAGGTGGCCCTCTAATGCACGTTATCGCTGGTAAAGCAGTAGCGTTCAAAGAAGCGATGGAGCCAGAGTTCAAAGCTTATCAAGCTCGCGTAGTGAAAAACGCAAAAGCAATGGTTGGTCAGTTCCAAGAGCGTGGCTACAAAATCGTATCTAATGGTACAGAAAACCACTTGTTCCTTGTTGACCTAATCGACAAAGATATCACTGGTAAAGACGCAGACGCGGCACTAGGTGCAGCAAACATCACTGTAAACAAGAACTCAGTACCAAATGACCCACGCAGCCCATTCGTAACGTCTGGTATCCGTGTAGGTACGCCAGCGATCACTCGCCGTGGCTTCACTGAAGAAGATGCAAAAGAGCTAGCAAACTGGATGTGTGACGTTCTAGATAACATCGGCAACGAAGAAGTTATCGAAGCGACAAAACAGAAAGTGCTAGAAATTTGTAAGCGTCTACCAGTTTACGCCTAACTGCTTTTCATAGAGTGAGTCGATTTCGGTGTCGAACATACTCATTTGCTCGCGCAAACTCCGTGTGTTCTTCTAGAACTCGACTCATCTATTTTGAACATTGATATACTAAAGGTTCTCATTTGAGGGCCTTTTTGTTTGTCTGGCGTTTGGAATGAGATATAGCGAGAGTGTGTGATAAGGGGATGGCTACCAACACTGTCCCTTTTCAATATATCCAAACCACGTCATTCCGATGAGCCTAGGCGAGATCAGGAATCTTGTTGAGGCGCACTCTTTTACTCAGAGTTTCTCTAAAAATCATCAGTACTCTGAAAACTGATTCTGAATCACGCTCGTTCCTCGCTGTTCAGAATGACAGTGGTAGAATGGCTTTTTATCATCATTTGTCAGATACAAAAAAGGTTGGCACTGAGCCAACCTTTTCTCTTCAAAACAAGCGAGAGCTTATTTAATCTCGATACCTTGAGCCTGCATATCGGCATGGTAAGAAGAGCGAACAAATGGACCACACGCTGCATGCGTGAAGCCAAGTTCTAGTGCAACTTCTTTTAGCTCGTCAAACTCTGATGGTGGAACGTAACGTTCTACTGGCAAGTGGTGACGGCTTGGCGCTAGGTACTGGCCTAGAGTCAGCATCGTTACGCCGTGTGCGCGTAGATCTTTCAGTACTTCGATGATTTCTTCTTTGGTTTCACCAAGACCCATCATCAAACCAGACTTGGTCGGTACATCGGGATGCTGCTCTTTGAACTTCTTAAGAAGCTCAAGTGACCATTTATAGTTCGCACCTGGGCGAGCTTTACGGTAAAGACGTGGCGCGGTTTCTAAGTTGTGGTTGAAGACATCTGGCGGATTGTCTTTCATTAGATCAAGCGCTACATCCATGCGACCACGGAAGTCAGGAACCAGTGTTTCAATCTTAATATGCGGGTTTAACGCACGGATCTCGCGGTTACAATCGGCAAAGTGCTGTGCACCGCCGTCACGCAGATCGTCACGGTCAACAGAAGTGATTACTACGTATTTCAGCTTCATATCGGCAATGGTTTTCGCCAGTTTTTGAGGCTCTTCTGCTTCCGGTGGTAATGGGCGGCCATGAGCAACGTCACAGAAAGGACAACGACGAGTACAAATAGCACCTAAGATCATGAAGGTTGCTGTACCGTGGTTAAAACATTCCGCTAGGTTCGGGCAAGATGCTTCTTCACATACGGAGTGAAGTTTATTCTTACGCATCGCCGCTTTGATGTCTTGAATTCGTTGGCTGTCGGCTGGTAGCTTGATCTTCATCCAATCAGGCTTACGTAGCACTTCTTTCTGCTCTGTAGGCATGTTCTTTACGGGAATCAATGCCATTTTATCGGCGTCACGATATTTAACGCCTTTTTCCATCTGGATTGGTTTGCTCATGCTTTATTACCTTGAGAAGGTGCTTCTGTGCTGAATTCTACTTGCTCATAATCGAGCAAAGTAACGAGTTCTTCTATTAATTGTTTTTCTACGGCTTCTACATTGTCTGGGCCGCCAAATTGGCTGACCTGAACCATTTCCATACCTTCATAACCACAAGGGTTAATACGCAGAAACGGTGTTAAATCCATATTTACGTTCAAGGCTAAACCATGAAACGAGCATCCTTTACGAATGCGTAAACCGAGAGAGCATATTTTCTTACCGGCAACGTAGACACCTGGTGCGTCAGGTCGTGCGGCTGAGTCAATATTGTATGCTTTTAGCGTGTTGATCACGAGGTTCTCGATTGTGGTAACGAGATCTCGTACACCTAATTTTTTACGGCGTAGGTTGATCAAGAAGTAGGCGACCAACTGACCAGGGCCATGATACGTAACCTGGCCTCCGCGATCACTTTGTACAACAGGAATATCGCCAGTGTTAATCAAGTGCTCAGCTTTACCTGCCTGTCCTTGCGTAAATACTGGGTTATGTTCTACCAACCAGACTTCATCACGGGTTTCTTCTGTGCGTTGGTCGGTGAACTCATGCATCGCCTTCCATACAGGCTCATAGTCTTGGCGGCCAAGTCGTTTTACAACAAGTTGGTGTTGCATGGGAATTCCTGTTGCTAATATATAAAGTTTTTGGATTATAAACCGGATAACCCTGATGCTCTACCGCTGCGTAACAGATTTTTAACTGAAAGCGATGTAAAGCCTCGTTATCTCTTTGATAAATAAAAAGAAAGCAGCCAAGGCTGCTTTCAAAAAAAATTTAATATATCAAAAAATTATAGAACCATGCGTACGATGTCAATTTCACCTAACTCTTTGTACAGAGTCTCAACCTGCTCGATAGAGGTTGCAGTAATGTTGATTGACACAGAGTGGTAGTTGCCCTTAGCACTTGGTTTAACGGTCGGGCTGTAGTCACCTGGAGCATGGCGCTGAATAACTTCAAGAACAAGCTCTGGAAGTTCAGGCTTTGCATGACCCATTACCTTGTAAGTAAATGAACAAGGGAACTCAAGCAGGTCTTTTAATTTTGCATCAGAGTTGATGGTTAGCATATCGATAACTCCAGTAGATATTCGTTGCGGTGCGAAATAGTACAGTCAAATTAGGGGGAACTCAAGACGAGGAGCTCAAACTTAAAAAGCCGCCCATTCAGGCGGCTTTGCGAATAAGTTTGCTACTCTAATGTTCTTTTTAGAAGAAGCTCTTGAATAACAATACGATGTAATCCCACATGCGGCTAAATAGACTACCTTGCTCTACGGTTTCTAGTGCCATTAGTGGGTATTCGGCAATATCTTCACCATCGATCTGATAGTATAGCTTACCAACTACATCACCTTTATTAATTGGGGCTTCTAGCTCTTTTTCAAGGACGAAGCTTGCTTTTAGGTTTTTCGCTTCACCACGCGGTAGTGTTACGTAAGTATCTTGGTCAAGACCCAGTGCTACGGTGTCTTTGTTACCCATCCACACTTTTTCTTCTACGAACGTTTCACCGGCTTTGTGCGGTGCTACTGTTTCGAAGAAACGGAAGCCGTAGCTTAGCAGCTTTTTGCTTTCTGACTTACGAGCATTGGCATCTTTAGTACCCATAACGACCGCAACCAAGCGCATTTGACCTTCAGTTGCTGAACTTACTAGGCTGTAACCCGCATTACTTGTGTGACCCGTTTTGATGCCGTCAACGTTCATGCTCTTATCCCAAAGTAGACCGTTACGGTTGTATTGGGTGATGCCGTTGTAAGTAAATTTCTTCTCTGAATACACTCGGTACTCATTTGGTACGTCACGGATAAGTGCTTTACCTAGCAGTGCCATGTCGTATGGTGTTGAGTACAATTCTGCGTTATCTAAGCCATGAACGTTGGCAAAGTGCGAGTTAGTCATACCCAATGTGTTGGCCCAAGCGTTCATTAGGTCAACAAATGCATCTTCTGAACCTGCAATATGTTCTGCCATCGCAACACAGGCATCGTTACCTGACTGGACGATGATACCTCGGTTCAGGTCACGTACTTTAACTGTTGTGCCTACTTCAATGAACATCTTTGATGAATCAGGGAAGTTTTTCGCCCACGCATTTTTACTGATGGTGACATCATCATCTTCTGAGATATTACCACGCGCTAGCTCTTGGCCGATTACATAGCTGGTCATCATCTTAGTCAGACTAGCTGGAGACAATTTTGTGTTCATCTCTTTCTCTGCCAGTACTTTACCTGAATGGTAATCCATCAGCACGTAGCCCTTCGCCGCGATTTGAGGGGCATCTGGAACAACGATAGGTGATGCAAGAGCAGATTGAGCGAAAGTTGCAGAAAGGGCAACCGAAGAAACGAGAATAGATTTCACAAACTTATTTTTATTCATGGTAATTCAAATTTTTGGGTTAACTGCAGACATCTTATCAGAATCCCTAGTTATGTAAGAGGGGGATCAAAGAGAAATTCATGACACGAGGTCATTTGGCAGTGTTGTGTTTTTTAATAAATGCAGACGAATAGCCGAGCAACTTTACTTTATCTAATGTGGCTTGCGTCAGGGAATAGTCAGTAAATGGCCCTAACAACAAGCGATAAGACTCTTTCGCACTCTCTAGGAAAGTTTCTGTATCCAATTTTTGACCAAGCTCGGTACCTAAAGTTCGCGCGCGTTCTTCATTTTTTGATGATGCCACTTGAATAACGTACCTAGGGTGTGCTTCTAATGACTTTTTGTCCGTGGGCTGATTGATACTGATCACTTCAATTTCCACGTTCGCGGTGCCTGTTTTTATGACATCTAACTTGTGCGCGGCGGCATAGCTTAAATCAATGATACGGCCATCGTGAAAAGGACCTCGGTCATTAACTCGTACTATGGTGGTTTTGCCGTTGTCAGTATTGGTAACTTTTACGTAACTTGGTAACGGTAGCGTTTTATGCGCTGCCGTCATTGAGTACATGTCATAGATTTCGCCATTAGAAGTCAAATGACCTTGGAATTTTTTCCCATACCAAGATGCGCGGCCTTTTTCTTTAAAGCCTTTCGCATTGCGAACTATTTTGTAGTCTTTGCCACGCAAGTGGTAATCTTTGTTCCCACCTAGGCTGTACGGTTCATATTTAGGATGCGCATCCTCGATGTGTTCGACTGAAAGCGGTGTATCCGGTGCAACATCGGATTCGAGTTCGTAACGGCCTTCTTGTTCTTTTTGGCTAGTTGATGAACAGCCTGCCAAAATAAGAGCAGAGAAAACCAAGGAATATAAAGCGCGTTTTTGCATGTCTAGGTCGCCTTAGAGAATGCTTTTCGGTGCGTATGAATCGACATCAGAATACCAAAACCAGCCATCAAGGTTACCATTGATGTGCCGCCATAACTGATGAGTGGCAACGGTACACCTACTACAGGTAGGATGCCACTTACCATGCCAATATTTACAAAAATATACACGAAGAAGCTGAGTACAATACTGCCTGCCATCATTCGTCCAAATGCGGTTTGCGCTTGGCTGGCGAGATATAAACCTCGTCCAATAATAAATAGATAGATGGCTAAAAGGCAAAGGAAGCCAATCATACCCCATTCTTCAGCAATTACTGCAAAGATAAAGTCAGTGTGTCGTTCAGGAAGAAATTCTAGTTGTGACTGCGTACCTTGCAACCAACCTTTGCCGGAAATACCGCCGGAGCCAATCGCAATTTTACTCTGAATAATGTGGTAGCCCGCTCCTAGCGGATCAGATTCCGGGTTAAATAGAGTACGAACTCGCACTTTTTGATACTCTCGCATCAAGAAAAACCACAGAATTGGAATGAAACCACCTAATGCAATCGCAGCACCAGCAATTATTTTCCAGCTAATGCCGGCGAGGAAGATAACAAAAATACCGGAAGCGGCGATCAGGATCGAGGTACCTAAGTCAGGCTGCTTTGCAATGAGAATGGTTGGTAAGCAGACCATAATCAGTGCAACAATGAGTGTTTTTAGCGTTGGTGGAAGGGGCTGTCTACCGACATAGCGAGCCACCATTAATGGCACCGCGAGCTTCAATAGCTCTGACGGTTGAAAGCGCACAAAACCGAGGTTAAGCCAACGCTGCGCGCCTTTCGATGCTTCACCGAAAAACAGCACGCCGAAAAGCAGTATAACGCCACCAACGAACATCAAAGGTGCCAAGCTTTCGTAAGTTCGTGGAGAAAGCTGCGCAAGGACGAGCATCACAACGAGTGAAAGCACCATTCGCATGGCTTGGCGATCCATCATCAGTAAACTTTGGCCACTGGCGCTGTACATGATCACCAGGCCAAACCCCATCAGGGCCAGTATGCCAAGTAGGAGTGGTAAGTCGATATGGAAGCGTTCAAACAGGGCGCGATTTTTACCTGTAGAGGGATCCATCTTCATTACTGTTTTACCTCTTTCTTCGCATTGTTTTCAGGCTCAATTTCTTCTGGACCAAGAACGACTCGGTCAAAAATTTTCCTTACTACTGGGGCACCGTTACTAGAACCACCACCGGCATTTTCTAGTACTACAGTGACGACCACTTTAGGATCATCAAATGGTGCAAAGCCAGTAAATAACGCATGGTCACGTAAGTGCTCGGCGATCTCATCGGCGTTGTACTCTTCGTTTTCACCCAGACCGAAGACCTGTGCAGTACCTGATTTACCCGCTGTTTCATAATTCATTTTGTAGAATGAGCGACGAGCTGTTCCGCGCGTGCCATGGTTTACCCGACGCATGCCTTCTTTCGCCATATCCCAGTACTTTTTAGGCACATTCTTGATTGGTGGGTAAGTCACGTATTCTGTTGTTTGCTGCTTTTCGAAGTCGTTACCATTTTCTATCGTCGCTTTGAGCAAGTGAGGTGCGATCACTTCTCCCTCGTTTACTAATACGGAGGTTGCTTTGGCGATTTGCATTGGTGTTGCTGTCCAATATCCTTGGCCGATACCCACAGGGATCGTATCACCTTTATACCATGGGGTTTTATGGCGAGACATTTTCCAGTCACGAGTCGGCATGTTCGCCTTACTTTCTTCGTAGATATCAATGCCAGTGTAATCACCAAAACCGAACATCATCATCCAATTCGAAATACGGTCAATACCCATGTCATAAGCGATTTGATAGTAGAAGGTATCAACAGACTCTTCGATCGACTTAATGATATCGACGCGTCCGTGTCCCCAACGCAACCAGTCCCGGAACGGACGTGTGTTAGAGTTTGGTATGCGCCAATAACCAGGATCATTTCGTGTAGTGTTAGGTGTGACGACACCTTCTTGCAACGCGGCTACCGCCATAAATGGTTTGATGGTAGAGGCAGGAGGGTAAATGCCAAGTGTAGTGCGGTTGACCAAAGGACGGTTTTTATCGTTCAAAAGGGCGCGATAGTCTTTACCTGAGATTCCGTGCACGAACGAGTTAGGATCGTAGCTAGGGCTTGAAACCATAGCCAGTACGCCGTTGTCTCTAGGATCGATTACTACAGCACTGCCTCGGCGGCCGTCCAATAATTGGTGTACGTACAACTGCAAGTTGATATCAAGGTTTAAAACGATGTCTTTTCCGGGTACAGGTGGAACGTACTTTAAGGTACGAATTACTCGGCCGCGGCTGTTTACCTCGACTTCTTGATATCCGGCTGTACCGTGTAAGAGGTCTTCGTAGTATTTTTCAATACCCAGCTTACCAATGTCGCGAGTGGCTTGATAGTTTGCGTCTTTTTCTTCTCGGATCAGGCGCTGCATGTCGCGATCATTGATTCGAGAAACGTAACCAATCACGTGGGTTAAGACTTCGCTGAAAGGGTAGTAGCGCTTTAAGGTCGCACTTATTTCCACACCCGGAAAGCGGTACTGATTGACGGAGAATACCGCTACTTGTTTTTCGTTCAGTTGGGTAAGCAGTGGGACCGATTTAAATCGACGAGTCCGTTTACGCTCGTGGTGGAAACGTTCAATCTGGTCTGGTGTAATTTCCAGAATAGTTTGTAATTCTTGGATGGTTGCATCAATGTCTTTAATTTTTTCTGGGGTCAGTTCTAAGTTAAAGACGGGACGGTTCTCTGCCAGTAAAACGCCATTTCGGTCATAAATTAGACCTCGGTTAGGCGCGATAGGCACTACTTTGATACGGTTATCGTTCGAGCGGGTTTGATAGTCTTGAAACTGGTTCACCTGAATGTTGTACATGTTGGCAACCAGAGCTCCCATCAAGACAACAATGCCGATAAAAGCAACAATAGCGCGGCTGGCAAACAGACGCGCTTCGGCTTGATAATCTCGGATTTGACTGCGGCGTTTACGAATCATTAACGCTTGGCTCTAAAGTTAAACAACGATTATTCGCGATGATAAGGGTGGTTAGCGGTGATGCTCCACGCTCGGTACAAGCTTTCTGCCATTACGATACGCACTAGAGGGTGGGGTAGCGTTAAGGCAGACAATGACCAGCTTTGGTCTGCTGCAGCTTTGCATGCAGGAGCGAGTCCTTCAGGACCGCCGATTAATATTGATACATCACGGCCATCTAATTTCCAAGCTTCTAACTGCTCAGCGAGTTGAGGAGTGTCCCATTTTTTACCTGGGATATCTAACGTGACGATACGGTTGCCTTTTGGTACCGCAGCGAGCATCGCTTCCCCTTCTTTTTGCAGGATGCGAGCGATATCGGCATTCTTACCACGCTTACCAGCAGAGATTTCAATCAACTCCAACGGCATATCATGTGGGAAACGGCGACGATATTCTTGAAAGCCTTCCTCAACCCATTTTGGCATTTTTGTGCCAACAGCAATTAGTTGAATTTTCAAAAGATTAACCCCAGAGTTTTTCTAGCTGGTAGAGTTCGCGGTGCTCTTCTTGCATCACGTGAAGCATGGCGTCGCCCATATCTAGGACTACCCATTCACCTTCGTTTTCACCTTCCATTCCTAGTGGCTCAAGACCGGCTTTTTTCACTTCTGTTGCAACATGGTCAGCGATGGATGAAACGTGGCGTTTGGATGTACCAGTACAGATGATCATGTAATCTGTCACGCTTGATTTATCTTCCACATTTAGGACGATAATGTCTTCCGCTTTCATGTCGTCGGCTTTATCAGCTAAAAAGTCTTTCAGTTCTTCGCGAAGCACTCGGTTTTCCTCGGTTTGTCTCTTATCTCTACAGTGTTTTACATTCTTGCTTGCAAAACAGGTCGCGCACTATATCACGCTTTGATTTTTAAATTGCCAGCTTAATATCAGGAGAGCAGGTTTCTAAGCTCAACTGATGAATAGTTGGCCATACAGACTCGTCATACTGAGTTTTGGCTTTTATCTCGGCTTGAGCCAACAAGGAGAGCAATGCACAAATACGACTCGCTGATAAGCGGGTCAGTGCTGCGTTATAGAGTGGACGCTTGTTTTGCCAAACTCGATATTTCTCAAATACCTGGTTCATTCCCATTTGAGTTAAGTCTTGATGCATATTTAAAAGTTGGCTCAACTCTTTTTGTATACTTCGAATCAAGATCACGGTCTCAACCCCTTCCGCCTCAAGTTGGCGAAGAATACGTTGTGCACGGTTTGCTTTACCTGCCAGTAAGGCGTCGATCCAGTTAAAGGTAGTGAAGTGATTATGGCGACTTAGGGCTTCCTCTAAACGTATGATGGTCAGCTCACCATCCGGATAGAGTAGGGCCAATTTCTCTAAGCTTTGTGTCAATGCAAATAGGTTACCTTCATGCCATTGAGCCAACATTTGCAGTGATTGTTGATCGGGTTTTAGTCCCAACGTGCGGCAACGTGTCTGAATGAACATAGGTAGGCGTTGAAGGTCTGGCGACAAGCAGCTTACCCAATCGCCTTTTGAGCTTAATGCTTTAAACCATTTCGCATTTTCTTGGGCTTTGGTCAGTTTGCTACCAACAATGACGAGCATTATGTCATCATGAAGCATATCACACAGTGTTTGCAGCTCTTTGCTGACGGCGGTTGTCACGCCACTTTCAGGAATTTCAAGCTCAATCAATTGACGGTTTGAAAACAGACTCATCGCTTGGAAACAGTCGTAAACTTGGTTCCAGTCGATGCTAGCATCCACAGCAAAACGGTGTTTTTCCTCAAAACCTTGTTGAAACGCTGCCTTTTGGATGGCTTGGCGGCTTTCTTGAATCAGTAACGGCTCATTACCAAAGATTAAGTAAACCTGTTTAACTTGTTTAGTTAAATGATCCGTTAGCTTATCGGCATAAATTCGCATAGTGACTAAGAGTTTTTGTTCGCTGGCTCAGAGATTTGTCCTGCTTCATATTCGGCACGAATACGGCCCAACTGGCGCATCATCTGTTTTGCAGCTTGCAAGCGCATCTCGTCTTCAATTACGTCACGCTCAACAGATTTTGCAAGTGCGGTCAATGGGTTGTCTAGGTAGTTGCGGTTTACTGTTGTCGTAAAGTTTTTAGAACCATAGCCAGGAATCGTCACACGGTATTTTACTACGTATGTCAGCTCTTTTTCTGCTGCACGGCTATTTTGATACAGAGACAGTGTACGCTCATCGATAGTCGCTTCCGTCAAATGAAGGTTGGGTACCGTCGATGATGGTTGAACAAGTTCAACTTTGTTCAGTTCGAGTTGAGAGCGAACATAGCGAGTTAATTCACTGTATTCATCGTAGCTGGAGAAAGACATAGTGTGCAGCTCTTCCGGTACGGAATACTCGCCGCGAAGGTGAAAACCACAGGCAGAAAGAAGCCCCGCTAATACCAATACCACTGGTAGTTTAATCAAAGAGAAAAAGCGCATTGATTGTATTCATCCTAAATTGAAGGGGTTATTTACCTTAAACCACTCATGTGAATGGTTTGAGGTAAATAAACAGGGTAGAAAACTACCCTGTTTAATGACTCTTGGTTAACAAATAAGTTCGCTAAACAGAGACAAATTGACAGCTGCGATTAGTTTGCAACAATGTTCAGCAGTTTACCTGGAACGTAAATAACTTTACGAATAGTCAGGCCATCAGTGAACTTAACCACGTTTTCGTCGTTTAGACCAAGCTGTTCGATATCGTCTTTAGAGATATCCGCTGGGACTGTTAGCTTCGCACGTAGCTTACCGTTAACTTGAACAACGATAGTTTTTTCGTCTTCAACTAGCGCTTTTTCGTCAAACGTCGGCCATGCCGCGTTATCAATGTCTGTTTCACCTAGTGCTGCCCATAGCTCGTATGAGATATGCGGAGTGATAGGGTAAAGCATGACAACAATAGCTTTCAGTGCTTCGTCAAGGATTGCACGATCTTGCGCAGATTCTTGAGGCGCTTTCGCTAGTTTGTTCATCAGCTCCATGATCGCTGCGATCGCGGTGTTGAATGTTTGACGACGAGCGATATCGTCCGTCACTTTCGCGATAGTTTTGTGAACGTCGCGGCGAAGTGCTTTTTGATCACCAGAAAGCGCTGAGGTATCTACTGCTTTTGCTGCGCCTTTCGCTGTGTGCTCTTTCACTAGTTTCCAAACACGTTTTAGGAAGCGGTTCGCACCTTCTACGCCAGACTCTTGCCATTCAAGTGTCATGTCCGCTGGAGACGCGAACATCATGAATAGACGTACTGTGTCTGCGCCGTACTTGTCTACCATTTCTTGAGGGTCGATACCGTTGTTCTTAGACTTAGACATCTTGATCATGCCTGAGTGCGTTACATCACGACCTTCAGTGTCTTTAGCAGAAGTTATGCGGCCTTTACCATCACGTTCAACGGCTACGTCTGTTGGAGCTACCCACTCTTTGCCGCCTTTCTCGTTCTCGAAGTAGAACGCATCAGCTAGTACCATGCCTTGACACAGTAGTTGCTTGAACGGTTCGTCAGAAGTTACGTAACCCGCATCGCGCAGTAGTTTGTGGAAGAAGCGTGAGTACAGTAGGTGCATACAAGCGTGCTCGATACCACCGATGTACTGATCTACTGGTAGCCAGTAGTTTGCTTTTTCTGGGTCTAGGATGTCGTCCGCTTGTGGTGAACAGTAACGCGCGTAGTACCAAGAAGATTCCATGAACGTATCGAACGTATCTGTCTCACGTAGAGCTGGTTCGCCGTTAAAGGTTGTCTTCGCCCACTCTTTGTCTGCTTTGATTGGGCTCGTTACGCCGTCCATTACCACGTCTTCTGGAAGAATCACTGGTAGTTGGTCAGCAGGTACTGGGTGAACTTCACCGTCTTCAGTCGTTACCATTGGGATTGGTGCGCCCCAGTAACGTTGACGAGATACACCCCAGTCGCGTAGACGGAAGTTTACAGTCTTAGTGCCTTTGCCCTCTGCTTCTAGCTTTGCTGCAATTGCATCGAACGCCGCTTGGAATTCTAGGCCGTCGAATTCACCTGAATCGAACAGTACACCTTTCTCTGTGTATGCCGCTTCAGAGATGTCTAGCTCGCTGCCATCAGCAGGCTTGATAACAGGCACGATGTCTAGACCGTACTTCGTTGCGAACTCGTAGTCACGTTGGTCGTGTGCAGGTACAGCCATTACCGCGCCTGTACCGTAGTCCATCAGTACGAAGTTTGCTACGTATACTGGTACTTCGCAGCCGTTCAATGGATGAATAGCAGTAAGGCCAGTTGCCATACCTTTCTTCTCCATTGTCGCTAGCTCAGCTTCTGCAACCTTGTTGTTCTTACATTCGTCGATAAACGCTGCAAGCTCTGGATTGTTCTCTGCTGCAAGAGCTGCAAGAGGGTGGCCGGCTGCGATACCCACGTAAGTCACACCCATTAGCGTATCTGGACGTGTTGTGTAAACTTCTAGGTCTTGTTGACCCTTAACTTCAAACTTCAGTTCAACACCTTCAGAACGACCAATCCAGTTGCGCTGCATGGTCTTCACCATTTCAGGCCAACCTTCAAGCTTGTCTAAGTCGTCTAGTAGCTCTTGAGCGTACTCAGTGATTTTGATGAACCATTGAGGGATTTCTTTTTGCTCTACAGGCGTATCACAACGCCAGCAACAACCGTCTTCAACCTGCTCGTTTGCAAGAACAGTTTGGTCGTTAGGACACCAGTTAACAGAAGAAGTCTTTTTGTAAACTAAACCTTTCTCGTAAAGTTTAGTGAAGAACTCTTGTTCCCAGCGGTAGTACTCCGGTGTACATGTTGCGAATTCACGGTTCCAATCGTAACCAAAGCCTAGAAGCTTAAGTTGGTTCTTCATGTATTCGATGTTTTCGTAAGTCCAAGGTGCTGGCGCAGTTTTGTTTTTTACTGCTGCGTTTTCTGCAGGTAGACCGAATGCGTCCCAACCGATTGGTTGCATCACGTTTTTGCCTTGTAGGCGTTGGAAACGAGATACTACATCACCGATAGTGTAGTTGCGCACGTGACCCATGTGCAGTCGACCACTTGGGTATGGGAACATGGACAGACAGTAGAATTTTTCTTTATTTGGGTCTTCACTTACAACAAAGGTTTTGTTGTCATCCCAGTGCTTTTGAACTTTTTGTTCAATATCTTGTGGGTTGTATTGTTCTTGCATCGATGGTATCCGTTATCTTGGAATTTGTGAGTTCGGTTAGAACAGACTTAAATAGATCGTCATAGAATACCTAAAGCTAGGGATCACAACAATAGCCAATCTGTACCCATGCGCCCTTAAGTGACGCAGGTAGGAGAAAGATGGAGGTCAGTTATGCCTAAACGTAAAACAGGTTATGAGGAAATGCTCGAGGATGTGATTGAAACCTTGAAGCACAGTCCGGAAGAAGTTAACAAAGCGATTGAGACGTCGGGCAAAGTGGTGGATGCTGCTAATGACTTGACCAAAGATGAATTGGCTTTAATCAAAGCGTACCTTAAAGCCGACTTAAAAGAGTTTTCAGAGAGTTACGAGGATAGCAAAAGCGGTCCGTTTTACTTAACGATTGCGGATTCGATATGGCAAGGGCTGTTAGAGATTACAGACCGAACTAAAGTTGAGTGGGTTGAGTTGTTCGATGACTTAGAGCATCAAGGGCTATATGAAGCAGGAGAGGTGATAGGCTTAGGAACTTTAGTCTGTGATGAGTGTGGTCACAAGACAACGTATAACCACCCAACAGTAATCATTCCGTGTATTAAGTGTGGTCACAAAGGCTTTACTCGTCAGTCATTAAAGCCATAAATGGCGAGTAACGACTGTATAATGCAATGAATAAAAAAGAGGCTTAGTTGCCTCTTTTTTGTCTTTTCTACTTTCAAGCTGTTATCAGCTCTGTTTTCTTCTTAAACCGAAAGCCAGCGCTAAACTTAACCCTACCCAAATATACAATGGCCAAGTACCAACGATTCGATATGGCGTTTTCCCATCGGTTGGGGTGAGCTCTGCGCGCAGTACTGCAGTTTCAAACTGCGGAACTTGCTCAACGATTTTACCCTTGTGATCGGTTACCGCTGTTAATCCATTGTTAGTCGAGCGGATGAGCGGTTTGCCCAACTCTAAGGCACGCATACGGGCGATCTCCATATGCTGAAGAGGGCCGATAGAGTGACCAAACCATGCATCGTTTGAAAGCGTTAGAATGAAGTCTGTTTCGTCAGTCACATTTTGACGCACTTGCTCATTAAAGATGATCTCATAGCAAAGCGCTGGTGCCATGTGCATGCCATTCGCAACGATGTTTGGCTGCACAAAAGCCCCACGGCTAAACGATGACATCGGTAGGTTAAAGAATGGCGCTAATGGGCGCAAAATATCTTCAAATGGTACAAACTCACCAAACGGTAGTAGGTGATGCTTATGGTAACGTTCGCTTAAATCGAAGCTGTAGTCACCGTATGGTGTGATGCCGAGGGGCAGAATACTGTTGTAGAACTGTCGATCTTCAGCTTGATTGACGACACCGGTGATGATTGCGCTGTTATTCATTTTTGCAGCGCTGTCGATATTGCTCAAAAATGAAGGCACTTCAATTTCAAAAGCGGGAATTGCTGCTTCTGGCCAAACGATAATGTCAGCGTCCCAGTTTTCACGAGTTAAGTCAGCGTATTTCATGATGGTTGGCCAGCGTTGACTTGGTAGCCACTTTAGGTTCTGGTCTACGTTACCTTGAATCAGCGCGAGCTTAGTCGTGTCTTCTGGTCGGGGTGTTACCCAATCGTAGTTGCGAATCCCAAAGCCAGTACTGAGTAGTACCGCAGGGATAATCACCATCAGCCACTGCTTATGAATCCATGCGTAGGCTAACGCCCCTGCGCTGATAAGGATAAATAGAGTAAGCAGTTCTACGCCGCCAATTGGTGCAAAGCTTGCGAGTGGAGCATCTATCTGGCTATAGCCTAGCCATAACCAAGGGAAGCCAGTCATCACCCAACCACGTAACCAATCACTGATCAGCCATAAAGCAGGTGCAGCGAGAAGTGCTTTTGTGAGCGTAAATTGAGGAAACAGCTTGTTGTTGAGCCAAGCAAATAAGCCTGAATAAACAGCCAAGTAGGCAACAAGCAAGCCCATTAAAAATAAATTGGCAATGAGCGGCATACCGCCAAAACCGGAGATACTGACGTAAACCCAGCTAACGCCAGTTGCAAATTGACCTAACCCCCAAGCATAACCAATCCATAGTGCGCGTTTCGGAGTTTGGTTAGCAAGAAGAATCAGTAGAATTGCTGGGCTAAGAATGGCAATAGGCCACAGCTTGTAAGGAGCGAAAGCGAGTGTAGTAGAGGCGCCAACAAAAGCGGCCACTAAGGGCCGCTTAAGGCGATGAAAGAGTTCATTCATCATTGTAATTTCTGAGATTCCCAATGGGTATCGCGTTACTCTTGAGTGGCTTCAACCAGGGTTTCTTCGTCTGGGATCGTCACTTGGAGTTGAATGACACGACGGTTATCGGCAGCGGTGACTTTGAAGTTGTAGCCTTCAATTTCAACCAGTTCACCACGAGAAGGTAAGTGACCAAAGGCAGTCATGACCATACCACCAACGGTATCAACTTCCTCATCGCTGAAGTTGGTTCCGAATGTCTCATTAAACTCTTCGATGGTTGTCAGCGCTCTGACAGCAAACGTATGCTTGCTCAGCTTACGAATGTCCGTCTCTTCACTTTCATCGAATTCATCTTCAATATCCCCGACGATTTCCTCAAGGATATCTTCAATGGTCACAAGACCAGAAACACCACCGAATTCATCGACAACAATGGCCATATGATAACGTTCTTCACGGAATTCTTTCAGCAGTCGATCAACGCGTTTACTTTCCGGTACCACAACCGCTGGTCGAATGACTTCTTCGATATCAAATGGATTACTGCCTGAGCCTAAGTATTTAAGTAAGTCCTTCGCTAGAAGTATGCCTTCCACATGGTCTTTATCTTCGCTGATCACAGGGTAGCGAGAGTGTTGAGCATCGGTAATCAAAGCAACCAAGGTATCAAGGTCGTGAGTACGCTCAACGGTAACCATTTGCGAACGCGGGATCATAATGTCACGCACACGCATTTCGGAGATTTCCATAACACCTTCAAGCATATCGCGAGTGTCATGGTCAATCAGGTCGTTAACTTCAGAGTCGCGGATAACATCCACAAGCTCTTGGCGATCTTTTGGTTCGCCCTGAAATAGTTGACCTAGACGTTCAAAGAAGGACTTTCTACTCGGACCTTCTGCCTTTTCTTTCTTATCTTCGTTAGAAGAGGGAGAATTATCTTCGTTCATTGTTTCTCAATTAAGTAACGCTATCAGAAGTGTGATAGCACACATAGAGAGGCGAACACGAGAGTCTTTTAGGTGGTTCGCCTTTCCCTGTCGAGTGGCCAATAGCTACTCTTTTTCAGCAATGTAAGGATCTTCATAACCCATACCTTGCATGATTTCGGTTTCGAGGGACTCCATCTCTTCGGCTTCGTCATCCTCTATATGATCATAACCTAGCAGATGCAAGCTGCCATGTACAACCATATGCGCCCAATGTGCTAGCAGAGGCTTGCTCTGTTCAACCGCTTCTTTTTCAACAACTTGGCGGCAAATAATCAAATCACCAAGTAAATCTATTTCCATACCAGGAGGTGCTTCAAATGGAAACGACAACACATTAGTTGGTTTATCTTTGCCGCGATACTCATGGTTGAGCGTATGACTTTCTTGTTCATCAACAATACGAATGGTGACTTCGGCTTGTGGCTGGAAGAGAGGAATTGTCTTATCTAGCCACAATTGGAAATCTTGCTGCGAAGGCAGACCTTCTTCATTTTCGACTGCCAGTTGCAGATCAAGTTCAATCGCCATGATTATTCCTTAGTTGAAGCAACTTGTGCATTCAGTTCGGCTTTTGCTGCTTCTAGTAACTTCGCATCGCGTTCTTCACGACGGCGTTTCTCGAACTCTTTACGCTCTTTCTGGTCTTGCGCTTCCCACTTCTCGTACGCGTTAACGATACGAGCAACCACAGGGTGACGTACAACGTCGTCGGCTAAGAAGAAGTTAAAGCTGATGTCATCAACTTCGCTTAGTACTTCAATAGCATGACGAAGACCCGATTTCGCACCACGAGGTAAGTCAATCTGCGTGACATCACCAGTGATAACCGCGCGAGAGTTAAAACCAATACGCGTTAGGAACATCTTCATCTGTTCAACTGTGGTGTTCTGACTCTCATCAAGAATGATAAAGGCGTCGTTTAGAGTACGACCACGCATGTAAGCAAGAGGGGCAACCTCAATCACGTTACGTTCAATCAGCTTCTCTACGCGCTCAAAGCCCAGCATTTCAAATAGGGCGTCGTATAGCGGACGTAGGTATGGGTCGACTTTCTGGCTTAAATCACCAGGTAGGAAGCCCAACTTCTCACCAGCTTCAACCGCTGGACGAGTAAGTAGAATACGGCGGATCTCTTGGCGCTCTAGTGCGTCAACAGCTGCTGCTACAGCAAGGTAGGTTTTACCTGTACCAGCCGGGCCAATACCAAAAGAAATATCATGCGTGACCATGTTAACCAAGTACTGCGCTTGGTTTGGCGTACGTGGTTTGATCACACCTTTCTTGGTTTTGACGAAGACTTCTTTACCATGCTCGATATTAGACTCAGTATTCTGCTCAAGAACACCAGACTCTTTGATCGCTAGATGGATTTGCTCAGGCTCAATATCTGGGATCTCACCTCGTACAGGTGCGGTATCAACATATAGAGTTTTCAGGATATCCAGCGCAGCTGATGCGGTATGAGGTTTACCGACAATCGTAAAGTGGTCACTACGGTGGTTAATTTCAACGCCTAGACGACGTTCTAAATGCTTGATGTTGTCATCGAATGGACCGCACAGGCTAGCTAGTCGGCGGTTGTCTGAAGGTTCTAGGTTAATTTCTAGAGTTACGATTTTATTGCTCAATGTTGCCTCTCATTTTTTGCCACTTAGTGAGAGCCTGATAACGACCAGGCTCTCTATGGCTATTTATACGAGCTTACGGCGTAAAAGTAGCTACACCCAGCTCATCTTCGCGACGTGTTTTCGCCATCATCTGCGTTGGGGAAATCACACTACGAAGATCCATGTCTTTTTCAGTACGTACTAGCTCACCACGCAGTGAGTTTGCAAATACGTCTACGATCTTCACATCAACGAACTGACCAATTAGGTCTGCACTACCTTCAAAGTTTACTACACGGTTGTTTTCTGTACGAGCGCGTAGTTCCATTAGGTTTTTCTTCGAAGGACCTTCAACTAGAACACGTTGTTCTGTGCCAAGCATTAAGCGAGAGTAACGCATCGCTTGAGCATTGATAGTTTGCTGTAGTTCGTAAAGGCGCTCTTTCTTCACTTGTTCTGACACATCACAAGGGTAATCCGCTGCTGGCGTACCTGGACGTGGAGAGAAAATAAAGCTGAAGCTCATGTCAAAGTCTACATCTTTGATTAGCTTCATGGTGTCTTGGAAGTCTTTGTCTGTCTCACCAGGGAAACCAACAATAAAGTCTGAACTGATTTGAATATCAGGACGAGCTTTACGCAGTTTACGGATGATCGATTTGTATTCGATAGCGGTGTGAGGGCGTTTCATCATCGTTAGGATACGGTCACTACCACTTTGCACAGGTAAGTGCAGGAAGCTCACAAGTTCTGGCGTATCTTCGTATACTGCGATGATGTCGTCTGTGAATTCTAACGGGTGGCTCGTCGTGAAACGAATACGGTCGATACCATCGATAGACGCAACCAAACGAAGCAGTTCTGCAAATGAACAGATCTCACCATCGTGCATAGGACCACGGTACGCGTTTACGTTTTGACCCAGAAGGTTTACTTCACGTACGCCTTGTTCAGCAAGTTGGGCGATTTCGAACAGTACGTCATCCATTGGACGGCTTACTTCTTCACCACGAGTGTACGGTACGACACAGTAAGTACAGTACTTAGAGCAGCCTTCCATAATAGAAACGAATGCTGTCGCACCTTCAGCGCGAGGTTCAGGTAGGCGGTCGAATTTTTCGATCTCTGGGAACGAAATGTCCATAACTGGTGCATCATCGGACTGAGATTGTTTGATCATCTCAGGTAGGCGGTGCAAAGTTTGTGGGCCAAAAATAACGTCAACGTATGGTGCACGTTCACGAATATGGTCACCTTCTTGCGTTGCTACACAACCACCTACACCGATAACTACGCCAGGTTTTTTATCTTTTAGTGTTTTCCAGCGGCCTAGCTGGTGGAAAACTTTCTCTTGCGCTTTTTCACGGATCGAACAGGTGTTAAGTAGAAGTACGTCTGCTTCCTCTGGCTCTTCCGTCAGCTCGTAGCCGTTTGCAGCATTAAGCAGGTCGGCCATTTTTGATGAATCGTATTCGTTCATCTGGCAGCCCCAGGTTTTAATTAGCAGTTTCTTACTCATCTCACTTTCGCTCGTTCAGTTGTACTTAAATCGGAGAGCTATTGCTCAAATTATAGCCGCCATCACGGCGGTAAGCGGCGTATTGTACTGCTTTAAAAAGCACCTGACTAGTGATCTAGCTAATTCTCTGCAAAGCCTGATGAAATCTAGTTTTTCGCCCTATGCTGAACAAGGTTTTTTGTTAAACAATTTTGTAAAAGTAGCCATGGAAAGTACAATAAAAAACGCCAATTAATCAGCACGATGAAGAGTGAAAAATGAACAAGTATGACATCGCCGTGATCGGTGGCGGTATGGTCGGGGCAGCCGTCGCTGTTGGATTTGCCAAGCAGGGCAGAAGCGTTGTCTTGGTCGAAGGTACAAAACCTAAAGTTTTTGATGCCGCTCAGGCGATGGATATTCGTGTATCTGCAATCTCGCACCAGTCGGTGGAGTTACTTGATTCACTCGGAGCATGGTCAGAGATCAAGAGTATGCGAGTTTGTCCTTATCGGCGCTTAGAAACTTGGGAGCACCCAGAGTGCCGTACTCGTTTTCACTCTGATGAATTGTCATTGGATCAGCTAGGTTACATCGTTGAAAACCGCCTAATCCAATTAGGTCTTTGGCAAGTCTTCTCTCAGTATGAAAATCTAACCGTGATGTGTCCTGAGCGATTAAAAGCCATTGAGTTTGCAGATGTAAATCTTGTGACACTAGAAAGTGGGGCGCAGTTTGAAGCTAACTGGGTGATTGGTGCTGATGGTGCAAACTCTAAAGTTCGTCAATTGGCTGGAATTGGTGTAACTGCGTGGGATTACCGACAACACTGCATGTTGATTAATGTGAAAACAGAATTGCCTCAGCAAGATATTACTTGGCAACAATTTACACCTTCAGGCCCACGTTCATTTTTACCTCTGTGCTCTTTGAGTAACGACGATGGTCAAGTAGTAGGCCAAGGTTCTTTGGTTTGGTATGACTCGCCTAAACGTATTAAACAACTGTGTGCGATGGGTAAACCTCAACTAAGAGAAGAAATTTTACGTCATTTCCCTGCTGAATTAGGCGATATTGAAGTTTTACAGTTTGGCTCATTCCCACTCACTCGTCGTCATGCGCAAAGCTACTCAAGCAAAAATTGCGTGTTAGTGGGTGACTCTGCCCATACGATCAACCCGCTTGCAGGGCAAGGGGTAAACTTAGGCTTCAAAGATGTAGACGTTCTCCTTTCGGTAACAGAACAACAAGAAAAGCTGGAAGATACCTTACTCGCGAAATACGAACGCGCACGTCGACCTGACAACTTACTCATGCAGACGGGCATGGACTTTTTCTATAAAGGTTTTAGCAACGATCTATGGCCATTGAAGTTCGTACGTAATGCTGCATTGAAGCTTGCTGAAAACTCAGGGCCAATTAAGGCTCAAGTACTGAAATACGCGTTAGGTATGTAGTAAGCTACTCAAATCACAGATAGAAAAAAAGCGAGCCATGAGCTCGCTTTTTTAATTCGGCAAATCTAATGATTTCCCGAGTCCAGAACCAAAAAAAGAAAAAACCCAGCAAAGTCATGCTGGGTTTTCCGATAATGGTGCGGAAGGAGAGACTTGAACTCTCACACCTTGCGGCGCCAGAACCTAAATCTGGTGCGTCTACCAATTCCG
>NZ_JAWOUB010000022.1:0-56436 GCF_033339195.1 Vibrio sp. 811
GTTCTTTTAGTTGTTGATTTCATAACACTCTCCAATTTTGGGGGTAGAAAGTGTCAACCTTATTTAGGACGGCACAGAGTAAAAATAACAAAGGGATGCATCATGCATCCCTTTTTGTTTGCTTACGATCTAATGAGTTTTGTCATTCCGAGGAGCCTAAGTGACATCAGGAATCTACTAACCGCATGTGTCAAACCCAAAGTTAAGTAACGAAAAATGCCTTACATCAAAACAAAGAACCTAATCGCACTTCCGATTATTCCCACTCAATTCCATTCCATCCAACCAACGAACTCTATTCACTTACTCTGCCCACAGGATTTATAGTTACTGATACTTGTTCAAGGAGGAGCAATCGACATGACAACACCCATATCAGACATCGCCAATGTGATTCACCATGGTGGGAAACATACCGTCACTGGCTCTTGTCATGAATTGAAATTGCCACACTGCAGCATCTTGATCGATTGCGGACTCTTTCAAGGCAAAGACATCCATTTGGGCAACCGCAGGGCATCACTGGATATCGAGTTTCCAGTTAAACACATCAAAGCATTAGTCCTGACTCATGCTCATATCGACCATATCGGACGCCTACCTTGGTTACTGGCTGCTGGATTTAAAGGCCCCATTTACTGCACCAAAGCAACAGCCGAACTGGTACCGCTAATGCTAGAAGATGGATTAAAGCTGCAACTGGGTTTGAACTTCCATCAGCGTCAACAAGTCCTCAATGTCATTAAAAAACAGCTGAGACCCCATGACTACCAACAATGGCTGCAACTTGGTAAACAATGTTACCTACGCTTTCAGCCTGCGGGGCACATTCTTGGTTCCGCTTACGTGGAATTCAAACTTCCCAATCATGAAAACATCGTATTTTCCGGCGATCTAGGTCCGTCCAATACCCCGCTCTTACCCGATCCTATGCCGCCAAAGCGTGCCGACTATTTGTTCATCGAGTCCACATACGGCAACAAAGAGCATGAAGACACAGCCACTCGAACTGAGCGCTTGAACGCCATTATCGATCATGCACTGCGAGACGGTGGTGTAATTCTGATCCCAGCTTTCAGCGTAGGACGTACGCAGGAGCTGTTATTCGATATTGAGCAACTGATTCACCAACGCAACTTGTCGTCTTCTTTGCCAATCATCCTAGACTCACCGCTTGCGAAAGGAGTCACGAAGACCTACCGCCGTTTCAAAAAACTGTGGGGAAAAGAAGCAAAGCAAAAGCTCAACAATCATCGTCATCCCCTCGCCTTTGAACAATGCATTACTGTGGAAAGCCATCGAGAACATCAAGCATTAATAAATCGACTAGCCTCCACCGATGAACCTGCGATTGTCGTTGCGGCATCCGGTATGTGCGAAGGTGGAAGAATCGTCAATTACTTAAAAGCACTCTTACCAGACAAAAGAAATGATGTGTTGTTTGCGGGTTATCAGGCGCAAGGAACCTTAGGTCGAGAAATCCAATCAGGCAGCCACACGGTGGATATCGGTAACCAACCAATCGAAGCCAACGCGCTGGTCCATACCATCTCTGATATTCTGCACACGCAGACCAAAGCGATTTATTGAAGTTTGTTACTGGTATTCCAGCACAACCAAAAGCCGTGCATTTGATACATGGAGAGAAAGAAGCAAAAAAAAGAGTTAGGAGAAAAGTTGGAAGCAGAGGGAATTGAGGTGGTGTATTAAACTAATATCAGCAGACATTAGAACGATACAATCTAGTTCTTACTTATTGTTAATGAGTGAAAACAGCATAATAATTTGAATATCAACGTGCTTTAACTAACCTTTATACGTCAGAAAGCCATGTTAAAGCACATTGGTAACGAGACTGAACAACTATGCAGGTTCAGCAACCTTTACGGTTGGTGTTTTAGCAAGCTCAGCACTAGACGCTTTTTTGTATAGGTTCTCGTAGCAGTAGTTTGTCGCCTCGATGTAACCTTCTACACTACCGCAGTCAAAACGCTGACCTTTAAATTTGTATGCGATAACACAGCCAGATTGCGCTTGTTGCATCAATGCATCAGTGATTTGGATTTCTCCACCTTTGCCTGGTTCTGTGTTTTCGATAAGCTCAAAAATATCTGGCGTTAAGATATAGCGACCAATAATTGCTAAATTACTTGGTGCTGTGCCTGGTTCTGGCTTTTCTACCATGTTATCAATTCGGAAGATGTCATCTTTGATCATCTCACCAGCAATCACACCGTACTTATGCGTTTCTGATTCCGGAACTTCTTGTACCGCAACGATTGAACAGCGGAACTGTTTATACAGCTCAACCATTTGAGCTAGAACGCCTTGGTCCTCATTCACACAAAGGTCATCCGCGAGCACAACAGCAAACGGTTCATCACCGACCAGTTCACGTCCCGTAAGAATAGCGTGACCTAAGCCTTTCATTTCACGCTGACGGATGTAAGTGTAACTCGCTGAATCAATCAAAGAGCGGATATCATCTAACAGTGCTTCTTTACTTGTGCCTGAGATTTGATGTTCCAATTCGTAGTTCTTGTCGAAGTGGTCCATCAAAGAATGTTTGCCACGACCTGTGACAATACACATTCCATCCATGCCCGCTTCAATCGCTTCTTCAACACCGTATTCAATCAATGGCTTGTTCACCACTGGCATCATTTCTTTCGGCATGGATTTTGTTGCAGGTAGAAAACGAGTACCGTAGCCTGCAGCAGGGAAAAGACATTTTTTAATCATTTTAAATTCACCAACTGTAAAAATGGCCCCCATACATGAGAGCCATATATTATCGTTATACTAAAAATTTAATCACTACCAAACAAGTCGCGCGTGTAAACTTTATCCGCAACGTCAGCTAACTCTTCCACCATGCGGTTGGAAACAATCACATCCGCACTTTGTTTGAATTCACTCAGGTCTTTAATCACTCGAGAGTTGAAGAAATCTTCTTCTTTGAGTACAGGTTCATAAACCACGACCTCAACACCTTTCGCCTTGATACGCTTCATGATGCCTTGGATAGAAGATGCGCGGAAGTTATCCGATCCCGCTTTCATAATTAGCCGGTAGATACCCACAACTTTTGGTTCACGCTTGAGGATTGATTCAGCTACAAAGTCTTTACGGGTGCGGTTTGCATCCACAATCGCGCCAATGATGTTATTCGGCACTTCTTGGTAGTTCGCAAGTAATTGCTTCGTATCTTTAGGAAGGCAGTAGCCACCGTAACCAAATGATGGGTTGTTGTAGTGATTGCCAATACGCGGGTCTAAACCAACACCTTCAATTATCTGGCGTGCATCTAAACCATGTGCCTCCGCATACGAATCTAGCTCATTGAAGTACGCGACACGCATCGCAAGATAAGTGTTGGAAAACAATTTAACTGCTTCAGCTTCTGTAGAGTCAGTAAAAAGAACTTGAATATCGTCTTTTACTGCTCCTTCCAATAGCAAGCTAGCAAATACTTCCGCACGTTCGCTGCGTTCACCAACGATGATACGTGATGGGTGAAGGTTATCATAAAGCGCTTTGCCCTCTCGCAAGAACTCAGGTGAGAAGATGACATTTTTACATCCCAACTCTTCCTTGATTCGAGCGGTATAGCCAACAGGAACAGTTGACTTAATCACCATCACTGCATCAGGATTGATGGACATAACATCTTTAATCACCGCTTCAACAGAAGAAGTATCGAAGTAATGCGTGATTGAGTCATAATCCGTTGGCGTTGCAATCACAACATATTCTGCGCCTTTATAAGCTTTCTGCTTATCTGTTGTTGCGATGAAGTTTAGTTCCCTGTTTTCAAGGAAATGTTCAATCTCAGCATCAACAATTGGAGATTGTTTTTTGTTCAGTAATTCAACCTTTTCAGCAACAATATCTAGTGCAACCACTTCATGGTTTTGAGCTAACAGCATAGCGTTAGAAAGCCCAACATAACCGGTTCCAGCAACAGCAATTTTCATAATTTTACCCAAACTCTAAGAGTTACACTTCTGAAAAAGATTAGAATTAAACAACATAGTTCTTAAACAATCTATAGGTGTTTGTTGTTTGGAGTTGAGCGAAATCAAACCATTCAGCATAATAAAAAGAAATGGACACTAAGTATCCATTTAAATCTCTTCGTTTACAGCTAGCTCAGTATCAATCAGATTTAACTCCAATTGGTTGTGACTCCAGACTAAGTCACCAATACCGTCCGTAGGATTAAATCCTGTAGGAGCATTTAATAGCAATGAGCGGATGTTTTCGTGATCCATACTATGGCAGGCGAAATCGAGATCGTTCAACAGTAGTTCGTACTCTTTTAAAGGTAAATGAACCTCATGTGCAGTCATTATTCGCTCATGCGCTGTTTGTTTGACATTGTCGCCAATAAGCAACTCTTCATACAGTTTCTCACCAGGTCGAAGTCCAGAAAACTGAATCTCAATATCACCATGAGGATTAGCTTCGGATTTAACTTCAAGACCGGATAGTTGAATGAGATTACATGCTAAGTCTGTAATTTTTACTGACTCACCCATGTCTAAAACAAATACATCGCCTCCTTTGCCCATTGCTCCAGCTTGAATAACTAGCTGTGCAGCTTCAGGAATGGTCATGAAGAAACGAGTGATCTCTGGGTGAGTCACGGTTACTGGTCCGCCTGATGCGATTTGCTTTTTAAACACAGGAATCACGGAGCCTGAAGAGCCGAGAACATTACCAAATCGTACCATACAAAATCGAGTGCCATTTGGTTTTGCATTTTCTTGATCAGCAAGAGCCTGCAGACCAAGCTCCGCCATTCGTTTGGTTGTACCCATTACGTTAGTAGGGCGAACGGCTTTATCTGTAGAGATTAATACAAATGATTCAACACCGGCTTTAATCGCCGCGCACGCAGTATAATAAGTCCCATAGATATTATTACGCACACCCTCAATTACGTTAAACTCGACCAATGGAACGTGTTTATATGCTGCTGCGTGATATACCGTTTGAACTTTAAAAGAAGACATTGTCGTTTCTAGACGATGTTGACGTTGAACAGAACCCAACAAAGGAATAATGTCGCAAGTAAGCCCTTTTTCAATCTTAAGTTGATTTAGTTCGCGATCGATCTGATATAGACCAAACTCAGACAATTCAAATAAAATAATAGACTTAGGAGACTGCTCCACGATTTGACGACACAATTCAGAGCCAATAGAACCACCGGCACCTGTTACCATGACCACTTTGTCTTTGATATTCGCTTCTAGCAATACTTGTTGGGGAGCGACTGGATCTCGCCCAAGTAAATCCTCAATCGCGACATCCTTAAGCTCATCAATTTTGGCTTTACCAGAGACAATGTCAGTCATATCTGGCACTGTTAGGACCTCTACTGGTAATTTAGCCAGATCATCCAAAATCAACTTTCTACGAGAGCGCTTCGCACTAGGTACTGCGAGTAATATCTGCGAAATGTCGTATTTATTGATGACCGGCATTATGTCTTCTATTGCAAACACAGGTAAACCTAAGATCATGGTATTACAAAGAGTTGAGTCACCATCAATAAATGCTCTTACACGATAGTCTCCACTACTTCTTAATGCCATTGCTAACTGTCGACCACCCGACCCAGCCCCATAAATAAGAACTTCTTTACTCTGGGTTGAATAACTCTGAGCAACTAAAGATCGGACGATAACACGAGGACCGCCACAGAACAGCGCTAAGAATGCACCATAAATAATCGGTACCGTTCTTGGGAATGGATCACTCATATAAAAGCTCAATGCTGCAACGACGGTAGCAGAGACTACTGCACCAGCGGTGACAACAAACAGCGCTTGAAAGGTTAGGTACCGCAGTACAGCTCGATAGAGCCCTAATCGCGCAAATACCACTACGGTGATCAACGTGACAACCACTTGAATTCCCCATACTGCGGGGTAGGTAAAGTAATCAGTTCCACCTGAACGCACCAAAATTGCAAGGTGAAAAGCAATAAAAATCAGCACCGTATCAATCAAGACACTGACTATTCGTTTATTTGTTCGAGAAAGCTGCCATAAAAATTGTAGACGTTGCATAGTATTGTTAGTTTTAGTAAGTATCAGCGATAAACCTAGTAAGTTTAGCTCTACAATTCATATTGTTTTGAATTTTAGAGCTTCGTAACCAGGAAAGTTTTCAGTGAAGCGTAATGCACGAGCACGGTAGATTGCAAATTAATGTCGTGAATTATTGGAAAGATATAGAAAAAGAGTGGCAGATATACCACTCTATGTTGAATAACTTTAGAGGTTATTTTACCGCGTCTCCAGCCCCACTTCCTGTTACCGTCATCATGATGTATTTGAAGTAGCCTTTGACTGTGAGCGTATCGATCATTTGCTTGTCTGTCTTTGCAAGCAGTGCTGGTGTCGACATATCAATATTTTGCACTTGCGCTAAGCCCGTAATGCCCGGCAACACGTCGTAGACGCCCTTCGCATCACGCTCCGCAATAAGCTCTTCTTGATTGAATAAATTCGGACGTGGTCCGACCAAACTCATTTCACCTTTTACCACATTGATTAATTGTGGGAGTTCATCAATCTTAGTTTTACGTAAAAAGGCACCAAGTTTGGTAATAGACGCGTTGTTCGCTAAGTGACTCGCCACTGACTTGGTTTCTACTGACATAGTGCGAAACTTGATCAGTTTAAACGGCTTTTTGTTGCGCCCTACTCGCTCTTGCACAAAAATAGGAGAGCCAGTATCAAATAGACCAATGATAGTAACAATGAGTAATATTGGCCATAAGAAAAGCAACCCAAAGAGTGATGCTATAAAGTCTATTACACGAGTCATTTATTCACCTTTTCGTCCACCAACAAAGACTCCCTCATTGTATATTTTTGTTTCCAATTTAAAGTCGTATTTGCTAATGTGGAATCAATTTCTAAGTTTCCAATAATTTGTTCAACCAGAGAAGATTGCCCTAATAACTTGCCAATATAAATCATAAGCCATTTTGGAACGGGTAACTGAATTATTTTTTTATTTTTTGCCTCTGCTATATTATTCGTAATATCTTTAATAGACAAAGGTTCAGATTCAGCGATTAAAAAAGTCTTATTTGAAGCTTTAGGGTGATATGCACAAACAAGTATGAAATCAACTAAATTATCAACAGATATAACGTTTCTCTTATTATTAATTGAACCAAAAGGTAATATAGGAAAGTAGCCGACAAGTTTTTGTAGCAAACCAAAATTACCGGGAGCTTTTTTTCCATATACTAATGGGGGACGAATAATAACGACCTCCATATTAGTTGATAGCGACAATTCAAGCAATGCCTTTTCCGCCTCGAACTTTGACTTCGTATAATGATTATTGGGATTTGGTATACTTTCTTCGGTAAATTTTTCATTGAAAGATGAATTACCCAAAACTCCAATAGAACTAATAAATATAAATCGTTTAACTCCGGCCTCAGCAGCTTGTATAGCTAAATTTAATGTCCCCAAAAAGTTAACTTTTTCGTAATCTAATACCGATTGAGCGTTACCATGAGCCACCGAAGCCAAATGTATCAAAACTGAGATTTTCGATAAGCCCTCATGCCAGTTTGTATCAGCAGAGATATCACCAACTGTATAACTAGACTGGTTCGGACACGGTTTTCTGACAAAAGATCTATATGAAATATTCCTTTCTTGAATTAACTTGATAAGAGACGTTCCAACAAAGCCACTTCCACCTGTAATACCTAGCACAAAAACACCTATTTTTTCAAATTGCTAAAAGCAGGGTCTTCAATTATCTCCCTACGAACATGTTCCATTCTATTTTTAATTTTTTCACGGAAAAAATCGTTATTATCGATTAAGGTAAATATCCTTTTTTCTAGAGCATCTAAGTTTTCGTGATTAACATCATCAATGTTCATCATGAAATCATCCATAGAAAATTGCTTCATGATGTTAGCTTTATAACCAGAATACGAGATAGCGAAAGAAGGAACAGAAGAACAAAGTGCAAATATGACAGAATGGAAACGAGTACCAATCAATATTTTTGCCTTAGAATACAACTGCATAAACTCAATTGCATGCATATGTTCGTATTCAAACTTAAAAATATTTTTATACTTTCCTTCAAGTAGTGACTCAAATTTCTTAGTTATTATTATATCATTTTCAAAACTATTTGGCCCTTTTACGTGAGGTACAATCAATGGGGAAAGAGAATATTTTTCATAAATACTTATACATAAATTCCGCATTGATTCTAGGTATGCTTGTTCGCCATTTTCATTTTTAAAATCATGTTGCCTTAAAGTAACGACAAAGAAATTGTCATAATCAAATTCTCTACAATTTTTCAAAGTGATATCATTCATCAAAAATGCATAATCACTTGTAGAATAAGTCTTACTTTTATCAACACCAATTAACTCTAATGCGCCTATAGATACAGACTCACGCACAGATAAACCTTCGGAATTATTCAATACAGTTCTGACTAATGCGGTATTAAACTTCGAAAGAAGTGTATCTTGATAAAAAGGCCCATAGGACTGAGCTAATAGTGAATACTTCACACCAAGATGTTTGGAGATAATTATTGGATATAAACACTTTATAAGATGAACAACACTATGAAGCCCTCTTCGATCATGTATAAAGTGTCCACCTTTAGAAACAACCACATCAGCCAAACGTATTTCCCTAATATAATCATTCTTTGAGGAACGGCTAAAAGGTATTAGTGACAAATTTTTAAAAAAACTAGCAATTTCTGACATTTTATCAAAAAAACTATCACTATAAGTTTTTTTGAATGGAGAGGGTATAAGTTTTATAGATATACTAGGAAAAACCTCTATAATTTTATCAATACTATCACTATAAAACTCATTGACCTCGTTAAGTTCTGATAGAACAGTTACGGAAAGCTTATCTCCATATTCCATATAAAAGCGTTGAATTACACTCATTACTATCGCACTATCACCAGAATTAAGATCTGACCAACCATTAGTAATTACTAACTTACACATTATTTATCTCCAACAACAGCATTTACTATATTATTCATTTCATTGGAAATATAAGCCCAATCAAATTCTTCAATTTCTTCATTGCTATAATAATCAATTTTGTCATTCAGGTTAATAACAAAACGTTCGAAGCTGTCTTTTATACAGTTTTCACTATTGAGCGAAGTTTCTCCACGCTCATAAAATTCAATCATGTCTGAAACTGCGTCATATTGATATGACACTGAAAATATGGGGGTTCTAGACGCTAAATATTCATAAATCTTACCAGGAACCTGGAGAGCACCTTTATTACCAAAAAAAAGCAAACCATCAGAATTACTTTGATAATTAACCACTTGATCGAACCTTATATTTCCAATAAATTGAACATTTATACAATCAGGGAATGATATCGATTTAACCATATTAAGAACATAATCTTCCATGTGCCCCGCAATTATTATATTAACTTTGACAGGAATATTTTGTACTTTTGATATTGCATGAAAAAAATTCTCGGGATTACGAATATCTTTGTAAAAGATGCCAGAATAGAATAAATTCAAAGTCTCTGATTTTTTATTTTCAGCATCTCGATTGGCGCGAAACATCTCGTAATCAACACCCTGCTTTACCACACTAACATCCGGTAATTTTTTAAATTTAGATTCAAAAGCTTGTTTGGTTGTATCTGTAGTAACCGTTATATGATCACTAGATCTAATAATCTTTGATTCAACAATACGATCTAACCAACGGCGAAAGTGCGGAACCGTTTCAGACGACGGATTGAATGACCATGGATCTCCATAATCCATGATCCATTTCATGCCGAACTTTCTTTTTAATTTATATCCAAGTAGATGCGTTGAAAACGGAAAGCCTACTGTTACTATAAGATCAACTCTATCAACACGATTTATTTCTAGAAATTTATTTTCCGCACTTTTATTCCAAAAAATCATTCTATCTGGGAATATACAAGAGCGAACAACCGATTTGTATATTTTTTTGACAAAACTTTTGTTCAAAACTTTTTTTTCATAGTCAATAGTATCTGAACTTTCATCAAGTTTTACTTTTGATGGATACATTTTTCTGTACAAAAAACCAGGCGATGTTCTATGAATCGCAAAGTCATCCTTTATATCATCAAGCTTTGATTCGTTATATATTGGATCATTTTCGCTTGGTTCGATAGTTATTAAATTAACATTATATTCATTAGATAAATGAGAACAAAATTTATTCCATGCTATACCTCTTCCAGCACCAATAGGTGGAAAGTTATACATAAACACAACTATATTTTTCTTCATTTCAAGCACTCTTCATATTCGTATACAATACTATCAACCATCGTGCTAAGTGAAAATTTTTGTGAAATTCGAATTGACTCTCTAGACATACTCTCTATATTTTCTTTCTTAATTTTAGAAAATGCTCGGTAAAAATCATCTCTATCACCAGGCTTGACTAAAAATCCATTTTTCCCATTTTCCACAATTTCAGGAATGCCTCCAACCACAGTACTAACAACAGGAAGTCCACAGTTAATAGCTTCAACTAATGTATAAGGAAGTCCTTCATCCATAGATGGTGCGATTAATATATCCGCCTTTAAGAACACATCGTTAATACTATCAGTATGACCTTTAACATTAACATTAGTTAATTTTTTGGCTCTTATGTAATCATCTATATATGTATCTAAATGCCCTGAACCGTATATCTCAAACTTAACTTCATCCTCGTTTAATGACTCTCTATCAATCAGGTCCATTAGATGAGATACGCCTTTCTGTTCAGTCAAGCGCCCTACGAATATGACGTTTTTAACTTTACGTTTAATATTTCTGGACGAATTGAAGTTACTAAAGTCAATCCCATTATAAATACATTTAACTCTATCTTTATTATAGCCTTGATCAATTAACTCAGACCTAGAATAATTAGAAACAGCCAAAGTCAAATCATCTTGCCCCTTAAACACGTGGAGTAATCGGTGTAACTGTAATTTTTTTTTACCGGAAGGCACCCAAAGTCCATGCGAGGTAGAAACCAATTTAATTTTTTGACCGGTAAATTTTTTTAAAAGAAGCTTAAGTATGCGAGCGAAGATTAGCGCTCTAGCTGCATGAGCATGTATTATATCTGGCTTCTCGTCTCTAACTATTTTTAGTATTTTGAAAAAGTCAATAAAACCACGCCCCATGGGAGTAGCAATACCTTTATCCTTTATACCCTCGATAAGAGAGTTTCCGTCAGAATAAATTAATTTTGCATCTATACCTTTATCATATATATTATTAACAATATCAACCACGTGCTTTTCAGAACCGCCATATGGTGAACCATTTAATATAAGATATAATACTTTATATTTTTTCATAACCACTTTTTTTTGTTGAATAAACTAACCATAACATTACAAGTATGGGTACTTCTAATATAACCATCATATTAACTGTAGAATTAATCAAGCCGCCATATAAATAACTCATAGGTTTCAACATAAAGAAAGGATACCAAAATAAGAAAAAATCGTTTGTATTAAAGTAGTTATAAGCAAAGTTTAAGTAGGATATCAGTCTTCCAAATAAAAATGCCCCTACAACTATACCTACAATACCAAAATTCAAAAGTAACTCACTTAACATAGTAAAATCAGTCACGAGAAATCTTTCAGCTTGTTCTGGGTGATATATCTGTGTCATCTGTGAATTAAAATTGTATGGCTTATCTGGGAAAATGCTTCTCGGAATTGGAGATGAAAGAAAGTCTACAAATGACTGACCGATATAGTAATCTACTGGATTTTTTACGACACGAATAAAATTATCAAACTGTACATACCTATCTAATATATTACCCAGTACATCAGAAATAACGATAGTATTATTAACGGATGTCACTCCATCTCGGTACATTCCATACCAACCAGAAAATATTATAAATACAAATACAAATGATATTATTCTTATCCAATCTGAACGACCGGTAATTTTGTATTTATAAAAAAATAACATTAATATTGGCACTATAATCATTCCTCTTCCTCCCAACGTAAATGTCACAAGAAAGTTAATAACCAATATAATAAAAGTAGAAAGTAGTAAGAGCCTATTTTTTGTTTTAAAATACATAACCGCATTTATAAACAAGGAGGTTTGCAAAATTAATAATACGAATGTTTGAACATATAAGCCACCGGAGTTTTGCATATCAATACGATTAGCTAGTACATTAGATATTAACTCTACTGGATTAAGCGTTCCCATTTTAATAGCATAAACCGCAATACCAATAGTTACCAAAACAAATGATCTGATAATTAAAGTAGAACTAACAACAACTCTATTAGATAGATTTTTATAAGTAATCAGTATTATTTTTTTATTTTTAATTATCAATGCTAGTGTGAAAAAAAATATAAAAATCAAATAGTAAAATAATGGTAGAACAAGATCGTCTTTTGGAAACTTATCAACCTCTAGTATATACATACCTTTTATAGAAAAAGGTATTAACATACCAACATAAGTTATGACTATAGGGCTAAATATATCACTTATCTTATTGTAACATATGAAAACACCACCTATTATCATAATTTGTGATATAAATATAAGCCATCCTGCTAAAGAGTCTAGGTAGTTAACATTACAGATCAAGCATACTAGAATTAATATTGCTAATATTTTTGATCTATTCACTTTTGTTACCTAAACACTCAGAATAAATATTACCCATCACTTTTAACACTTCTTTATCTGAGTATTTTTCAACTGATTTTATTGCGTTAAACTTCATTTTCTTATAAGTAGATTTGTCATTGTAAATTTTAAAAACTCTATCTGAAAATAATTCCGAATCATAATCTTCAACGACAAAGCCATTAACACCATCATTTATGATATCACGATTCCCACGGCAATTTGTAACGACACAAGGTAAACCACTGGATAGCGACTCCATAATATTGACTGGCAACCCTTCTTGTAAAGCAGTAGAAACTGAAAGGTCAGATAATTTCATGAGATCATTAACATCATTTCGATAACCTAAAAATTCTACAATATTATCTAAATTCAATAATGTACATTGTTTACGCAAATTAGTTTCTTCATTACCTTTACCTACTAATAATAGTTTTAAGTTATCAATTCGAGTCGTTAATTTTGCTATCGATTCCAATAATAACTTTTGATTCTTTCTTTTACTAAGCTCTCCCACATATATCAAAACGAATTCATTTTCACTTAAATTATTCATTTCACGCAGTCTTAATTTTTCTTTATCAGTTGGACATCTATATTTATCTAAGTTTATACCAACACCATCAACTAAATAGACGTTTTTACAACCAAATTTATTACGAATAGTGGCATTGTAATCTTCGTCATTAATTGTAATAAGGGTATCTGTTTGAAATGATAACAATTTTTCAACTGGATAATAGATTAACCAGTTGAAAATTTTTGCTCCTTTATAAAAATGAAATCCATGAGCTGTGTATATTATTTTGGACCTTTTCCCGGTCATAAAGTTAGCTAATCTGACTAATATACTCGCAACTGGTGTATGCGTGTGAATAATTTCGTATTTATTTTCTTTCAATAATTTTTTCAGTTTCAAGAAAGCTATAAAATTATTATATGACCATGGACTTCTTTCAAAAGAAACTTCATGTTTAACATCAACATATGGAACATTTTCATTTCCATTTGAGGCCACAGACACTTGAAAGTTTTTATTTTTGAACCACCGGAGATATGGTATATGAAAATGTCTAATATGCTGATCAATCGTAGCTACAAATAATACTTTTTTCATATTTACTTGATAATCTTATATATTAATAATGGGAGAAGTGGCAATGTTAATAGTGTATATACATATTCATAATTACTATTAGCTAATGTCATAAATGTAACTACAAATAAAAAATCAAAAATCCAATATTTATACTCTATAGCTTTCATATTCTTTGACAAAAGATAATCTGAGACCACATATTTAGTAAATGACACAATAACTAATAGTATCAAACAGTTTTCTAAACTATCACTATATATATATATCATCGAACTAAATACAATTGATAAAATCAAAGTGAATATGTTTACTTTAAGTAAATCTGACTCCTTTCTTAAAGCTTTCATGTAAGAGTTTGTCAATATTGATGTTTTAGTTTCAAATAGCATTATTGGAAAAACTAAAGGAAGATATTGCAGCGCGTTATTAAAATTAGGTAACCAAAGTGACATTATGCTATATAATGGAAAATATAAATTACAAAGAATCAACAAAAACATAAAAAGGTAAGACCTTATTTTTATATATACTTCTTTCCTTAGTTTTTCGTTGATGTTTCTTAAAACCGGGAATAATACTATACTGATAGAGTTTATGAATACTACAAATAATGTAGCTAAGCTTAATGTTAGTGAGACTTCCCCGAAAGCCAAAATTCCCCATTTGGCTTCAATCATATACCTGACTACACCAAATATAAGTAAACTACAAATGAATGAAAACATTAACTTAAATCCTGAGTATATAAACTTTTTTGTGTCTTCAAGCCCAAGTATTAAAGTTGCGCAGTTTACATTTTCATAAAAAAGTATACTTTTACATCTATAAGAAGAAATAGTCAAAGCGACAAGTCGAGAAAGAAGGTCAACTAAGATAATCATTTCAAACTTAACATCATAAAACAACAATACTATCGTTACACCAATTACTAAAGTTACTTTTTCAATAATAATGATACTTGAGTATTCTTTTATCCTGCTTGTCGCTTGTAATAGAAATTGACTATAACTTCTAATATTAGTTAACAGTAAACAAACTGCAATGTAAAAAGTAACTTGAGCATAATTATCACTTAACGTTGTAGATATGATAATTATGCTTACAGCTAAAAAAATCTGGAATAGTATGAACGAATAATAATTAGAGGAAGTTCTCTCCTTATTTATCGAGTCAAAATTCTTTCCTCCATTATTCAAATAAAAACCATCACTCCAGCCTAAATGCAAGAAACCGACATAAGATGAATAAAAGATGTATAACTGCCAGTAGCTATATTCTTCTAAGCCAATAAACTTTGGTAAGACTAATATTATAAATGCAGAAGCGAATATACTAAGAGCATTACTAGCCATAGCTCTTAGAATGTCCGTCAATACCTTTTTTTTTATATTAGTCATTATTTAAAATAGCGTTAATAATACGTTGACTTGCTTTCCCATCACCATATGGGTTATGGGAAAAACTCATTTTTTTATATTCATCTTGATCGTCTAGTAACAAATCAAGACTCTCTGTAATTTTCGTTATATCTGTCCCGACAAGCTTTACAGTGCCCGCTTCGACTGCTTCAGGTCGCTCAGTAGAATCTCGCATTACAAGTACTGGCTTTCCTAGTGATGGAGCTTCCTCCTGAATGCCGCCCGAATCGGTGAGGATGATATGTGCGCGGCTCATCAAATAGATAAACGGTAGGTACTGCTGAGGCTCTATAAGTAAAACGTTATCTGTATCACCTAGCATGCGGTTAACAGGTTCGCGCACATTAGGATTCAGGTGCATGGGATAAAGAATTTGCACATCTGAATGAGCTTTGGCAGTTTGAGCTAGAGCTTCACAAATTCGCTCAAATCCACCGCCAAAACTTTCACGGCGATGACCTGTTACAAGAATAAGTTTCTTTGAATCATCTAAAAACGGGAATTTCGCACGCAGCTCTTCATTGAGTTCGGAATCATTCTCGATTTTATTTTGCACCATCAACAAAGCATCAATCACGGTATTACCCGTCACTGAAATATCTTCTTCGGCGAAATTCTCTTTTAACAAATTCTGTTTTGAAGTTTCTGTTGGAGCGAAATGATATTTAGTCAGTGAGCCTGTCAAACGGCGATTGGCTTCTTCTGGCCAAGGTGAATAAATATTGCCAGTACGCAGTCCAGCTTCGACGTGCCCAACTGGGATTTGCTCATAATAAGCTGCCAAACTTGTAGCAAATGTGGTAGCGGTATCACCATGTACAAGAACTACATCTGGCTTAAATTCTTGTAGCACTGGCTTGAGTTCTAGCAAAATACGAGCGGTGACATCATTAAGGGTTTGCCCTTGTTGCATGAGGTTAAGATCATAGTCCGGTGTAATTTCAAAAAGCTCTAACACTTGGTCAAGCATTTCTCGGTGTTGAGCGGTCACGCAACACTTCGCTTCAAACCTTTCATCTGTTGCTAATGCATGAACAAGCGGTGCCATTTTGATGGCTTCAGGACGCGTACCAAATACCGTCAGCACTTTTTTTGGGGTCATTTTCTAGCCTAATTTCAATTATAAAATATGTCTTATATGTGAGCTTTCTCACTTCACCATCTCAGACATTTTCACGATCTGAGACACTTTTAGCGCAAAATGAGACAACCAAACTTAGCCATCTCATTTTATATACCTTGATTTCACCTATCTTGCCAAACCGGCCGCACTAGGTAACCAAAAAGCCTAATTCCTAATTTCTAATTCCTCTGTATCTTCTTTTCGAAACGCAAAACGTACTAATACAATTGCCACACCCAGCATGCCACCAAGCAATGAGCCTAACACACAAATCAGTGCTCGTTTTGGTCCATCTTTTAGCTCTGGTACCACTGCTGGGTCGACTACTTTGAAGATGAACTCTTCTTGCACCTCTGCAAGCATCAAGCTTTTGGTCTGCTCTTCAATGAGCTTATAGAATGTGCTTTGCATTTCAGCTACAGCCGTTTTTTGTAGCTGAGTGTTTAGATATGCTAGATTTTGTGAGGCTTCCGCTATTGTGCGTTCACGCATCACTTTGTTGATGTCTTCAATCAACCAGGTCACCCATCGCTGAGCCAAATAAGGAGAATAGTTTTTTACTGATACTGTGTATAAGCCGCTCTCTTTATCCTGACTAGCGCTCAAGACCTCTTTATTGAAGACTTCAAAGGCTTCTTGCGCTGTTGGTGTAGCGCCTCGTAGACCTTTTGCCTCACGTAGCCACTCCCCCGTATTTGGGTTATAAATTTCTTCATCGAGAATGAGTTTGTTATTTGCTAAATCCCAATCTTTGGCTGCCATTAAAGGCACAAGCAAATCATGCTTGTTAATGAATGCTTCAACAAACTGGCGTGACTTCATTACTTGTACAGCAAGGTCTGTTTGAGAAGACTCATTTCCCCCAAGATTCACTCCCGCTAAAGCAGCTAAACCGCCAAGTTGACCTGCCATTTTTGATAATCCGCCGCCGTTTGAGCTTTCAGCAGGTGCTAGAAGCGCGTCAGCTTTATAAATATTAGGTAAGCTAAGTGCATATAACACAGATCCAACTACAAATAAAAATGTGGTCGCGAGAATGATCCACTTGCCTTTCCATAGTGCTCTGAAAAGTTCACGTAGGTCAATTTCATCGTCTTTATATTGAGGGTTTGGTGGATACGGTAGGTAGTTTGGGTTGGATTTTTTTTGTGGTTCCATTGGTCTTTAATCCTAAGCTCTGAGGTTCGTTATACTGGACTCAGAGATTGGTGAAATTTGATAGATTGTTCTCCGACTTTCAAAACACAACCGCGCAGCGACAAGATTCCTAATCTCGCTTCGGCTCGCTGGAATGACGGGCTACGGCTGAATAATGCCACTATTGGTGTTCAGAGTAATATTTACCGTTTTGATTAATAATGTTCATAAAATTGAGCTTATGTAACTTCAATCGTTACATAAGCTCTTACTATTATTGTTTTTAAGCTGATTGGGATGACCTTATCGTTCCTTACTTCAACGCGTTGATCGCTACACCAGTTTGGTAAAGGATCTGCGTTGCCGCTGTCCAGGTGCTTAATGCATCACGGTAGTCCGTATCGATTGGTACAACAATTGTGTCACCCGCTTTTAGCTCTTCATGGTTATTACCGAACCAATATCCTGATGTAGGTTTGTAAACCGAGCCATCTGCGCGCACAACGAAGATACGGTCTTCGTCTGCTTGTTTTTTCGCGCCACCGGCTTTGTTCAAGTAATCATCCACATCTAGCTTGTTATCTAGTAGATATGTAATTGGAACTTGAACTTCACCCATAATGGAAACCGTGTTGCGGAAGGTCGGTACAAATAGGAAGTCACCATCTTCTAACATAAAGTCCGCAGAGCGCTCATCTTTTAGGATACGATTAAGCTGTACGACCATACGACCAAGAGCTTTGCTACGACTTGCCTCTTCAACAAACTTCAGTGTTTTGTCCGGGTCTGAGATTACTGAACCCATATTACTGTCTGCACGGAAGGTTTTCTTCGCTGTTTCTGCTCGCATATCTGCAGCATATTCGTTTAATAGCTTTTGCTCTTGAAGGCGCAAAGCCTCACGAGTAAAGATGGCCCCTTGCGGATGCGCAAATTCGGTTAGACCACCAGCACGTTCAAGTAACTCGCCTAAGGTCTCTCCTTGACGAACAGTATAAGTACCTGGGAAGCGAACCTCACCTTGCAGTGTTACTGTGCTTTGTAGTTTGACGTTGGGCTTCTCAAGAATGTTTAGGCGATCACGACCAACAATAACGACATCGTCAGCGGAACTACCCTTGATAGCTTGGCGTAAATCAATACGCTCAACATCAATAGAAGCGCGCTCATCTCTACTGTTTATTACTGTACGAGCTAACTCGGCGTTGATGGTGAATGCGTTATAAGTTAAACCACCAGCAGCTTCAATTAAGGTAGAAATCGTCATACGTGGGGTGATTGGGTAACGCCCAGGGTGTTTTACCTCACCGAAGACTTCTGCAATCTGCGGAGCCAAACCCAAACGCGATTGCTGTTGAAGCTGTAGCAAAACAGAAGCAAGTAATGTGCGGCGCGTATTTTGTTTTAATGCTTCAAAAGCTTCTTTGGTAATTTCTTTGCCACGGAATATGATTTTCGGCTGTTCTGATTCTTCAGTTGAAGATTGCCCCTTCGACACATTGCCTATCGCTGAAGATATTGCAACAGAAGAGCTCATAACTTTTTGCTCTTTTTGTTGATCCAGCTCGGCTTTAAATTGTGCTTGCTCAAGCGTTTTCGCTTTCGTAATCGTATCTTGGTTTGCAAGGGTATCTAAATCTTCATTATTGAAACGGTTAAATACCAGTACTCGGTCACGCGAGTTTAGCTTTAGGTTATCTTTACTGCTTGGAGAAAGAATCGCGTTAGCGAGGTTAACTTGATAAACCTCAATGTCACGCTGTGGATTAATCTCACGGACAACGACAGCATAGTTAACGTCAGCAGTGGAGTTAAATGACGTATCTACCGACTGGAACAAATCAGCAACACGCAGCCCGCTCTTCCATTCGATAAAGCCCGGATGGCGCACGTCGCCTTCAATTTGTATGTAACGAGTCAGTTCTTCACTCTTCTTCAGTACATTAACGGCGTCACCATCTTTGACTTTAGTTTGCTGGTCATGTGACTGGCTAAAGTTCAGTGTTAATACATCGCGAGCACCTTTCGCTGCATAACGTTTGACTTCAATTTGATCGCTATGAGCGTTAGCGGTAAAACCACCTGCCATTTTTATGGCTTGCTTATAGCTTTCACCTGATTTCACTTCATAGATTGCAGGGCGGTTTACCTCGCCATCAATAGCGATGGTATCACCAACAGCACCAATAAAGACCACATCGCCAGGTAACAGTCGAACATCGTTACGCGCGTCGCCTTTCAACAATAGGTCATACATATCAAGCTTACGAATCACCTGACCATTGCGCTTAAGTTGCACGTTACGCAGGGCACCACTCTCACTAAAACCACCACTGTAATAAATGGCTTGAGAGATCGTTGTTAGTGCACTAACAGTGTAAGCTCCTGGCTTGAAGGCATCACCCATAACAAAAACTTGCATGGTGCGCATTTCACCTAGCGAAATGTCACTGCGCACACCAATCATTTGCTCTTTTACACGCAGATTTAGAGAATCGCGCACGTCAGAGAATGTCATGCCGGCTACTTGAACAGGACCAAGAGAAGGAAAATTAATGATACCAGCGCGATTTACGCGAAGGCGATGCGTTGTGTTCTCTTTACCAAACAGTTGGATAACGATTTCATCACCAGCTCCTACCGTGTAGTCAGCCGGAACAGGCACGTCATTAATTGGGGCAAATGTCGTCGGTGAACCCGCAAATAAATCTAGACCAAAGCGCTTTAGACCTTGCTCATCTTTTTCTGAGTCTTCTGAGTCGTTAGCTTTTGTCTCAACAGTACTACTAGCAGCCGAGCGTTGCTCAATCACTTGAGGGTTTTGATAACTACTTGGCTGAGAAGAAAGGCCGGACGGAATAGAGATACCATACTTACTCGCCAATGCTTGTTGCTGGTCTGCTGGCAAGTTCTGAAACATCTGAATTTGTTCTGGGGTTGGAGTCTGCGCATGAGTAAGTGGCGCAAATAGGCTTGCTAGAATGCAAGCACCTATCGAGAAATATCCTTTGAGCATGATAATTCGCTATTTAAAGTCAGGAGTTAAAAATCCTAGCCACAAAACTAGGCGCTAGGTCTTTAATTAAAATCGGTGTTGAAAGCCAAGAGTAAGTGCGTTCAAGCGTGCCTGGTCTTCAGATGTGCTATCAACAAACTCAAAGACAACTGCATTCTGCTTGTCCAAAGCATAATGCATACCCAAGCCAAAGCTAAAGCCTTGATCTTTATTAGGGCCTACATTTTGTTGGTCAATCTGGACACTCGAATAACCGGCAAGTCCGTAAAGTGCTACACGCTCAGAGACAGGCATATTCAACTTAATAAAACCACTCGCAAGACTATCTACTGCAAGTCCGCTATCTCGTTGTACAGAAGTTCCGTAACGTGCTTCAAAAGCGAGGTAATCATTGAAGAAGTAACCAGCTTGCGCTTGAAGAAGGAAAGGGTTTCCCTCGGCTACTGGAGAAGAGGAATGATGAAATTCAGCGTTAGAGTAACTTACTAACGCACCAGCATAAAAATCTGCTGAGGCAGAAAATGAGCACAAGCCTAAGCTGATTGCACTCAACGCCCCTAGCCATGGTCGTTTATTAATCACGTAAGTGTTCCTTGGGTGTCGACTGACCGCTGCACATTATGAACGACGCGCGCAGTGAATGTCTGTTAACTTTTGTCAATTTCGCTTGTGTGTTTACACGCTACCGCCCGGCGGCATTGCGCGTTAGCCACTGTTCGCTGATTCCCGATCCATTCGGTTCATTGATATAAATATTCTTTTTAAGCCTCACTTTTGCGACTAACCGTTCAAAAAAACAATCTTTTATAAACGCAACACAAAAGCTGGCAAATTATGCATGTATTAGCGCAAAACGGCAAGGGGGCAAAAACATCTCAGATTTCCGTTTCTGGTTCGTAAATTCTCACGAATGAGAAAAACACTGGCTGTCAGCCGCTTAAAACAGAACGCCATTACGGATGCATTGAATAAAAAATGTGAACGTCTGCGTAAACTCAGAGGTGGCTTGAAGTAACACAGTAAAAATAAGCATTTTGATTAAATACAACGATCAAACCTAAGCAATTCTCTATTCTCAATTCTCAGTCTTGCAACAATTTTTCTTTAACGTTAGGTAAATTCACATAGGAAACTGTTTACATGCTGATTGTTTTTTAACTAAAATGAATAATGGTATGTTCTAAACAGACCAAACATCGATGTTTTAAAATCTGAAATACAAGGATTAATAATGAAGAACACAGCTCTAGCTATTCTTATGGCTCTAAGCGCATCAACTGCATTTGCAGCTGAAGAAGCAGGTTCTGCTGGTGCAGCATCTGCGTCTGCAACTGGTACAACTGCAGTAGCGGTAGGTGCAGCAGCAGCAGTAACCGTAGTAGCAGTTGCAGCGTCAGACAGCGATTCTACTTCTACTTCTACTTCAGGCTCAGGTTCAGGCTCTAACCCACAATAACCTAGTTGAGTTCTAAGTAAAATCATCGCCCTGAGTACTCAGGGCGATTTTATTTGTTATGAGGGAATGATGAACACCTTTCTATCGCTAAAATGGATGCGCTTATTTATTGCCCTACCTTTAATGAGTTCAATCTTTGGCTGTACACAAAAATTTAATGACGTATCCGCGACAGTCCAAGAAGCCTATGGTAACTACATCGATGTTGAACTAACGCCAGAAGAAATTGAAGCAGTTCCTTATGCCAGTGCTTACCTGAAAATAGGCACCCAAAAACAGGTTTTTGTAGTGTTAGCCTTTGCTGAGCAAAACCCATTAACTGGCAATACCCAATTAAAGTGGGTAAGTGCAGACAAGGCAATGGTGGTAACAGAGAACGGTCATATCGTTAAAACTATTGGTTTGCAAACCACCAATTTAGCAGGTATTTATGGCAACGTTCCTGCCTACTCAGCGCCCTCTGTGCAATATTCTCTTTCTTACGATTGGGCTGACAAATACCGTTATGGGTTCCCGGCTAAAGTCCAACGTTCTCGTCAAGGTAAAGAAACCGTCATAACCCCTATTTCATCTACCTCTACTGATGTTTATACCGAGGTTGTAACGTTTACCAGCTTAGAAAAAAGTGTAGAGAACCAATACTGGGTAAACGGTAAAGGTGAAGTAGTGAAAACACGTCAACACTTAGGTCCAAACATGGTGCCTGTTGAATTGACGATTCTGAAAGGGTACAGCAAATCATGAATAAGCGACTGCTATCTTTATTAAGCCTAAGTTTAACGGCAACGATTCTGGCGACACCGACTACCGTTCAAGCTCAAAATCACACCTTACCACCGCTCAATATAGAACTTGTCGGAACGGACAAAACATTGCAGTTCCAACAAGCGGCACGTTTAGAGAGCGTACTTAAGCATGCACAAGAACAACAAATCGCCCTGCAATACCCTTTAGCTGTGACTCTATTTGATAATTCCGAATCAGCAGTGCAAAGAAGTACTGCCTTAAAGAATTCGGTGTTAAACCAAATGATTCAACATAATTTAGTTGCGCACCCATTTTACAAGTTTATCCAACGAAGCCAGTTTGCACCTCGCGTGCTGTCGGCCATTGATGTTGATCGCATCCGTCTGGATAAATTTGATAACCCTCTTTTACAAGGTCAACTGGCGTTAAGTGCACCAAAACGCAAAGAGAAAGTGTTGTATGTGGGTAACTTAGAAAAAGTCTACGCAGTAGAAAACCAAGCGGGTATCGCTCTGCATGAACAGGTCGATAATCTACGTTCAGGTGATATTGGTGAGCTCGCCTATCCGCCAATTCTAATTTACCCGGATGGCAAGGTTATTCATCCTCACCATGGCAGTTGGTTAACCACTCAATATTACTTGCCGCCACTTACCATTGTGTATATCCCATTTGATGAGTTCGAAAAATCACAAATGGATAAAGACATTGTCGCTCTGCTTGCACAACGTAAACCAACCTCATCGAAGAACTAGACATGAACCTGATCAGAACCAGTTTATCCCTTTCTTTAATGGGTCCAGCGTTGGTGTGGGCTCAAGACATGCCTTTCGAAGCACCGCCATTGCAACCATCACAAATGGACTTTGGTGGTGTCGGCTTAATGCAGATGCCTACAGGTCGTATGGCACCTGAAGGCGAGTTTAACTTTGCTGTTACCGGTAGCGACGAGTACCTATTTTACAATGTGACTTTGCAAGTGATGCCATGGCTAGAAACGACCATTCGTTACACCATGGTGAACGATCTTTTTTACAGTAACGATCCGAGCTTTTCGGGTGATACCAAGTACACCGACAAGGGAATCGACTTTAAAGTTCGCTTGTTAGAAGAATCCGAGTACCTGCCAGAGCTTTCTGTTGGTGTGCGTGATTTTGCAGGTACCGGTCTTTTTGATGGTGAGTTTGTTGCTGCAACAAAACGTTACTCTAACCCAAACCTTGGTACCTTTGATTTCACTTTAGGCATAGGCTGGGGCTACTTAGGTACGCGCGACAACATCAGCAACCCAGCTTGTAAGCTGTCCGATAGTTTCTGTGAACGCCCTTCAGACTTTAAAGGTAATGGCGGTAGTGTGGATTTTGAACGTTGGTTTAAAGGTCCTGCTGCACTCTTTGGTGGTGTCGAGTATCAAACTTTGCACGCGCCACTGCGATTTAAGCTTGAATACGACAGCAACGATTACAGCGAAGATTTCCCTGTGGTACGTGGTGGTGTAGACATGACACCTCATACGCCTTGGAACGTTGGTGTTCTATATCGTTTAGGACATATCGCAGATTTGCGCTTGAGCTACGAGCGCGGAGATACGTTAGTTGCTGGCGTGAGTCTTTACACTAACTTCAATGATATGCCATCTTTTTGGCGTGATACACCAACACCAGAAGTTGAAGACAAGCAACCAGAGCAACTGTCTGATGTAGATTGGGAACGTATTACCGAGGAGCTGGATAAAATTGCTGGCTACCAAAATACCCAACTCTATGTTAAAGACAATACCATTTCGGTTGTCGGCGAGCAGAAAAAGTATCGTGATCGCAATGAAGCTCATGAAAAAGCGGCGGCAGTCCTTTATAACGAAATGCCAGACAACATTGATACCTTTACGATCAATGAACGCAGTCGTGGTCTGATCGGCGATCAAACGGTTATCTCAAAAGAGAAATACCATGACTTTGCAGAAGTTAACTACATCAATCCAAATATCGAAGATGCAACATCAACCTCAAGTGATAAACCGCAAGGTAAACCTGCTTACGATGGTTTTGAGCGCTTTGATTGGGGCTTCTCACCAAAACTGGCTCAGACCTTAGGCAACCCAGAAGAGTTCTATCTGTTCAGTGTCGGTTTAAGTGGCAGCGCCTCTTACTGGCTGACAGATAACCTAGAAATTGGTGGCTCGCTATACTGGGATTGGTACAACAACTACGACAAGTTTAACTACGTTACCCCACCAGACGGCACTTCGATTCCTCGTGTACGTACCATGTTCCGTGCTTATCAAAATGAACATGCTGTAACCATGTCAAACTTACAATTGACTTGGTTCCAAGAGTATTCAGATACCATGGACCAGCAATTCTACGCGGGCTATCTGGAGAGCATGTTTGCCGGAGTCGGTACCGAGTTTCTTTACCGGCCACAAGGAGCTAACTGGGCAATTGGTGCTGACGTCAACTTAATTTCTCAACGTGATCCACAAAGTTACTTCGGTGTTTACGATGAGAAATGGCAAAATGTGCCAGAATATGGACGTCCGTTCCAAGTTGTAGATAAAGGCTTTACTGGTTTTGTGTCGGGTTATTACTACCCTCAATGGGATTTCCTACAAGATTTGATGATTCAAGTTGATGTTGGTCAGTTCCTAGCGGGTGATATCGGTACACAAGTGAATGTATCTAAACAGTTCAAGAGTGGTGTCATTGCAGGTGCATTCGCATCAATCAGTGATTTGTCGGCTGACGAATTCGGTGAAGGTAGCTTTACTAAAGGCTTCTACATTTCGATTCCATTCGACATCATGACAGTTAAGCCAAGCAACAACCGTGCGTTCTTTAGCTGGCAACCATTGACTCGCGATGGCGGTCAGAAGCTAGGTCGTAAGTACAGCTTGATTGAGCTGACGGATGAGCGAAATCCTTGGTACCAACGCCCAAATACGTCAAACGCTAAATAACAGCCTACTTGAGGGAGCTTCGGCTCCCTTTTGTTTATTCCTCCCCCCAAGTGCTCTATACCTTTCCTTTTCCTTCCAATAGCGCTAATTTCTGTTTCTTGCTAGAATTCCTGAGAAAATTTTAATCTATGGTGGAAGTCTTATGATCATCGTAACTGGTGGCGCTGGCATGATCGGCAGCAACATTGTTAAAGCACTAAACGAAGCTGGTATTAACGATATCCTGGTTGTCGACAACCTAAAAAATGGCAAAAAGTTTAAGAACTTAGTTGATCTGGACATCACAGATTACATGGATCGTGACGACTTTCTGACCCAAATTATGGCGGGCGATGATTTTGGTCCGATTGAGGCAATTTTCCACGAAGGTGCTTGTTCTGCAACGACCGAGTGGGATGGTAAGTACATGATGTTAAACAATTACGAGTACTCTAAAGAGCTGCTTCATTACTGTTTAGATCGCGAGATTCCATTCCTATACGCTTCTTCCGCAGCCACTTACGGCGATACAGAGACTTTCGTTGAAGAACGCGAATACGAAGGCGCACTGAATGTATACGGTTACTCGAAACAGCAGTTTGATAACTACGTTCGTCGCCTATGGCAAGATGCTGAAGAACATGGTGAGACCCTTTCTCAAATCACTGGCTTCCGCTACTTCAATGTATATGGCCCACGTGAAGACCACAAAGGTAGCATGGCTTCAGTTGCGTTCCACCTAAACAACCAACTTAACGCAGGTGAAAATCCTAAATTGTTCGCGGGCAGCGAATCATTCAAACGCGACTTCGTTTACGTTGGTGATGTCTGTAAAGTAAACCTGTGGTTCTTAGAAAACGGCGTATCAGGCATTTTTAACTGTGGTACTGGCCGTGCTGAATCTTTTGAAGAGGTAGCAAAAGCAGTTATCAAGCATCATGGCAAAGGCCAAATTGAAACCATCCCATTCCCTGAGCACCTAAAAGGCGCTTACCAAGAATTCACACAAGCGGATCTGACCAAACTGCGCACCGCAGGCTGTGATGTTGAATTCAAGACAGTTGCAGAAGGCGTTGCCGAATACTTGACTATCCAAAACCGTTAAGCACCACAAGGTGGTAGAACCATAACCTGCCACCTTTACTCAAGTGCAATAGCCTGTATCATTCCTAACTATCTTTTTTCTCATTTAAACCACTTCGCCCGTACACGAATAGGTAACTAGACACGCCATGACCATTAAACGTGATGACTTCGACCCTAAAGCATATAACCCTGAGTTTAAGCGCCACTTTCTGTCGCCTAAGTACTGGGGCACGTGGTTAGGTGTTATCTTATTTTTACCGTTATCATTAATGCCTCTGGGTTTACAAAAGTGGTTAGCGAAAACCATAGCCAAAAAACTGTGTAAATCCCACAAAGGTCCAGCTCACCGAGCGAGGGTTAACTTTGAGCTGTGTTTTCCGGAAAAGTCGTTCCAAGAACGTGAAGCTTTGATAGAAAAAACACTCTACACAGCAGCCATGTTCTTTTTTCGCTTCGGGTTACTAAGTTTACGCTCACCAAAGTGGCTTCAGAACCGTTGCCAAATTCGCGGCCTAGACATTTTACGACAGCACATTGATAACAACGAAAATGTGATTTTAATGGTTCCCCACTCTTGGGCAATTGATGTGCCTGCTATCTTGCTGGCGTCAATGGGAATGCCAGTTTCTGCAATGGCGAAGAAACAAAAGAATGATGTTGCTGACTGGCTAATGCACAAGCAAAGAGTTCAATACGGTGGCCGTGTTTATGAACGCTCAGGTGGCATTAAATCTTTCCTGAAATCCATTCGAGATGGCTATGTAGGGTATTACCTACCCGATCAAGATCACGGCCCAGAGCATAGTGTGTTTGTGGATTTTTTTGCAACACGTAAAGCAACGCTACCTGGTTTAGGCAAAATTGCGAAACTATCACGCTCAAAAGTACTACCTCTATTTGCGTCGATGAACACTGAAGATGGTACGTTTGATATTGAGATTTTACCAGCGTTTGAGCTGGATAAAGGCGAAGAGCAAGACGCTCGTACCTGTAATGAAGCCATTGAATATTTTGTCGGTGATAAACCCGAACAATATATGTGGGTACTACAGTTGCTGCACTCTCAAGAAGACGGCAATAACTATTACAATTTGTTTAAACCAAGATATAACAGCGACTGGAAAGTGCAGTGAAAGTATTTGTCGTAAGCTTGGCTCGATCGCTAGATCGCCGAGAACGTATTGAAGAAAAGTTAAAACAACAAGGCATTACGTTTGAATTTTTTGATGCAGTAGATGGCTCTGTTGACCGTTTTCTTCATTCAGAAAAAAGTCGTCCTACCATTACTCTACGCCGCAAAGGGTATCAATTAAAAACCAGTGAAGTCGCCTGTTTTGCAAGCCATTACGAGTTGTGGGTTCGCTGTGTTGAGCTTGATGAACCGATCGTCATCTTAGAAGACAACGTCGACCCCGTAGAAGGGCTGAAGCAAGTACTCGAACATACCCTTCCATTGACTTCTAATTATGACTACATCAAGTTGTCTGCCACTCAGAAGCGTGTATTCACCCCAATCGTACCTATTGATGATAATCATATGCTAGGGGGATACTCAGCAGGCACTTGTGGTACCACCGCTTATATCGTCACACCTAAAGCAGCCTCAAAGTTTGTTATGCATGCTCAAGAGTTTATTGAACCAGTCGATGACTACATGGAAAAACCATGGAGACATGGTGTTCAAGTTTACAGCGTGTCTCCAGATCTCTTTACTAGAGCAGAGATTGCTTCGACGATTGGTGGTAAAAGAAAAGATAAATCCAAAATGACTCTTGCGAATAAAATATACGCTGAACTTTTTAGAACTTATGAGTCAATTTTGAAATTCCTATACTGGAAAAACAAAGCATGAAGATTTTAGTCATTGGCCCTGCATGGGTCGGCGATATGGTAATGTCGCAATCGTTATATATCGTATTAAAGCAACGCCATCCAGATAGCCAAATTGACGTTATCGCTCCAGGATGGTGTAAACCGATTCTTGAGCGTATGCCAGAAATCCACCAAGCGATTGAAATGCCTATCGGTCATGGTGAGTTTAACTTATTAGGCCGCAGGGAAATTGGTAAATCATTACGTGAAAAGCAATATGACCACGCCTATATCTTGCCTAAATCAGCGAAATCAGCACTGATCCCATGGTTTGCCAACATTCCTCTTCGTACTGGCTGGAAAGGAGAAATGCGCTATGGTTTATTGAATGACTTACGCCCTAACATGAAGTCTTTTCAGTACATGGTAGAGCGCTATGTAGCGTTAGCTTATCCAAAAGCAGAAATGGTGGATTCTAACTCTCTTGGCAGGCTTGAAACTTTACCTCGCCCACGCCTTGCAATCAACGAAGCAGAGCAACAAGCCACGCTCAAAAAGTTCAACTTAACGCAAGACCAACCAATTATTGGACTGTGCCCAGGAGCAGAGTTTGGTCCTGCCAAAAAATGGCCCGAAACACACTACGCTGAAGTTGCGACGCAAATGGCTCGTTCTGGGCATCAAATCTGGTTGTTTGGTTCTCAAAAGGACTTAGAGACTTGTAACAATATTCGCGCACTTGTTCCGACGCAATTCCATGAGGACATTCACGTTCTAGCAGGCCAAACCAGCTTAATTGAAGCGGTCGACTTACTTGCTGCATGTAAGACTGTTGTCGCGAATGACTCAGGCTTAATGCATGTGGCAGCTGCGGTTGGTTGTAATGTTGTTGCCGTGTATGGCTCAACTTCACCGAAGTACACCCCCCCACTCGCAGAAAAAGTGGAGATTGTTCATACCGATATTGATTGTCGCCCTTGTTTCCAGCGTGAATGTCAATACAAACACCTTAAGTGTTTGACAGAACTTTCGCCTAAGCAAGTGCTAGATAGTATCCAAAAACTTGACGCCATTACGATAAGCTCATGTTAGTTCGCATTGTTTATACCTTACTACTCGCCCTAGCGTCACCGCTGCTTTTATTTGGTTTGTACAAGAGCAAACCAAATAAGCCTCAGTTTGGCTCTCGCTGGAAAGAGCACTTTGGCATAACTCCCAAGCTAAAAAGCAACGACAAACCTATTTGGATACATGCCGTATCTGTTGGTGAAAGCATAGCAGCAACACCTTTAATTAAAGCCCTTAAGGAACAAAACCCCGAACAATCTATTCTAGTTACTACAACAACAAGTACCGGAGCTGAACAGATTGCTAAGTTGGGTGATTTAATTGAACACCGCTATATGCCAATTGACTTTGGTTTTGCTATCAAAGGTTTTCTTAAATCAGTACAACCAAAACAAATGTTGATCATTGAGACTGAGCTGTGGCCAAACACGCTTCACCATGTTTACAAAGCGGGTATCCCTATAACAGTCGTGAATGCACGCCTCTCTGACAAATCGTGTCAGAACTACGCCAAAATACAGCGGCTTTTTAACCAGCTTCATCCATGCCTAACTCAAGTACTCTGCCAAACGGATTCAGATGCAGAGCGCTTCGAACGCTTAGGCGTTGAGAAAAAGAAACTATCCGTTACTGGCTCGATTAAGTTCGATATTCAAATATCAGAGCAAGTGAAACAGCAAGGACAGCAGCTTCGAGCCCAACTTGGAAACGATCGTCCGATTTGGATTGCAGCTAGCACCCACAAAGGCGAGGACGAACAGGTATTAGATGCACATAGACAAGTTTTAAAATCTCATCCAAATGCTTTACTCGTTTTGGTTCCTCGCCATCCAGAACGATTTGATGATGTATTCACGCTTTGCCAACAGCAAGGCTTTAACACTGTGCGTCGCACTTCAACTCATGCAGTAGAGACGAATACTCAAGTATATCTCGGCGATACTATGGGTGAGATGCTAACGTTGATTGGCGCAGCGGACATCTGCTTTATGGGTGGAAGCCTAATTGGAGATAAGGTTGGTGGGCACAATGTATTGGAGCCTGCTGCTTTGGGCGTCCCTATTATCAATGGTCCAAGCTTCTTTAACTTCAAAGAAATCGTACATGAAATGAAGCAGAACAACCTCATCAAAATTGTGAAAAATGAGGATGAACTGGCAAGAGCTATCGTTGCTCTAATTAAAGACGTCGCAGCTCATGAGCGCATCACGTCAGAGCTTGCTCATTTTATGTTAGCAAACTCAGGCTCCTTACAACGTACCACCACAGCCACCTCTTCTATCTAAAAAAAGCCGAGTATTAACTCGGCTTTATTTTAAGCTTTAGTTTTAAACCAACGCTTCATTTTCTTTAGGTAATGTTTTTTCGATTTTTTCAGATATATACCTAAAAAGCATATCCAATACTTATAGCGATAGATCTTGTTCAAACCAAGAATACGGATTTTATATTGCTCAAACTCTCGGTCTTCTGCCGTTGGGTCTTTTGCTTGCTGGAGACTCCAAGAGCCCTCATGCATGCTACGATAAACCGACATTTTTTCAGGGAGGTACCAGGCGCCTTGCTCGATACTATTGATAATCTGCAACACAGAGTGCTCGCCATAAAGCTTGAAAAAGTCTTCATGTTGATAAATTAGGTCAAAAAACGGCTCTTTTCTAATAAACATCGATGCCATAGGCATAGTGTCTCCGCCCTTCTTAATGACATACTGATAAGGTATTTTCTTTTCTAAATCGCCTTGGTATCCGTATTTCTTGTCAACCAACTGGTCTTTTAGCAAAGTCAAAGAAGGATGAAAACAAGCATTAATATCCTTATGGTTTGCCAAAGCTTCAAGCTGTTTTTGAAGCTTGTTGTCATCAACCCAATAGTCATCACCTTCACAAAAAGCTATGAACTCCCCATCAACATGAGGCAACATGTTAAAAAGTACAGCTGATGACCCTTTAGAGTATATATTCTCCTCTGGATAAATTCTCTTTATTTGGCATTTCCCAGAATACTCATTAAAAACTCTATCGATAACTTTTCGACTATTGTCAGGAGAACAATCATCATGTATAAGCAACTCGTATTCAAAGTCTACTGTCTGATTAAGTATAGATAAAAGTGTCTGCTCAATATATTTTTCGTGATTATAGCAAGTACAAATAACCGAGACTTTGGTGGACATTTTATTCCTCTGTCTTCTATTTTATTTAATTAAGAAGAGTTATATCTTTTTAGCAGGATTACCTAGAACGGTGGTATTTGACCTCACTTTGGTAAATACGACAGCTCCCATGCCAACTGTCGCATCATCTGCTACTTTAACTTTAGGGTGGATAGTTGCTCCGGAGCCAATCAATACTCTCTCACCAATTTCTACATGACCATTGATGGTATTGCTTCCTAGTAAAGAGGTATAGCGACCAATTTTGACATCATGTCCAATAGCACAATTACAGTTGATGAGCGAAAAGTCACCAATAGCTGCACCAGGAGAGATGCTGCAGTTTGGGTTAATAATTACACCTTCACCTATTAAAGAGAATGGGCTCAACACAACACTAGGGTGAATAAATGAGATAGCATTACCGCCTTTATCTTTTAGCATTTCGGCAATACTAGCGCGAGCATAACCTTCCCCTCCAAATGCCAAAATAAAATCAAACTGTTCAAGATCATCTAGCATGGAGATTGATTTTACTTCGTGGCCATAAAATGTTGTTCCTGATACAAAATATTCGTCAGTCACACAAAAACACAAGAAACGTTCACGAATATCATTTACATCTTGTATCCAGCTGTACACTTCCGCAGCTAGACCACTAGCTCCAAATATAATAATTGGATTAGACATTATTTACCCCTGCTCAATCTCGATTTTTTCAACGTGTATTTTTAACAAGCCAAACTCATCATTTATCACGATACTATTTTCGCTACTATTTACAGATTTATCGCTTGGTTCATCAATAAACTGATAAGCACGTACAGAGTATCTATCACCATCATTATCAATTAGAGCCTTAGGAAAAACTTTAAATGGTCCATAATCTAATGCTCTCAATATGCGATAGTTCTCAAGCGTTGATTGTTTTATATCTAGCCAGCCATTTCCGGGAATATCTTTGGACAGGTACAGATAGTCGTATCTCAATGGCTGTTTAGTCAAGCAAGGAGTACTGCCTGTTTGCAACAATTCATCAATTACGTTTGAAAAGGCTTCTAATCCGGCATGCATACATTTATGAGCGACCTGATATGCTTTGTCATGCTTATCAACTAATACGTCGGAAAAAGCAATAGCCTCACCAGTGTCTACACCTTCATCAACATAATGCCAAGTGACACCGGTTTTTTCTAATTGATGAAAAATAGCCCAACTAGGTGCGTTTCTTCCTCGTAAATTTGGTAAAAGTGCATTATGAAAATTGATAATAGTTACATTCTTTAAAGTCAGTAACTTCCCTTTAAAAAGGTAGTTATTATTCGCACTGATGATTAACGTATTACCAGACAGCCACCCGAGTAACGAAGACTCGATATCTTCTTTCGTATGCTTAAATTGATATGCGACGTCGTGTTTTTGAGCAAATGACTCAAGAGTAGAAAAAGGTTGCATCTCTGTCTGTAACAATTTCAGCGTCACATCATATTGAAGAAGCTTGGAAGCAACGTCTTGAGCTATCTTACCAAAACCGATCACGATTACGGTTTCAAACTTTAATTTAGACACTGCGCCCTCCATCAATCACAAGATCTAAACCAGTCACCCAGCGAGACGCTCTGCTACTCAAAAAATAACAGGCCTCTGCAACATCTTCAGGTTTGCCTAAACCTAAAGGATATAGGTTATGTAACTTTTCAAGTGCTGCTTCGCCCAAATCAACCGCTACATCTTTTGTGTGCTTGGTCTCAACCCATCCAGGCGAAACGGTATTTACTCTGATTTTACGCGGAGCTAATTCTCTAGCCATTGATTTACTTGCAGAAATCAAAGCCCCTTTTGCTGCAGAATAAGCAACTAATCCTGGCTCACCAACGAAATGGGCAATGCTAGAAATCAGTGTAATACTTCTATCCTGAGACTTATCTGAATATAAAGCGTTCGAAAAAAGCTGGCAAAGGATCAAGTGACTATTCACGTTCGTTTGCATAGTCAAAAGAAGCTCTTCATCCGATACTAACTTCAACGGCAAGATTTTATGGTAGCCCGCAGCACAGATAAGATCTGTAACTTTACCTTGCTCAGTAACGATCTTTTTCAGCAGCGGTTTTAATGATGAAGGAGACTTCAAATCCCAAACATAAGCGGCTGAGGAATCTTTTCCTAAAGATTCCTCAGCGGTTTTAAGGCTCTCTTCATTACGTCCAAGAAGGATCACAAAGTTTCCCTTTTGAACATGTTTGTGAGCAATACTCAAGCCAATGTCTGAAGTCGCTCCTGTGATAAGAACTTTTCTTTTCATCGAAATTACTGAGGAAGTAGCTCGAGCAATTGACCCACAGTTTTTCGTTCGATTAAATCACCGTGTCCAATTTCTACTTGATATTCATCTGCGAATAAAGTGATAAGAGATAATTGGGCTAAAGAGTCCCACTCTTCCGTTTCTTGATATTCAAAATCAGGAGTTAGCTCTTCTACTTCCAACTCTAGGATCTCAGCTAGTTCTTCCAAAAAAACAGTCATTTATACATCCAACTTAATTAGTTTACATAGTGTAAGTTCATTGACATCAATCAAGGTCGCCCCCCAACTCAGACCTACACCAAAGCCTGATAATAGTGCTTTTTTACCCTCAAAGCCCGAATTCTTCATCCAAGATGATAAAATCGACATTGGGACAGTTGCGGACGAAGAGTTACCATAAATAGTCACTACCTCTGAAGGTAACTGCTCTTCCGTTACCTTCAGTGCTGAACGGAAACGATCCAAGATAAACTTATTTGCTTGATGAAAGAAAAAGTAGTCAATCTCTTCTGGTTTTGTGTTCGTTTCAATAAACTCTTTAATAAAATTGATTACCGTTGTTTGAGTAAACGTAAAAACATCTCTACCTTGCATGACCAAATGCTCAGAACAACGCCAATTTCCTTCTTCGTCCTCAGCAAGAGCGGCTGTATCAGAGGTACAAGGGTTTACCATACCACCTGATGGGATCATTAAAGCTTTTGCTCCTTTACCATCATGTTTGATCTCAAGAGGGGCCTTCACATTTTCCGCTCTTCTTTCTATTAAAGTGATAGTAACTGCATCCCCAATAAGAGGGTATGAGTTACGATCTTTTAAAGAAACCTTACGGCTTAAAACATCACCAGCAATTAGCAACACTTTTTGCGCATCACTATTACGAACTAGGCTCGAAGCTTCAAACAAACCTCGAATATAGCCATTGCAACCATCGTTGATGTCCATGCAATAACAATCGGTTTTAAAGTCAAAAGCGCCATGTACTATCGAAGCCGTTGACGGAATTGGGTAATCAGGAGTTTGAGTTACCACCAAAATTCCATCCACATCCTGATAGTCGCACCCAAGAGTGGTTGACAGGTCCTCAAGCAAAGGAAAAATCATATCAGTGAGCGCCGTTTCTTTTGAAACAACATGATGTTGATTGTATCCCATTAGCTTCTTCAGCTTTTTAGAACTCTGCTCTGTGTGTGAGTAGTTTTTTATCTCATCATCAAAGTAAGAAATATGCTTTGGAACGGCTGCGACTATCCCTTTCAGCGAGATATTGCCAATATCACTTTTCATAAATTAACCTTGAATCGTTTTAAGATACTCACCAATAACATGCGGCGAAACAAAATTCTCAGGAACCAAACCTTCACCAGGAATTGAAATAGCTAGCTGAGCTTCGATCTCACTTACTAGGACTAACAAATCAAAAGAGTCCAACAGACCTGATTCAAAAAGTTCAGTATCTTTAGCAAACTCATGTTCTGGTTTCATTGTGGTTAAGATTGCTATAATTTTTTCACACATACTACTATTTAACCTTTACAAATTCTTGTAGTGCTTTCTCTGAAAAAGCTTTTCTATTTAACTTACCATTTGGCGTAAAAAGCATTTCTTGTACAAAGCCAATCTTGCTTGGAATCATGTACTTTGGTAAACGTTTCGTCAGTGCAACTTTAAGCTCAACTTCACTCATCGAACTACTGCATTGAACAAAAGAATAAAGCACTTTATCTTCTGATAAATAACCAACAACACACTGTTCGACAGCATCTAGCTCCATGATCTGAGATTCAATTTCACCAAGTTCTATACGATAGCCATTGTGCTTAATCTGGAAGTCTTTTCTACCAATATAATAAATTAAACCATCAACAAGTCTAACCAAGTCTCCGGTACGATAGATCATATCAATGTATTTATCTTGAAGTGGGTTTTGACAAAATACCTCTTCTGTTTTTTCTGAGTTAGCCCAATACCCAAGCGCTAAGCTAGAGCCTCGAACGCACAATTCACCTTCATCATTACGTTGGTCGTTTTCATCTAGGATTAGAATTCCTGAGTTATGGCAAGGGATCCCTATAGGTAAGCTATCCCCATCCCAGTCTGACGGCACATCATAGTAGGTGCAATCAACGGTAATTTCTGTTGGTCCGTACAAGTTAGAGTAATGAGCATTAGGATGCTTATCTAACCAGTACTTAATCGTCTTCGCTGGCATTACTTCCCCAGCAAACAATACATTCTTCAAGCATGGCAATTGAAACTGATCAAGTAACTTAAGGTTAGCAATATTTACAAGCAATGAAGGAACCCAGAAGATCGTTGTTATTGCTTTTTCTTTCAGGTATTCAAGTGTTTTCTGAGGAAAAATAAACACGCTTTCAGGAATAACATGCAATTCTGCCGCATTAGACAACGCCAAATAGATGTCTAAAGTCGAGTTATCAAAGAATAGTGGTGCTTGACTACCAATAATATCAGCCTTGCTCACTTCATAGGCTGAATTAGCCCAATCAATATAATCAATAACACTAGAATGGCAAATAGTGACACCTTTTGGTGTGCCTGTAGAGCCTGAAGTAAAAATTATATAGCATGGATCTTTATCAATAACGGTTTGATTAAACTTTTCGATATCAGCCCAAATATCTTGCATAGGTAGCTTAGATGCTAGTATTTCATCGATATTAATAGTTGAAATTGGACTATCTAATTCTAATGAACTTAATAAATTTCGTGAAGTTTCATCATAAAGAACAAGACAATCTTGAAGGTTAGATAAGATCTTTAATAGTCGTTCTTTAGGTGAGTTAATGTCTACCGGACAGTAAACACCTCCAGCCATTGTCGCAGAAAAGATCATGGAGAGTGCATTGACAGATTTTTTCGCAAACACAACTATCGGCTTGTTTAAACTGCCTAGCTGTCTTAGTTGCAATGAGATAGCATATGACTTTGCCGTGCTTTCTGCATAAGTCAAAGAGTGGCTCGAATCCGAAACACAAATATTTTCTGGGTGTTTCATTGACGATGCTTGTAGATATTTCAGAATGCTGTTTCTCATCTTAGACTCTCTTTTTGCAACCATTCATTATTTTTTAAGTATTTGTTTTATCTTGTTTATCATTGATTCACACAAATCAAAATATATAGGCAAGCATAAGATCCTTTTACTAATCGAGCGACTAACTTCACATGGAGTTCCTTCATGACCATAACTATCAACAAGATCTAAACTTGGATAAAAGTACCTTCTTGGAAAAATGTTATTCGCTTCCAAGTTAGCCTTAGCTCTAAGTAATGACTGCTCCGAGTCAAACACGATTGGTACGTACGCACCATTAGGTTTTGAGCTATCCGACCAATATTGCATTTGGAAAACATCAGAAAGGTGAGTTTGATAGCTTTTCCATAAACCTCTTCGCTTGGTCATGATACTTTCTATATCATCTAGAACGCAGTGACCCATAGCGGCTTCAAACTCATTCATCTTGGCATTGGTTCCAACACCTTCTATTGAATCCGGTCCTGTTATTCCAAAGTTAATCATAGAGCGTACTTTAGCTGCTAGCTCATCAGATTGTGTAATCACAGCTCCACCCTCTATCGTGTGGAATAACTTTGTGGCATGGAAACTTAATGTACTTATATCACCGTACGTTAATACACTTTTTTTATTTAGGTCCACACCAAAAGCATGAGCGGCATCATAGATAACTTTTAGACCGTGCTTGTTTGCTATAGCTTGAATCTCATTGACTTTACATGGGTTACCAAACACGTGCACCGGTACTATTGCAGACGTTTTTTCTGTAATAAGATCTTCAATTAAATCAGGATTGATATTAAAGGTATCACTTTCAATATCACAAAAAACAGGGGTTAAATTTTCCCAATTAAGCGTGCTTGTGGTCGCAGCGAAAGAGAAAGGTGTTGTGACCACCTCTCCAGCTAGATTAAGTGCTTTGTAAGCAACTTGAAGTGCCAATGAGCCATTTGCAACCAATATAACATGCTTAACACCAAGATACTCAGCTAGTCGAGATTCTAAATCCTTAACGAGAGGACCACTATTGGTCAACCAACCGCTCTCGTACACACGATCAACATATTGTTTATACTTATCTTTTGACGGTAGATATGGTTTTGTTACAGGAACAATTTCATTGCTCATCATTTAATATCTCATTGCAACTAACGAGTAGTGCTATTTTTGTTCGGTGACTAACTCGGAAAGGTAACGTCCGTAATCATTTTTTTGCATCGGTTTTGCAATGGATAGTATCTGGTCTCTTGTTAACCACCCATTGCGCCATGCAATCTCTTCTAAACAGGCAACTTTAAGACCTTGAACATTTTCAATGGTTTGAACAAACGAAGAGGCTTCATGCAGGCTTTCATGTGTTCCAGTATCTAACCAAGCAAAGCCGCGCCCTAGTAATTGAACATTCAGGTCACCTTGCTCAAGGTACATTTGGTTTAGCGTCGAAATCTCTAACTCACCACGAGATGAAGGTTTGACTTTTTTTGCCAATTCGACGACTCGGTTATCATAAAAATACAGCCCAGTGACAGCATAATTGGATTTAGGCTTTACTGGTTTTTCTTCAATCGAAATCGCCTGCATATTGGCATCAAATTCTACAACGCCAAATCGCTCTGGATCTTTAACCTGATAACCGAATACCGTCGCACCACGGCTCTTCATCGCAGCTTGCTGAAGAATAGGAGTAAACCCTTGTCCATAAAAGATGTTGTCACCCAGCACTAAACATACTGAATCATCGCCAATGAATTCTTCGCCAATGATGAACGCTTGAGCTAAGCCGTCTGGGCTTGGTTGAATCGCGTATTGCAACTCAATGCCAAACTCTGAGCCATCACCCAATAGGCGCTGAAATCCTTCCTGGTCTTCTGGCGTGGTGATGATCAAGATTTCACGAATACCAGCTAGCATGAGTACCGACAACGGGTAGTAAATCATTGGTTTGTCATAAACCGGCAGTAACTGCTTAGAGACACCGCGTGTAATAGGGTAAAGGCGAGTGCCCGAGCCACCTGCTAAAATAATGCCTTTCATTATTCGCCCGCTCCTAATCGCTCTAAACAGTATGAACCATCAAGTACGCGTTGCCACCATTGCGGATTATTGAGGTACCATTCCACGGTTTTGCGAATACCGCTTTCAAACGTTTCTTCTGGCGTCCAGCCAAGCTCTTGAGCAATCTTGGTGGCATCAATTGCGTAACGCACATCATGACCTGGGCGATCTTTCACATACGTGATCAAAGATTCATAAGACTCAACACCTGCAGGTTTGTTTGGTTGCAGCTCTTCAAGCAAAGCACAAATGGTTTTCACCACTTCGATGTTGGCTTTTTCGTTATGGCCACCAATGTTGTAGGTTTCACCGACTTCACCTTCGTTGACCACTTTGTACAGCGCGCGAGCATGGTCTTCCACAAACAGCCAATCTCGGATCTGCATACCATCACCATACACAGGCAACGGCTTGCCATCGAGGGCATTTAAAATCATCAGAGGGATCAACTTCTCTGGGAAGTGGTACGGGCCATAGTTGTTCGAGCAATTAGTGATAAGTGTTGGTAAGCCATAAGTACGTTGCCAAGCGCGAACCAGGTGATCGCTCGAAGCTTTAGATGCAGAATATGGGCTGCTCGGCGCGTATGAAGTGGTTTCGGTGAACAAATCATCCGTTCCCTCTAAATCACCATACACTTCATCCGTAGAAATATGATGAAAACGGAATGCCGATTGGCGCGCTTCATTTAAGCCCGACCAATATTGACGAGCCGCTTCAAGCAAATGGTAAGTGCCCATCACGTTGGTCTCAATAAAAGCAGCAGGACCATCAATAGAGCGATCGACATGAGACTCGGCGGCCAAATGCATCACCCTATCGGGTTGATGCTCTGAAAACACGCGATCTAGTTCAGCTCGGTCACAGATATCTACTTGCTCAAAGTAGTAACGTTCACTCTCTGAGACATCAACCAGTGATTCTAGATTCCCTGCGTAGGTCAGTTTATCTAAATTGATGACGGTATCTTGGGTGTCACGAATGATATGTCGGACAACAGCTGACCCAATAAAGCCTGCTCCACCGGTTACTAATATTTTCATTACAAATGTTACCTACGTTAATTTTTGTGCCATCAGATACACATGAATACTTTATGATTATTGTAGTTTATAGACTCACTCGAGCATCGTTAGACTCAAGAAGGCTTACTTAGAGCAATCAACATAAAATGATAAAAAACTCAATTAAGATTGAGAAGCATAACCGTCCTGAAAATGTTCAAAATCGGATTCTTGCCAAATAATCTGTCGCTTTAAACGCTCTTTATTAAATGAACGCAGAAGTCTATTTAGATTTTGATGCTTCCAGTCACCAGAAGTTTCAAAACGACACTTATCAAAATCGATAATCCATACCTTATCTTTGTCGTCGATCAAGATATTGTGGATATTCAAATCAGTATGGTTAACGCCAACCTGATGCATCTTGGCAATTTCTTGCCCTATTTTCTGATACATTTCTACCGATAAAGACTGTTCTTGCAAGATACTAACCAGATCTCTGGCGTTTGGGATTCGCTCACTTAATAAATCAGCTTGATAGAAGAGTCCTGACTTTACGGCTCTTGCTGCAATAGGACGAGGAACGTGCACCCCAGCCTCAATTAGCGCCAACAAAAGCTGAAACTCTTGCGCACAACGGGTGTTATCCCAGCCAGAGAACCAATAATGATCGTTAACTAACTTCCCAAACAAACCGCCACGACGGTAATGACGTAGTGCCGCTTGCATGTTCTCTAGTTGGATAAACCATGTCGTGCCTCGCCCCGTCGCACTGCCAACCACCTTGTCGGAGGACTGCCAGTATTCCGCATCAAATATCGGTTGGCTAGGGTCTGTAATGATCTCGTCATCAAACCAGATCACTTGGTTGTTGTTTTTATACTGTTGAGTCATACGCTCACCCTCTAGCCTAAATACCGGCTGGCTAATATATACAACCAAGTAAATGCAGCAAACGCCAAAGCAACCATAACGGCAGCAGAGCCTATATCTTTAGCTCGACCACTGAGTTCATGCCGTTCAATACCGATACGATCAACCACTGCCTCAATCGCTGAGTTTACAAGCTCTACAATCAAGACTAATACCACGACCCCGATCATTAAGATACGCTCAACCATGCCGACATCCACTAGCCAAGCCAAAATCACAGCAATACTCAACAGAGCCAACTCTTGTCGAATGGCAGCTTCATGCTTAAAAGCCGCTTTTAATCCTTGGATCGAATAACCCGTCGCTTTAACGATGCGCTTTAGCCCGGTGTTACCCGGCTTGCCAGATTCTTGCGATTGATGTGGTGTTGTCTTTGACATTGCAGAACACTTATCAGTACTTAGCTATATTCGAGCCGTGTATTTTACATTTATTGGGGATGTCTGCATAATTTACCTGCCTCTATTCATCGAATCAGACAATAATTATGTTCACTTCTGCCCCATCGTCACTATGCGTCTTGCGTTTGTCCGCTATCGGAGACGTTTGCAATACTATCGCCACCATTCAAGCTATTCAGAAACACTGGCCTTCGACCCAGATTACTTGGATAACGGGTAAACTTGAAGCCCAGTTATTAGCCGCCATCGATGGTGTAGAAGTAATTGTTTTTGATAAAAAAGCGGGAATAGATGGCTACAAATCACTTTGGCGACAGCTGAAAGGCAGAGAGTTTGATGCGCTATTGCATATGCAGTACGCGATTCGAGCGAGTGTCGCAACGTTGGGCATTAAAGCAAAATACAAACTTGGTTTCTCTTCTGATAGAAGCCAGGACTTTCAAACACTATTTACCAATGTCAAAGTGCCTTCCCCGCAATCTCTGCATGTCGCAGATGGCTTAATGGCCTTTGCACATCAAATTGGGGTACCAAAGGCAGAACTAGACTGGGTACTTTCTTATTCAGACCACGACCAAGCTTGGGCAGAGTCTCATATTTCTCGTAGTAAACCTAACCTGCTGATTGTGCCTGGTGCGAGCAAAGCTTATAAAAACTGGAACGCGGAAGGTTATGTGGATGTGATTCATCACGCCAGAGCAAAAGGCTGGAACGTGATTCTGGCAGGCAGCCCTGCTCAGGTAGAATTGGACCTGGCAGAGGCCATTCAATCTCGCTTGGAAGAACCGTGTCTAAATTTAGTTGGACAAAGCTCAATTCTGCAAATGCTTGCGTTAATAGATAAGGTTGAAATGGTCATCGCCCCCGATACCGGACCAGCACACATGGCAAATGCCATGAAAACGCCAATCATCGGGCTCTATGCACACCATAATCCGCTTCGAGTGGGACCTTACCGCTACCTAAAATACGTTGTCTCGGTTTATGAAGAAACGATCTTTGCGGAAACAGGCAAAAATAGTCACGAGTTAAGCTGGCGAACTCGCGCTAAAGATGAAACGGCAATGAACCGCATTACTAACACTCAAGTAATGAGCATGTTCGATCAAGTCTTAGAAGATTTGTATCCTCAATACCAGTAAACTTACTGTCTTGATTTGTTAAGAAGGAAATGACCTTGTCCAAACCAACCTTAGCCGTTGCCTTAATTGTAAAAAATGAAGAGAAGCACTTACAAGCTTGTCTAGACACAGTAAAAGATTGGGTCGATGAGATTGTCCTTCTAGACTCGGGCAGCACTGATCGCACTGAAGAAATCGCCCGACAATACACAGATAAGTTTTACACCAACCTAGATTGGCCAGGATTCGGTAAACAGCGCCAACTGGCGCAGCAATACGTTACGGCAGACTACGTTTTGTGGCTTGATGCGGACGAACAAGTCACTCCAGAGCTAAAAGAAAGTATCTTACACGCGGTATCAGCCAATAAGCCGAACGTTTTATACAAACTTAATCGACTAAGCTCAGCGTTTGGTAAGTTCATCTACCATTCTGGTTGGTCTCCAGACTGGATTGTGCGCTTATATCGCACCGAATATACACAATATAATGATTCGCTCGTTCATGAAAAAGTTGATGAGAAAAACTATCAAACTGAAAAACTGGATGGTCGACTGCATCACTACACTTACGAGCACCTTCATCATTACATCAATAAAACCACTGGTTACCTCAAGGCCTGGACAGATGAACGGGAAGGTAAAAAGAAAGCGGGGTTAACGACCGCTATCGTTCACGCTCTTGCGAGCTTTTTGAAGATGTATGTTCTCAAACGAGGCTTCCTTGATGGCAAACATGGTTTCATTCTAGCTTGGCTAAGCATGCACTCTACTTTTGTAAAATATATCGATCTCTACTTACGTGAACAGGCAAAAAAATCATGAAAACGACTTTAATTATCACCACTTACAACTGGAAAGAAGCATTAAAAGCGGTGTTAGAAAGCGTGAAACGTCAAACCGTTTTGCCTGATGAAGTCATCGTTGCAGATGACGGTTCTCGAGACGATACCAAAGCAATGATCGATCAACTGCGTGACGGCTTTCCCGTACCACTTATTCATAGCTGGCAGGAAGATAATGGCTTTCGTGCTGCGATGAGCCGCAACCGTGCCATCGCAAAATCCTCTGGTCGTTATATCATAATTATTGATGGTGACATGGTGTTATCACCATCATTTATTGAATCACATAAACGCGTCGCAAAGCCAAATTGGTTTGTGCAGGGTGGACGTGTGCTAACAGATGAAAACTGCAGTAAAGCGATTATGGAAAGCAGCCTAGTACCTTCTATTTTTAGCAAAGGCATTCGCAATCGCAAGAACTGTATCACCAATATACTGCTATCAAAATGGTTCTCGCGCAAACGTAATAATGCTAATTCAACACGCAGCTGTAATATGGCATTCTGGAGAGAGGATGCACTTGAGGTGAATGGCTTCAACCAAGATTTTGTTGGATGGGGACGCGAAGACAGCGAGTTTGTTCATCGCATGTTGAATGCGGGTAAGTCACGTCTTTACCTAAAATTCGCAGGTGTAGGCTACCACTTGTACCACGTAGAAAACTCTCGTGCGTCACTCGGACAAAATGACGAGATTTTAGAAAACACCATTAAAAACAAGCTTAAACGCTGTAAGAATGGTGTTGATCAATTTCTAGAAGCTTAAGATTATAAAAAGGGGCGTTTCGCCCCTTTTTTATTGTTGCTGAGATAAAGCGAAGTACTTATCGGCAACCATCAATGAGATCAAACGCTCTTTACGTTTATCTTTGAACTGCTCAACCCACTGGTGCGCATTTTCAATGATCGCTAATGCTTCTTGCTCATTCGCTAGGTAATAATCCATCTTTTCGGGCAAATCCGAATAGTCATCCTTCACTTCAACATAGTGGACGCCTGCCTCTAACTTACCTTCCATAAACCAAGTCTCATATTTTGGCTTTGACATAATAACCAAGGAGTTAGACGACATAGCCCACTTAAGGTTGGTGGCCACATCATTGCCTTCTATACAGAGCAAAAACTTATACTGCAGTTGCTCTTCAATACTCATAAAGCCCTTTTCCCATGGTTTCCCTTCTACCGGGCGGGTCTGGCCAATATTGCATTGCGGATGGTTGTAAAACGCATGAATCACCTTTTTACGATGCGGCTGAAAACCCACGCCACGCCACGCTACCATGTCCTTTTTATCTTGATAGCGAACAGGATCGTCAATAAATTTAAAATGACGAACTTGATTAAGTTTCAACACCACTGAATTTTGGTTGTTACCAAAAATAGGGCGGCTTTTTATAAAGCTCGGTACATTGGGGATGTGTGTAACATCGCCGTTGATGTAGTTAAACGCAAAACTGGAAGGGAAATAGCGTACAACTTGGCGAAGATCGAAAAAATACGTCCAGCCTTTCGTTTTTTTGAATGTATCGATGGTCGAGTAACTTTGTTCTCGGCTATCAACTGAAAACGGCGTTTCACACTTATTGTAATAGTTCACCCGCTCAATACAGCGTTGCTGCTCTGCTTCGGTCAGATTCGAAAGTAAACGCTTGGCTTGTGCTCGATATACAAAGCGAGGGATAAGTATCGAGAGAGCGTTTGAGAAATAATAAGGGAACTTACTGTCTTTCATTGAGTTTTTCCCCAATCGCGATGGCTACTGGCTTGGGAACGAATTGTTCGATACTTCCGCCATGAATCGCTACTTCTCTCACGATAGTCGACGATAAAAACGCAAACTCTTCTTCAGGAGTTAAAAATACGCTCTCGATTCCTGGTAATAGCTTTCGGTACATGTTGGTCAGTCCAAACTCGTATTCAAAGTCTACCGTTGTTCGTAAACCACGAATAAGAACCTTAGCTTTCTCATTTCTCGCGAAATCCACTAATAACCCGGAGAACCCTTTTACCGTCACACCAGGTAAATGCGCTACAACGTCCTGCATCAGTGCAACGCGCTCTTCCAATGAAAACATAGTGTTCTTCGATGGGCTTGCGGCTACGCCAATCACAACCTCATCAAACATTTCGTGAGTACGTTCTATTAGATTGAGGTGACCATTAGTCACTGGATCAAAAGTGCCCGGATAAATGACTTTCATATAATTTACTAAGTTATTCGAAACTGATTGAATTATTGAGGCTCGAACGCAAGATTACAACAACTTAAGCTCGATAATAGCTCGACTTACTTCTGACACTCACTACAAAAGAAGGTATTACGTTGGCCAATCTTTAGCTCTTGAAGTCGTTCGCCGCACTCTGGGCATGGCTCTCCGGCTTTTCCGTAAACCAATAACTCTTGTGCAAAGTAACCCGGCTTTCCATCGGCTTGCGCAAAATCTTTCAGAGTAGTCCCACCTTGCGTAATGGCAATCTCAAGTGTCATTTTGATATTTTCAACAAGTAACCTCCACTCTTGAGAAGTCAACTTACCTGCGGGCCTTGAAGGGTGAATTCGAGACTTAAACAACGACTCATTCGCGTAGATGTTCCCAACACCAACCACGACTTTGTTGTCCATGATGAACTGCTTGACGGCGACACGCTTATTTTTAGCTTTCTCCGCTACATATTCCGCATTGAACTCTTCAGTTAAAGGCTCAGGCCCCATGTTTGCTAGTACAGCATGTGACTCACCAGGAGCACACCACAGCCATGCCCCAAAACGACGCGGATCGTTATAACGCAGTATTTTTCCACTGCTTAGTTTGAGATCCACATGATCGTGCTTTGCTGGCGGAAAGTCGGCATCTAGGACACGTAAAGACCCAGACATGCCCAAGTGAACAATGGCTGTACCTGTGCTTGTTTCGATCAGTAAGTATTTCGCACGACGGCTAATCGCACGGATCACCTGCCCTTCCAATTTTTTAAGCTCTGTAGGAATATCCCAGCGCAATTTAGGCGTTCGAAAAGTAAACGACTGGATCGTTTGTCCAACCATGTGGGGGCTAATCCCCATACGGCTCACTTCAACTTCTGGCAACTCAGGCATTAGATTCTCCAATTCACCGGCTAATAGTTCTCGCTGCTAGCATAATCGAAAAGAAAAACGATAAATAGGGAAGCTTATTAGGGGTATAGGCGCAAAAAGACTCTACTCTGGCATAAGGTAGTTTTCATCGACGGAGATAGCGACCCATTTGTCTTGCCAGGTTTTAAATAGCCAAAAATCAGATAAACGAAAGAAAGTCACCCGCTGCGGCTCTTCGATATCCTGATACCAGACTTCTACCGTTTCAGGTACCGTCAGGTTAGGTTTTAAATGATCGTACTGTTTTGAGGTAAGCTCCGTCCCTTCTAATGATTGCCAGCGTGATACAAGTTCACTGATCGGTGCATCGACTTTGATGTTGGATTGCCACCGTCCATCATGCAGCTCGAACTCCCAGCCACTATAGTACAAAGACTCCACCGTATAGTCGGAGCGAAGTACATTTGGGTAAGGGTCTGCTTGGGCTGTTAATAGGTAAGTTTTGATCCACATCGGCGCATTTAAGATCACTATAAACGCGATAATGCCCAGAATAAGAATATTGTTCCATCGGCGGCGACGAGCCGGACTCACACGCATAACCATCTCTACTCTCTTATCGTTATGAGTAAATTACCAAAGAGTATTGAGCTTGACTAGAACAACGGTGTGCAAGTGTGTAGGGAAGTGGTAACTAAGCGGCAGAGAGCGATCAATCAAAAATTCGAGTATAGAGTCGGACCAGTAAAATAACTTCAGCAGTACTTTATAATCCGATGACGTACTGAACACTTTATCTTCAGCACTTTTATTCAGGTAATAAAAAACCCAACTCGAAAGTTGGGTTTTTCAATTCATCAAAGAGACTGAAACCAATTATTTGATTTTTGCTTCTTTGTACATAACGTGCTGGCGAACTACTGGATCAAACTTTTTGATCTCAAATTTGCCTGGCATGTTACGCTTGTTCTTATCAGTTGTGTAGAAGTGGCCTGTACCTGCAGAAGATACTAGACGGATTTTCTCACGAACGCCTTTCTTTGCCATTGCTTATTTCCTCTTAAACGTTTTCGCCACGTGCACGCATGTCTGCAAGAACAGTATCAATACCTTTCTTGTCGATGATGCGCATACCTTTAGCAGATAGACGTAGTTTAACAAAACGTTTTTCGCTCTCTACCCAGAAACGATGAGTTTGTAGGTTCGGCAGAAAACGACGCTTAGTAGCATTTCGTGCGTGTGAACGGTTGTTACCCGTTACTGGACGCTTACCAGTTACTTGGCATACTCGTGACATGAATGTCTTCTCCAAAATCGTTTCAGCTCGATATCAACCTTGGTGGCCGAACCTCTCTATCTCTCGAAAAGAAGTTAGAGGTTAAGAACCGCTATGGAAAATCCATACAAGGCTATCAAAGGTCGCGCATTATACTAACTTGATATGCATTGCTCAAGACCCGAACAGATCCTTTTTACAGGTTTTCGTGATCTTTTTTTAGACAGCAGATTTTTTTAGCAGTCCAAGCTGAATTCAGTTAAAAATTTAGTGGCGTGGATGATAGCAGATTTTTAGCAACTAACAACCTAAAAAACGCACAGTTACATCCAGCCTCTTTCAGCAAAAGAGACACTTTCCCCATCTCCGATGACGAAATGGTCCAAAATACGAATATCCACCAATGCTAATGCGTCGGTGAGACGCCTTGTAATCCTTCTGTCAGCTTGGCTCGGCTCAGCAACGCCTGAAGGATGATTGTGCGCCAAAATCAAAGCCGCCGCGTTATGATGCAGAGCACGCTTAACAACTTCTCTCGGATACACCGACGCTGCATCCAACGTTCCTTCAAATAAAATTTCATCTTTTATCACTCGGTGCTGGTTATCGAGAAAAAGAATATAAAAAGCCTCTCTTTGCCGATCCCTTAAAATAGAAGACAGATATAACTTAGTTTGGTCGGGGCTGGTTAAGGCATCACCACGCTTTAGCGTCTCCGCCAAGTAACGTTGTGTCATTTCTAGTACCGCTTGCAACTGAACATACTTGGCTTGCCCTAATCCTTTGTGACGACAAAACTCTTCTTCTGATGCTGAAAATAGTTGTCTGAGCGAACCAAAGTCTTGAATAAGGAAGTCTGCAAGCTCAATCACGTTCATTCCGCGGGTGCCTGTGCGCAAGAAGATGGCCAGCAGTTCGGCATCGGTCAAAGCTTGCGGCCCTCGTTGCAGTAGCTTCTCTCTGGGCATGGACTCATTTGGCAAAGCTTTCAGTATCATCTGATGTCTCTTTATATGGAAAGTGTCCCTATTCCACAAAACAAAAAGCGAAAGTCGAGTATGACTTTCGCTTTCTTCGTACCATCAGTGCTTTCCATGCAACTTAACAGTTCATCAGAGTTTAAAGTTGCCAACCAAGCCGTGAATTTCCGTTCCAGACTGTGATAGCTGCGTGCTGATTGACTCGGCATGCTGCAACGTCTCATTAATGTTGTTCACGATCTGTTGAATAGCCACTAAGTTTTGGTTGATGTCTTCTGCAACCGCACTTTGTTCTTCTGCGGCAGACGCGGTTTGAATACCCATATCTCGAATTGTTCCGATAGAATGATGAACACCAGAAAGAGATTGCTGAATGAGCGCAGATTCTTCCGCCGTTTTGACACCTCGTTTTTGGCTCACCGACATCGTACTGACCGCTCTTGATACACCATTTTGTAGCTGCTTGAGCATGTCGCCAATTTCATGAGTACTATTTTGCGTACGACTGGCTAACGAGCGCACTTCATCCGCAACGACGGCAAACCCTCGACCTTGCTCACCGGCTCTAGCCGCTTCAATCGCCGCATTTAGGGCCAACAAATTCGTTTGCTCGGCTATCTCGCCAATCACATCCAGCACTTGGGTTATTTTTTCGGTCTGTAAACTCAACTCAGAAATTGCATCTGACGTGCTGTCTATCTCCGTCACGAGTTCGGTAATGCCTTCTATTGCTTGCTCGACCTCATGCTGAGCGGCGGTGACTTGACTGTTGGCATCGTCAATTGCCTGCGCGGTCGCATTAGTATTGCTGGCTACTTCTTTGGCAGTCATGCTCATTTGCGTCACTGCCGTCACGACTTTGTCCGTCTCTAAACAGTGATCCTGCATTTGACCGCTCGCTTGGCTGGTCTGAGTGTTTAGGCTTTGGGAAACGGTCTGTACTGTCGTCGCAGTGCGATGAATGTCCTGCATCAGTGGATGCAGCTTATCCATAAACTCATTAAACGCCGCCGCCACTTCACCGACTTCATCCTGACTTTCGACTTTTAAACGAGCCGTTAAGTCACCGCCGCCTGCGGCAACATCTTTTAATGACGCCGCGACATGTTGTAATGGCTGAATGCCTTTAGACACCACTATACTGGTGAGAACACTGGTAATGATCAATCCAATAACGGAAATCAGCACGGCAGATAACGTATGCTCTTTTAGCTCTTGAGTCTTTAACTCTCTGTGCATCGCAACTTGCTGGTCGATGTCATCAATATAAACGCCAGTACCTAAAACCCAGTCCCATTTCGATAGATATTCTGCATAGCCCAACTTAGGCGCTTGTGCGTCAATGGTCGGTTTATGCCACGAGAAATAGAGGAACCCATCCCCTTTTTGAGAAGCATCAATCAAGCCCGCAATAACTGCGACCCCATTTTCATCTTTTAAGTCGTAAAGGTTTTTACCCTCTAATGCAGGTTTGATGGCGTGCAACGTATTCACACCTTGAGAGTCGTAGGCAAAAAAGTAACCATCGCTTTCAAAGCGCATGGCTTTCAGAATTTCTTTTGCTGCCTCTTTATTACTTCCATTTACATCCGCGTCGTATAACGGTTTTATCGCCGTCACGCCCATCATCATGTAGGCTTGTAACTCTTTCTTTTTCGTTTCGATGAGCTCTTGCCTGTCTCTTGCTAGCTCCGCTTCCAAACTTTTACTGCTGTTGATGTAATACACCACTGAGATCAACGTAGTGATCAACAACAGCGGAATTAGGGTTATCAGCAGCAATTTGTTTCGACTTTTCAACACCATGGTTTCCACTACCTCTTTTTCTTTTCAGACTTGCAAACTCCGCGCAACTTGTCTGTGAGGTAGGCGAGAATTTTCCCTTCCTCGGTCAGATTAATACTCTGGAGTTTGATGTGAATTATCTTCTCGTTATATATGCTCGGGCGGTCAGACTTTGAATTGTGTTAAAATCCGGTCATCAAATTGGAGATCTCACATGCAAACACTAGCAGGAAAGAAAATTCTACTCGGCATCAGTGGCGGTATTGCCGCGTATAAATGTGCGGAGCTAACCCGTCGCCTCATAGAGAGAGGAGCGCAAGTTCAAGTTGTAATGACGAAAGCCGCAAAAGAGTTCATTACCCCTTTAACCATGCAAGCCGTTTCGGGCCGTCCTGTCTCGGACAGTTTACTAGACCCAGCAGCGGAAGCCTCTATGGGCCATATTGAATTGGCCAAATGGGCAGATTTAGTGCTATTAGCGCCCGCGACCGCGGACTTAATCGCGCGCATGTCCGCAGGCATGGGGAACGATTTACTTACTACGCTCGTGCTCGCGACGGATTCCCCTGTTGCTGTTTCTCCTGCGATGAATCAACAGATGTATCGCAATATCGCAACCCAAGAGAACATCGCTACGTTAGCGCGTCGTGGTATGCACATCTGGGGCCCTGCGGCAGGAGAGCAAGCCTGTGGTGATGTAGGACCAGGTCGAATGCTGGAACCAATGCAGCTAGTACATCTATGTGAACAGTTCTTTCAACCAAAATTGCTAGAAGGTAGGTCGATACTCATTACCGCCGGACCAACTCGCGAAGCGATTGATCCAGTGCGTTACATTACGAACCATAGCTCCGGGAAAATGGGCTATGCATTGGCGAGCGCCGCAGCGCAGATGGGAGCAAAAGTCACCCTCGTGAGCGGTCCTGTCAGTTTAAATACGCCCGTAGGTGTTGAGCGCATAAATGTTTCCAGTGCACAAGAGATGTACGAAGCCGTTATGACACATGCAAACCAGCATGATGCCTTTATTAGCTGCGCTGCCGTTGCCGACTACCGCCCACAAACGATCGCGTCTCAAAAGTTGAAAAAGACAGAAGACAACGACGAAATGGTCATTAATATGGTTAAAAATCCTGATATTGTTGCATCTGTGGCAGCAATGACGGAGAAGCGTCCGTTTACCGTCGGTTTTGCGGCTGAAACCAATGATGTAGAGACCTATGCTCGAGGCAAGTTAACAAAGAAAAACCTCGATATGATCTGTGCAAACGACGTTTCGGTTGCAGGGCAAGGATTTAACAGCAACGACAACGCAATTACCCTTTACTGGCCTGAAGGTGAACTTGCGCTCGCTTTAGAATCAAAAGAAGCATTGAGCTTTAAAATTCTCGAAAAAATGCATCAATTGATGTAACTAACGTTTGAAAACCCTGCCAATTTTTTACAAAAGCTGGCATAAATTTGGTACAAAAATGACAACTAAGGGTGTTAAATCTCCCATTCCACCCTTAGTGGTCTAGTTTGAGGCGAAATAGCGTCTTATAATCCCCTCCGCTCAACTTTGTATTTTGAAAGGAAGTAACTAATGGCCGGCAGTAAAAAATCCAACCGTCGTGAAGAGATCTTACAAGCATTGGCAGAAATGCTTGAATCAACAGATGGCGCTTCACGCATTACTACGGCAAAACTGGCCAAGCAAGTCGGCGTTTCAGAAGCCGCGCTGTATCGTCATTTCCCAAGTAAAGCGCGCATGTTCGAAGGGTTGATTGAGTTCATTGAAGAAGCCTTGATGACACGTATCAACCGTATTCTAGACGACGAAAAAGATACACTAGAGCGTATTCGTATGGTGATGCACCTTATTTTGGCGTTCTCTGAACGTAACCCAGGTCTGACACGCATTTTGTCGGGTCATGCTCTAATGTTTGAAAATGAACGCCTACGTGAACGCATCAATCAACTCTTTGAGCGTATAGAAACACAATTGCGCCAAATCCTGCGTGAACGTAAGATTCGTGAAGGGAAGTCTTTCCCTGTCGAAGAGCGCATCCTAGCCGCGCAAATTCTGGGACAAGTTGAGGGGAGCCTAAACCGCTTTGTGCGTAGCGACTTTAAATACCAGCCGACTGCAAACTTTGACGAGTACTGGGCGCTTTTGAGTGCACAAATAAAGTAAAAGACTATGAGTAAAGACAAATACACGCAGCCCGAGTTTTCTCTTTCACTTCTTCACCCTCGTAACTGGGGCGTATGGCTTGGTTTTGGTCTGTTGGCCATCCTCGTCAATATTCTTCCTTATCGGCTGCTGCTTTCATTAGGTCGTTCACTCGGCAAACTTGGCATGCGCTACGGTAAAAAGCGTGTCCACGTTGCTCAGCGTAACTTAGAATTGGCCTTTCCAGACAAAACACCTGAAGAGATTCAACACATTGTTGAAGAGAACTTCAAAAATACCGGTATGGCACTGATAGAAACCGGAATCACTTGGTTCTGGCCGACTTGGCGCTTTAAAAACCTGATCGTCGAGAAAGATCTCGGCGCACTGCGTGAAAAAGCCAAAGAAGGTAAAGGCGTCCTACTTTGTTGTGTCCATGCTCTTAATCTAGAGATCACTGCGCGTGCTTTCGCCGTGTTAGACGTGGCCGGGTACGGCGCGTTTCGTCCGCATAATAATCCTGCTTATAACTTTATCCAGTATTGGGGACGAACACATAACGGCAATAAACTGATTGATCGTAAAGATGTAAAAAAGATGATTCGTGTTTTACGCAGCGGTGAGCGTCTGTTCTATTTACCGGATCACGATTACGGTCGCAAAAAATCAGTATTTGTGCCCTTCTTTGCCGTAGACGATGCGTGTACGACAACAGGCACGAGCATTCTGGCGTATACCTCAAAATGTGCGATCATCCCAGGCTCAGGGTTTCGCAATAACGAAGGGAAATACGACATCATCGCCGATAAGTGCATTGAAGCCGATTATCCACAAAAAGACGAAGTCGCCGCTGCCGCTTATATGAACAAGTATGTGGAAGAAGTCATTCTACGCGCTCCAGAGCAATGGATGTGGCTCCATAAACGCTACAAAACCATGCAAGATGAGCATGTCGAGAAAGGCATTCGCTATAAGTAAGTGGTCAAGGCGATAAATCCAAAAACAAAAAAGGGCAGATGAATATCCATCTGCCCTTTTTACTTTTTCAGAAAAAGTAACCAATTAAATGCCGTATTCTGCGCGGTACGCTTTGACTGCTTCTAGATGCTCTTTGTCTGTGCCTTTCTCTTCAAGGAAAGTCACAAGGTCAGTCAAGCTAACGATCGAGATGATTGCACAACCAAAGTCACGCTCCACTTCTTGAATCGCAGACAACTCACCTTTGCCTTTTTCTTGGCGGTCAATCGCAACCAACACACCAGCAAGGTCTGCGCCATTTGCTTGAATGATTTCCATCGATTCACGAATCGCAGTACCTGCTGTGATTACGTCATCTACTAGCATGATACGACCTTCAAGCGCAGAGCCTACAAGGTTACCGCCTTCGCCGTGATCTTTCGCTTCTTTACGGTTGAAGCAGTAAGGCGTGTCGACGTCATGATGATCCGCCAGCGCGACTGCTGTTGTCGTCGCGATTGGGATACCTTTGTACGCCGGGCCAAACAGCACATCAAACTCAATGCCAGAATCAGCGAGCGCTGCTGCGTAAAAACGACCAAGACGCGCTAGGTCACGACCAGTATTGAAAAGACCAGCGTTAAAGAAGTACGGGCTTTTACGGCCAGATTTCAAAGTAAACTCACCAAACTTAAGAACTTCTTTCTCAAGTGCAAACTCAATAAATTCACGCTGGTATGCTTTCATTATTTTCTCTCTATGTCCTTGGTTTCTTGTGTCTCTTCTCGACAATCATTCATTTCTCTATTGTCGAGATAAAAAAATAGCCCCCATAATGGGAGCTATCTAAATCAATTGGCTAACGCCGCCTTCTGCGCTGCGACAATTTCCGTAATGCCGACTTTCGCCGACTCGAGCAATGCCATCAGCTGTTCGTGACTGAACGGTTCACCTTCTGCGGTGCCCTGAATTTCAATCATCTTGCCTTCTTCGGTCATTACTACGTTCATGTCTGTGTCTGCCGCTGAATCTTCAACGTATTCAAGATCACACAATACTTCGTCGCCTAGTAAGCCGACAGAAACTGCCGCTACGTGGCCTTTCATTGGATTCGCTTTTAGCTTGCCGCTATCTACTAGGTGTTGAAATGCATCGGCCATTGCAACACTTGCGCCGCTGATGGATGCAGTACGCGTACCACCGTCAGCTTGGATAACGTCACAGTCAACGGTGATCATGAACTCACCCATGGCTTTTAGATCGACAACTGCACGTAGGCTTCGCGCGATAAGACGCTGAATTTCCATCGTACGGCCGCCTTGCTTTCCACTTGCCGCTTCACGACGAGTACGAGAATGTGTTGCTCGAGGTAGCATGCCGTATTCAGCTGTAACCCAGCCTTTACCTTGACCTTTTAGCCAACGTGGCACAGATTCTTCGACGGTCGCATTACACAACACTTTGGTGTTACCGAACTCAACTAGCACTGACCCTTCAGCGTAAGCTGTGTAGTTACGAGTAATTTTGATAGGGCGAACTTGATCCGCCTTGCGATCGTTTGGACGCATGGGCATCTACCTTAAATATGAGGAGAAGACGATTTGGTTGGGCGAAGATTATAACGGAATCGATTCCGGATTCATAGGTTACGCCTCTGGCACAACATAAACAATCCATACATCCCGCGCACCTATCGACGCAGCGTGATACACTCTTGAAGTAATTTTCAAAAAATGAAGACAGGAAAATTCGATGATTTACAGTATGACAGCGTATGCACGCAAAGAAGTAAAAGGCGATTGGGGTTCTGCGGTATGGGAAATCCGCAGCGTGAACCAGCGTTATTTAGAAACATACTTCCGCATGCCAGAACAATTTCGCGGATTAGAGCCCGTTTTACGCGAGCGTTTTCGTAAGCGCTTAGCGCGAGGAAAAGTAGAATGTAATCTACGTTTTGAAGCAAACCCTGCCGCAAAAGGTGAGCTTAGCATCAATGAAGCGCTTGCTAGCCAGGTAATTAAAGCCGCTGAACAAGTCATGCACATGACTGGTGAACTGAGCCGAATCAATCCATTTCAAGTCATGCAATGGCCGGGGGTAATGGAAACGCCAGAGCAAGACATGGATGCGGTAAATAAAGTGCTACTAGAAGCGTTTGATGGCGCAATGGATGAATTTATTGAAGCGCGCGCTCGTGAAGGCGAGAACATGAAGGCGCTGATTGAGCAACGCCTAGAAGCGATCACATCAGAAGTTGTGAAAGTGCGCGCACGCATGCCAGAAATACTAGAGTGGCAACGTGAGCGTCTGTTCTCTAAATTTGAAGATGCGAAAGTAGAGCTAGACCCATCTCGCGTTGAGCAAGAGCTTATCCTTCTGGCACAGAAATCAGACGTAGCAGAAGAGCTAGACCGTCTTGATTCTCACGTAAAAGAAACCACAAACATTCTGAAAAAAGGTGGCGCAGTCGGTCGTCGTCTGGACTTCATGATGCAAGAGTTCAACCGTGAATCGAACACGCTAGCGTCGAAATCCATCAGCACCGACATCACCGCATCGGGCGTTGAACTGAAAGTTCTAATTGAACAGATGCGTGAGCAGATCCAAAACATTGAATGATCTAAAAGTCATCGAGTATGACCCGTCCTGATATGGGTTGACACTTTTTAACTAAAACGCTCGATGTACTTCATCGGGCGTTTTGTATTTTAAA
>NZ_JAWOUB010000023.1:0-54133 GCF_033339195.1 Vibrio sp. 811
GGTTGAAAGCACCGGTCTTGAAAACCGGCATACGTTAATAGCGTATCTAGGGTTCAAATCCCTATCTCTCCGCCACTATTAAGAAGCCTCGCTAGAAATAGCGAGGCTTTTTTCATTTCCGCACATCTTTATTACTCTATCTGTGCTTGCCAAAAATCAATTCCATATGCGATCTACTTTTCGACAAAGTAATATTGGTATCGGTCTTGGTTGTGACATTTTGATTTTTGCTAAGAAGTGCAGTTGCCTCTAAAGCTGTTCATCCTCATCACTGCATGCTGTCCCGATAAGGTTGTTGGAGATGCTTTGTTAAGGTGTTGAACCATCTATTGCCTTATCGTTCTCTTAAAGCACTACCATTGCTTCTCTAGCCCCTTTTACTGGATAGACCGAACAAATAAGCATACTCAAATAGCCACTGTTTCACTGATGTATCTTTTTGTTTTGCTCAGTCTAGCGATGCGTGTGCTCTATTGCCTAAATCTAGCTACGTCTTAAAACCATACATCAACAGGCTAAAGTTACGTATTCCTGCATCTTTTAAAATTGTTTTGGATTCTGCTGGAATGACAGGATCAGAGTAGTCAAAAGAGAAGAGTGAAAGTGAAACGATAGTGAGTTGCTAGGAAGTTGGAAATTACTTGGGAACCAATGAATTTGATAAACATATTGATGTAAGGACTAAAGGGTTAATAGCAGGCAATAAAAAAGCCGACAGTGAGCTGCCGGCTTGGTTAGATGACTGCTACTTAGTCGTTCTGGACGAGCGTGAGAGCTTTACGAGAGACTTCGTGAGCAGCTTTGGTTAGATTTTGCTTCTCTAGTGTGTCTGCTAGGAATGCATAGTCAGAGACGTCAGAGCGAAGCTTTAAGGCGATCTCAAAGTGGTCTTGGGCTTCTTGCCACTTCTCTTGACGGAAATAGAAGTGCGCTAATGCGCTATGGGCAGCGGCGTTATCCGGTTCTTTCTTCACTACTCCCTCTAAGAAGACCACGACAGGGTGGGTATCTGGCAGATTTAGATCTGGCAGTAGTTGATAAAGCTCTGGGGCTGGTTGTTTTTTTAATGCTTCTTTTAGCACGGTAAAGGCTTCTGCATCAGCTTTTCGTGTGATGAGTTCTCGAGCAAAACAGGCAACGAGGTGTGTGTCTTGTTTCACTTTACGTGAGAGGCTATTCCAATGGGAGATTAGCCCTTCGCTACCCTGTTGCTGCGCTACTTCATGGAGTAAGCCGCACTGCGCCTTTTGAATCAGCTCTGCATGTTCTTCTTCCGAGATGAGTTTTGCTTTGGTTAGTTGTGGCAAGAGGTCAATAAGAGGTTGCCACAACTTTAGCTGCATGTACGTTGTTTTCAGCAAGTTCAATACAATAGAGTTACTCGCATACTGACTTTTTAACGATTGCAAGGTATCGAAAGCGGACTCGAACTCGTTGTCGCGGATAAATTGTTTCGCTCGAGTCAGTTCTACTGCGAGATGGGCGTTCTCTTGTTGGCTCGCTAGCTCTAGATAGTGATCTCGTTTTGCTTTATCACCTTGACCTTGTGCGGCTTCAGAGGCAACTAAGTAGCAAAGCAGCGGCATATCGTGATGATTTGCCCAGCGAGTTACTTTCTTCTCAGCACCTTTCCAGTCACCTTCTAGAAGTTTAATAATGCCTTCATTGGTGTATCGGCGGGAATGGCGCATTTTGCGAACACTGAAGTAGTTCCATGTTGTAGAACTAGCATAAACTAACTTCTTAATCAGGTACTCAAGCAGAAAAAGACCTGCGAGTGTAGCGATAACGAAAACCACTAATGTCGTTACGCTCATCTCAATCGTTTTCTCGGCAATGGAGATGAGTACATAGCCTTGCTGACCAGAAAACTGGGTGCCAACAAATAGTCCTGCGCCTAGCACAACAAATAGGAAAATAAGACGAAACATTACTTATCCTCCATGCCTGTCATCGTTGTGACTTCACGACGTAGGCGTTCACGGATGACATCTGATAGTTGAGACTGACTTTGCAGTTTTGTTGGGTATTCCACTTGAATATTTTGCTGACTTAGCAGGTTAACCGTTTTGTTGAACTCTTTAACGGAATTATCGTCTTGGTTGAAGAAAGCTAATGCCCATTTGTCGGCTGTTTTTAGAGATGTGGTGTAAATTTCACCTTGTTCTTGGTACACCGCTTTTATTGCCGTTTCCAATTTGGCTTTGATGTTTTCTTTCAGGTAAAAGTGTTGCTCAGGAGAAAGCAGTGGAATGACGTTACCATCGCGCGTGCGGAAGGTAATGAAGTTTTCTGAAAAGTCCTTCAAAGAGGTCATTAAGTTATCTTGCCAGTTTGCGATATCTTCAGACACTTCAGTGTTTTCTACGGCTTCAGCTTCAGGTAGCAGTGCATTGGCGAGAGGGAGCTTGTCTACTTGCTGTTGTAGGGCAGTTAAGCGTAGTACCAATCCATCACGGTCAATTAGCGGGATCGTGCGAAGTTTGGTGATATCGTTCGCCATTGCTTTACGTAGTTTGACGAGACTAGGGTCATTCAGCGCTGCAATGCGTTGGTCTGCACTTTCCATCAGTTGAGTCGCGCTTTCTACATCGTGCTCTAAGAACAATTTACGGCCGGCTAATTTGACGAGGTAATCGGCTTCCGCCAATAGCCAGTCGTTTGGTCGACGACCTTTCACATCGGCAACGGCGAGCTGTAAGCTTTCAATGCTCTTCTGTTGCTGTCCAAGTACCACTTCCGCTTTGTGTGTCACGGTTGTTGCTTTCTCGATGGTTTCTTCTTGTACCCGGCTGAGCTCTTGCTTCATGGAAGCTTGAGTGCTTTCTAGCTGACTTTTTAGTTGGGCGATCTGCGCTTGGTAATCGGCTTGCTGTTGATGCAGCTTGTACGCGAGGCCACCGCCAAAAATAATCGATAAGATGATAGCGACCGTGCCTAGTTTGACACCGCGTTTACCTTGTTTTTCTTCAAACTCGACTTTGGTTGGCTCTGCTGTTTTTGGGGGCTCGGCCGCTTGTGGTTGCTCTTTTTTAAGGTCCGCATCCTGCTGCGATGTGGTTTTTTCGACTAGCGGTGCCGATGAGGTTTCTTCGGAAAGGTTTTTATCGTTATTTTTTTGGTCGTTATTTTTACTTGTCATGCCTATATCCTGTGTAGCTAGGGCTGGAGAGCCGCCAGTAATTCTTGGTTGGATGCGCTTCCCGTGCATCTCACGCGAGTGAACCCCCTTTGAATTGCGATGTCAGCGATACGCTGACTGGGGATATACAACTCTTGTTGATTAAGCCAAGTCAATTGCTCCGACGTCAATTGGCTGCACAAATAATCCAGTTGTTCACCACTGGTGACAATAATCTGGTTAATTTGTAGGTTTTTCCATAGTGAGATACAGCTTACTGGATCGAATGGGATGAATTCTCTCTTGTAAGTCTCACTATAGTGAACTTTTGCGCCACGCCTCACCAATGCATCTTTGATCAGCTCTCTTCCGCCGTTACCACGAAGGATAAGAACTTGTTGTTGTGCCACATTGTTGAGCTCTGGCAGTCGCAATAAGTGTTCACTATCACTGACTTGGGGATAGTGTACTTTCTGTTGGGTACATTTGCTTAAATAGTGTGCTGTTTTTTGACCAACGGCAAGGTAAATAGCTTGTTTCGGCCATGACATCCCGTTGCTGGCTAAGATTTGCTGTGCAGATTGCACTGCATGTCGACTAACAGCGATAACAATTTGAGCTTGATGTAGATGTTTAGAGAGGTGCGTGTCCGTGAGATCGGCGACAATGTCGATCAGAGGGTGGTGATATGCGGAAATGCCGTGCCTTTCGAGCAGAGAGCAAAGCGCGTTGCCTTGCTCTCCCGGCCGAGTGACCAACACTGCCATGGTTATTCGTGATCTGCGTACAGCTTAGTTAGGATTTCACGAGCGCCGTTATCTAGCAGCTCATTGGCTAGCTGCACTCCTAATGCTTCGCCATCTTTACGATGGCCACGAATTTCACCACGAACAATTTCGCTGCCATCTGGTTCGCCAACTAATGCGCGTAGCCAAATGTTGTCGCCGTCTAGCAGGGCATAGCTGCCGATCGGTACCTGACAGCCGCCTTCTAGCGTAAGGTTCATTGCGCGCTCACACAAAACGCGGTCTACGGTGTCTTGGTGGTTAAGTGGCTCAAGCAGCTTAAGCAGTCTTTCATCGTCAAGGCGGCACTCAATACCGACAGCACCTTGGCCTACCGCTGGTAGTGATTGCTCTGGTTCGATAAAGCTACGAATGCGTTCTTCAAGCTTCAATCGTTTGAGGCCAGCCGCAGCAAGAATGATTGCATCATACTCACCCGCATCTAACTTACCAAGGCGAGTGCCCACATTACCGCGAAGCTCTTTGATGATGATGTCCGGACGATATTCTTTCAGTTGGCATTGACGGCGCAAACTGCAAGTACCAACCACGGCACCTTGAGGGAGCTCATCAATGTGGCTATAGGTATTAGAGACGAAGGCATCACGAGGATCTTCACGCTCACAAATGGTCACGAGGCCAAGGCCTTCTGGGAAATCGACGGGTACGTCTTTCATTGAGTGAACGGCGAGGTCTGCGCGTCCTTCTAGCATCGCGACTTCAAGCTCTTTTACGAACAAGCCTTTGCCGCCAACTTTTGCTAGTGGTGTATCTAAAATCACGTCACCTTTGGTCACCATGGTTACTAACTCGACTTCCAAGCCAGGGTGAGCGGCTTGAAGGGCGTCTTTAACAAAGTAAGCTTGCCATAAAGCAAGAGGGCTTTTTCGAGTTGCAATGCGAATCGGTGTGGATTGTGTCATGATCTTCTCAATGCTGTTTGGATTTGGGTTTATCCTACCATTCTCATCAAGAAATGCTTACTGTTAGTTCGTTATCTCTGAAGGCTATGAATGGAATTACATGACGTTATGAAAATAGTGTGACTGGATTCTCAATTAGACTAAGGACTATTATTAGTAATAGGTAATAAGAGCGACACTACCGCGCGATTAATTTTGTGACTAAAGTATGGTTTTGTATCCAGAGTGATACGCGGGCGTGAAGCTTTACCCGCACCAATAAAAGTGTTAAATTGATCACGTTTTTAAGCCATTTTGGTTTAAAACGTCAGCAGATTTTCGTGATTGTTCAACCAAGGAATTCCCCTTGCAGGCTTACACCCAAAAAATCATCCAGCGACTAGATAATTTGAATCAGCAGCGAGTTGATCGCGCGCTGGCGCTTATGGATTCGCAAAGCCAGCAAGTCTTCCATTTGATTCCTGCCTTGTTGAACTACAACCATCCTGTAATTCCTGGCTATTATGATGCCGATGTCCCTTTTGGTGTGCATGGGCTTGAACTAAATAGCATTCAGCAACAATTCATAGATGATATTCAACTTGCCATTGGCCAGCCGCTCAAGACGGTAGAAAAGCCCGCTATATTGGGTTTGTACACCATGGGCAGTACCTCCTCGATTGGTCAAAGTACTTCCAGTGATTTGGATATTTGGGTGTGTATCTCACCAGAGATGGATTGTGACGAACGCGAGTTATTGACCAATAAATGCTTACTCATCACGGATTGGGCACAAAGCAAAGGCGTGGAAGCGAACTTTTTCTTAATGGATAAAGAGCGCTTTAGAAGCAATCATTCTGAGGAGATGACAGGTGATAACTGTGGTTCATCTCAGCACTTACTTTTGCTAGATGAATTCTATCGTAGTGCGGTGCGTATTGCCGGACAGCGTTTGTTATGGCAAATCGTGCCGCCAGAAATGGAAGAGTGTTACGACGAGTACGTTTCTCAACTGTGCAGTGATGGTTACATCGACTGTAGTGAATGGATCGACTTTGGTAAATTGAACTGCATTCCTGCTGAAGAATACTTCGGCTCGAACTTGTGGCAGTTATACAAAAGCATCGACTCTCCCTACAAATCGGTATTAAAAGCCATCTTGCTAGAAGCTTACTCGTGGGAATACCCGCATACTCAATTGTTAAGCATCGACACTAAACGTCGTTTCTTTGCCCATGAGCCTGATCTCTATGGCATGGATGCGTACTACTTAATGTTGGAAAAAGTAACCCGTTACTTAGAGCGAATTCAAGACGATACACGTTTGGATTTGGTGCGTCGCTGTTTCTATCTCAAAACCCATGAAAAATTATCTCGTGAGCCGAATGTTGGCTCAGTAGCTTGGCGTCGTGAAGCGCTGAGCGATATGATTGCAAAATGGAATTGGGATGCCAGTGTCGTTGCAGAGCTCGATGACCGTCGTAATTGGAAGGTTGAACAAGTGAAGGTGGTACATCATGCATTGCTGGATGCGTTGATGCAAAGCTACCGTAACTTGATTCAATTTGCGCGTCGTAACGACATCACTTCTGCTATCAGTCCGCAAGACATCAGTATTTTGGCCCGTAAACTTTACGCGGCTTTTGAAGTATTGCCGGGCAAAGTAACGTTACTAAACCCACAGATTTCACCTGATCTGCACGAGCCTGACTTGAGCTTTATCGAAGTGAAAAAAGGGGGAGTGAACAAGTCTGGTTGGTACCTCTATAAACAACCACTTATTGCGCACCGCATTTTGGGGCAACCATATCTAGAGCATCATGAATACTTGAGTAAGTTGGTTGCTTGGGCATTCTTCAATGGCTTGATCACTGAATCGACTCGTTTACATGCCGTGGTACGTGAAGCGCAGCTAGATATTGATAAGTTTACCAAATGGTGAGTGACTTACGAAATACTTTTGCGTTGCGTAAGCGTCGTCCATCTATGCAGGCGCTAGCGAGTCCTTGTGAAATAAGCCAGCTTGCGATGTTCATCAACTTTGAAAATGATCCGACGTCTGAACTTTCTGGTCGTTCGTTGAAAGTGGATGTTAAGAACACCGATATTTTTAGCTTTGGTCCAGAACATAAAAATTTAGTCGGCAGTGTTGACCTTGTTTACCGTAATTCTTGGCATGAAGTGCGTACGCTGCATTTCAAAGGGGAAACGGCGATGCTGGATGCACTGAAAACCATTTTGGGCAAAATGCACCAAGATGCGTTGCCACCAGAATCAGTGGATGTGTTCTGCTATGCGAAGAACATGCGTGGTGTGATGCGCAATATGGTTTACCAGCTTTTAGCTGAATGTATCGACTTACGCTTGAAACCAGTAGAGCAAGAGAAACGCCGCCGCTTTAAAGCGATGCGTCTTGGTAACCAGACTTATGGGTTGTTCTTTGAACGTCGTGGTGTGTCGGTGCAGAAGCTAGAAAATTCCATCGATTTCTACCGCAGCATTTCTACTAACAAACTCAAAGGCTCGCCGCTGTTAATGCTCGATCGTGAGCAAGAATATCAAATGCCTGAAGCGGTGGATGGGTTTGCCAGTGAAGGTCTAGTACAGTTCTTCTTTGAAGATAACGAAGATGGCTTCAATATTTATGTTTTGGATGAGTCAAATCAAGTGGAAGTGTATCACCAATTTAGTGGCTCCAAAGATGAAATGATTTCGTCTGTAAACAGCTTCTACACGTCGGTAAAAGACGATAGTCGCGTCGCGTCTAAGTTTATTAACTTTAACCTGCCTCAGTACTATCAAATTATTCACCCTGAAGAGGGGAATGCGTATATCATTCCTTACCGTAATGACGGTTGTTCACCGAGTCGCCCGACCAAAACTGTGAACGCGTAATTAAACCCGTATCAATAAACAAAAAGAGCACTTCGGTGCTCTTTTTGTTTTGGTGACGATTGACCAGTATTATACCCAATCAATGGCTTCGCCCGCGTGCTTTTCACACTCTTGCTTCACCATTTCAAATAGCTCCATACCCGTTTTTGAGCAGGTCCATTTATCTTCAATAAGTTTGAAGTGGAAACCACCAGATTTGGACGCTAGCCAGATCTCATGCATCGGCTCTTGGCGATTAATGATGATTTGGCTGCGGTCTTCAAATTCCAATGTCATTACGTTGCCAGTGACTTCGTAATCAATGTCTGCGCCTGAATCATCGATGGATTCTTCGATGATTTGCATCTGCGCATCCACCAGTTGATGAAATTCAGTATCGTTCATCCGTCTATCCTATTGCTTTTCCTGAGTGTGGTGCGATTATAGGGGGCATTGATTCAATAATCACGATATGCGAAATGAAAAAATTAGTTACTGTGTTGTTTGTGATGGTTGCCGCGACCTTAGCGGGGTGTGGTCAGTCTGGCTCACTATACATTCCAGATGACACTCAACAGAATGAGCAATCACAATAAATAACCGCACCTTAGGGTGAAATTAGGGTTCAGCAGTCGAATAAAATAAGGGAAGCGAATTTTGGATTACTTCAACTATCAGGATGATGGCCAGCTTTGGGCCGAAGACGTCCCACTTCAAGCTCTTGCAGAGCAATATGGCACTCCTCTTTACGTATATTCTCGAGCCACGCTAGAGCGCCATTGGAAGGCGTTTGATAGTGCTGTGGGTCAGCATCCTCACCTGGTTTGCTACGCGGTGAAAGCCAACTCAAACTTAGGCGTATTGAACACGCTAGCGCGTTTGGGATCGGGTTTTGATATCGTGTCGGGTGGTGAACTTGAGCGTGTGATTGCCGCAGGCGGTGATCCGAAAAAAGTCGTTTTCTCTGGTGTTGGTAAAACACCGGCAGAGATGAAGCGCGCTCTTGAGCTAGGTATCAAATGTTTCAACGTTGAATCTGAGCCAGAGCTAGAACGTTTGAACAAGGTTGCGGGTGAGCTTGGTGTGATTGCGCCAATTTCTCTGCGTATCAATCCAGATGTCGACGCGAAAACACACCCTTACATTTCGACTGGTCTTCGCGACAATAAATTCGGCATTGCGTTTGATCGTGCGCCAGATGTTTATAAATTCGCGCAAAGCCTGCCGAACTTGAATGTGCAAGGCATCGACTGCCACATTGGTTCTCAGCTGACCAATATAGACCCATTTATCGACGCGACAGACCGTTTATTAGCTCTGATTGATGATTTAAAAGCACAAGGCATTAACATTCGTCACCTTGATGTCGGCGGCGGTTTGGGTGTGGTCTATCGTGATGAATTACCACCTCAGCCTTCTGATTACGCCAAAGCGTTACTAGGCCGTCTTGAAAATCACCAAGACTTGGAGCTGATCTTTGAGCCAGGCCGTGCAATTGCTGCGAACGCAGGTATCTTGCTAACGCGTGTTGAGTTTTTAAAACATACTGAGCATAAAAACTTTGCGATTATCGACGCTGCAATGAACGACTTGATGCGTCCTGCGCTATACCAAGCATGGCAAGATATTGTGCCAGTTTCACCGCGAAAGGGTGAAGCTCAGACTTACGACTTGGTTGGTCCTATTTGTGAAACCGGCGACTTCTTGGGTAAAGATCGCGCACTCGTTTTGCAAGAAGGTGATCTACTCGCGGTTCGTTCAGCAGGTGCCTATGGTTTTGTGATGTCTTCGAACTACAATACTCGTACCCGAGCGGCAGAAGTGATGGTGGACGGTAAACAAAGCCACTTAGTTCGCCAGCGTGAGGAGCTGACCAGTTTGTGGCAGCTGGAACAGATTCTACCGGAGTAACACACAACAAATGCATTTCCACTTTTCCAAAATGCACGGTTTGGGCAACGACTTCATGGTCGTCGACTGTATTACCCAGAACGTGTTTTTCTCGCAAGACCTGATCCGCCGCTTGGCGGATCGTCATACTGGCGTTGGTTTTGACCAATTGCTTGTGGTAGAGGCCCCTTACGACCCTGAAACCGACTTCCATTATCGGATTTTTAATGCCGATGGTAGTGAAGTTGAACAGTGTGGTAACGGTGCACGCTGTTTTGCCCGCTTTGTTCGCTTGAAGGGGCTGACCAATAAATACAGCATCAGCGTGAGCACCAAGAAAGGAAAGATGATTCTCAACATTGAAGATGATGGGGAAGTGACGGTCAACATGGGCGTACCAGAGTTTGAACCGAACAAAATTCCTTTCAAAGCGAAGCAAAAAGAGAAAACTTACATCATGCGAGCAGGCGACAATACCTTGTTTTGTGGTGCTGTGAGCATGGGTAACCCGCACGTAGTGACCGTGGTCGACGATGTGGATACGGCAGAAGTGGAAACTCTCGGTCCGCTGCTTGAGTCGCATGAGCGTTTCCCAGAGCGCGTCAACGCTGGCTTTATGCAGGTGATGAGTCGTGACCATATTCGTCTTCGAGTTTACGAGCGAGGCGCAGGAGAAACGCAAGCTTGTGGTAGTGGTGCATGCGCGGCAGTCGCGGTTGGGATTCTGCAGGGCTTGTTGGATGAAAACGTTAAGGTTTCTCTACCTGGTGGTGAATTGCGAATTGCATGGCAAGGTCCTGGCAAGCCGTTGTTTATGACCGGACCTACAACGCATGTATTTGATGGTCAATTGTCTTGCTAGTTGAAGAAAAAGGAAACGGTTTGTCTCAAGTAGAAGCAGATGCCTTAACGGCTGAAGTCGTGGCCGAGTACCTCAAAGATCATCCAGACTTTTTTGTGCAACGTCCGGAGCTTGTGGATCGTTTATCTTTCCCACACTCAGACTTAGGCGCGGTATCTTTGGTGCACATCCAAATGAATCGTCAACGTCAGCGCATTGAAGAGTTAGAGGAAGAGATCACTACACTAATGTCGCTTGCGGCGAACAATGATCGCACCTTTTACGAATTTATGGATTTGCAGGGGCAGATTCTAAAGTGTGGTGACTTTAAACAAGTCATTCATTCTATCGAAGATAAAGCCAAAGCATTGGGCTTACGTGCGTTTGTTCGATTGTTTAGTCAATGCGACGCATCAATTCAATTGAGTAAGGAAAGTTATCAACGCTTTGCGACCACTCACTTAAATGGCAAAGATGCGTACTTAGGACGTCTTCGCAAAGTGGATCGTGAAGCTTTGTTTGGCAACATGGAAGTGCCGGAAATGGGTTCCTATGTGGTACTGCCGCTCGTGAAACAGCAAACACTGGGCGTGCTTGCTTTTTCTAGTGAAGATGGCGGCCATTTTCAGCCAGATATGGATACCTTGTTTTTGCGTCACCTATCATTAGTAGTGGCACATCTCGCTCAAACACTGGTATGGCAAAGTTACGATGACGACAACTCCCAACACTCCTCTGCCAAATAGTCTGCAAAAGCCTCTTGAGCGCTTCTATGAATTCTTACGAAGCGAAAAGGGGCTTAGCCTACATACTCAGCGCAATTACAAACAGCAGCTAGAAACTATGGCGCAGCACCTAGCTGAAATGGGGCTCAAAGATTGGTCTCAAGTGGATGCTGGTTGGGTGCGCCAATTAGCAGGTAAGGGCATGCGAGAAGGCATGAAAGCCAGCAGTTTGGCAACGCGCCTCTCATCGCTGCGTAGCTTTTTCGATTTCCTTATTCTGCGTGGCGAGATATCGGCTAACCCAGCCAAAGGGGTTTCAGCACCTCGCAAAAAACGCCCGTTGCCCAAAAACCTCGATGTTGACGAAGTGAGCCAATTACTTGAAGTCAACGAGGACGACCCGCTGGCTGTGCGCGATCGCGCCATGATGGAGCTGATGTATGGCGCCGGCTTACGTTTGGCTGAACTGGTGGGTGTGGATGTACGTGACGTACAACTGCGTAGTGGTGAGCTTCGTGTTATTGGTAAAGGCGATAAAGAACGTAAAGTGCCGTTCTCTGGGATGGCAACCGAGTGGGTCGGGAAGTGGTTACGCGTTCGTGGTGATTTAGCCGCTCCAGGTGAGCCCGCCTTGTTTGTATCTAAGCTTGGAACGCGTATTTCGCATCGTAGCGTGCAAAAGCGCATGGCTGAATGGGGGCAGAAACAGTCTGTCGCAAGCCATATTAGTCCGCATAAATTGCGTCACTCATTTGCGACACATATGCTCGAATCAAGCAATAACTTACGTGCGGTGCAGGAGCTTTTAGGGCACGAGAACATTTCGACGACCCAAATCTACACGCACTTGGATTTCCAACATTTGGCGCAAGCCTACGACCAAGCCCACCCACGCGCACGTAAAAAGAACGGGGAGTGAGCCGAAGTATGAAATTTTATCGCCGTATCGAGCCTATTAAGGCAATGACCTTTGACCTAGATGATACCCTCTATGACAACTATCCTGTGATAGTTCGCATGGAGCGTGAGTTGCTATCTTGGCTCAAGCACCATCATCCAGCGGTTGCTCATATGAACAAAGCGGATTGGTTTGCTCTCAAGCAGCGTGTTGTGCAGCAACAACCCGAGCTGAAGAGCGATGTCACTTTATGGCGTTTAGTGCAACTTCAGCAAGCCTTCTCCCAAGTAGGCTACGACGAAGACGCAGCACATGCCGCCGCGAAAGCCGCAGTAGACGTTGCGTTGGACTGGCGTAACCGTTTTGAAGTGCCGCAGCAAAGCCTCGATGTACTGGAGGAACTCGCGCAGCACATCCCGTTGGTAGCAATCACCAACGGTAATGTGGATTTAGACCGCATCGGTCTTACGCCTTATTTCCAACAGGTACTTAAAGCAGGACCAGATGGATTGGCGAAACCCGCAACCGATATGTTTACTAAAGCGAAGCGATTCTTGGATATTCCTGCGGAGAATATTCTGCATGTCGGTGATCATCTAACCACGGATGTGCATGGTGCAAAGTTGGCTGGTTTTGCAGCCTGTTGGTTTAATGATATGAATAAAAATGTCATTAACCATTCAAAAACACGTACTTTACCTGATATTGAAATCAATAGTTTGCAGCCGTTACTCACACTTTTTTAATTGCTTTCGCATTAATCCATTCTAATCTCATTTTGTGTCTAGAAAAGCAGCGCAAAGCCACGTAAATTATTCTCTATTAAATAAAAATAGTAACGCCACACGTCGTGGTGAAGATAGTGTTACGGCAGTGGTAGGTCCATGCGAGCTTTTTCAAAACTGGTTCACGATGTCAGTCAACTGAATGACTTTTTAGTCACTTTTCCGACTTCCTCAGATAAACAATATTTAGTACAAATATTGTCGACGCAATCGCGCGAAATTACGACCACACTTGCAGACGCCGTTTTGTCGTCGCTGCCGAATGCTCATGTTATGGGGCATAGTACGCGTAATGTGATTCTGGAAGGGGAGATATTTACCTCTGGTTGCCTAGTGAGTGTGATTGAATTTGAGCAAACCACGCTGACTTCTGCGGTACAAACATACTCTTACTCCCCTGACATTGATGGCGGGGAGCTCAAGCGCTCTCTTCTAATGCAGCATAATTCACAGGTGATCCTCAGCTTTGCTGTGCAAATTGAACGACGTGACTATCCCTTGTTTCAAACCTTCGCCAGTGAAGAAGTAGTGATTTCTGGAGGGTTGGCGCAGAGTATTGACGATGGCTGCTGGGTGCTATATCAAAACCGAGTTTACGATAACGCTGTGGTTGCCGTAGCTTTGCACAGTGATACTTTGAAGCTATGGACTGATGCGTATTCGGAGTGGAACCCGATTGGCATGCCACACAAAGTCACTCATGCAAAAGGAACGCGCTTGTATTGTCTAGGTGAGAAGAAAGCGCTGGACGTATACAAGCGTTACTTGGCGGATGGCCATGACGTGACGCTGAGTCAACTGCTCAGCTTTCCTTTGTATCGAGAAAGCTTAGGGCGAAAGGAAGTTTGTACGGTAACGGAGCTACACGCTGATGGTAGTATGAGCTTCGACAGGCCCTGGTGTCTTGGTGACGAAGTGCAATTTTGCTATAACCATCCCTCGTTAACGCTCGAGCAAGTGCGGCATGGTGTGGTTGAGTTAGCCATGCACCAACCTGAAGTCGTGATGATTTTTAACTGCGCGTCACGGTTAGACTTTATTGACAGCAGCGACGAAGTCCAAGCCTTCAAAGATATTGCGACGACGTTTGGTAGTTACTGTATGGGGGAACTGCATGGTGGTATTGGTCAGCCCGAAATTCTTCATCACAGCCTGACGTATTTAGCGATGCGAGAGGGAGACGAAGTGCAAACATTGAACTTGCCTAAGTCGCCCGTTAGCTCCTCTATTTCACCGTTGTTTAGCTTGATTCGAAATGCGATCGGCGATCTCAACCATATGAACGCGCATATGGGATATCAACTCGATCGCCAAACGCGCAAGTTACAAGAAAGCTATCGACGCGACAGTCGCACGGGATTACAAAACCGGGTCGCATTGCAAGAGCGGCTGAGTAACATCGATTTGGATGAGCATTTGTTGACTCTAAAGCTACTTAACTTTAGTCATATCAACGAAAAATACGGCTACCGAGTGGGAGATCAATTACTCAAAGATCTCTCAATGCATTTTACGAATCGATTACGAAAGCGTTTCGGCATGCCAACGGCTTTGCAGCTTTATAGTATTGGGGTTGGTGAGTGGGCGTTCATATTTAAAGCTGATCAAAGCAGCGAGACCATCAAACAGCACTTTACGCGTTTTGCTGACGCGGTAGAACAAACTAATTTTGAGCCAATTGGCCTACGTGAAATAGATTATCTTTCTATCTCGCTATGCGGCGGCTTAGTGAGTCGTCGAGACTTTCCATCCGCTTCAGTGGATGAGCTCTTACTCAAAGGCATCGAAGCGAGGCGCTCTGGTGTACGCAGTAATACCCATATCTGTAATGCGAAAGATATTGAAGTCAGTGAGGATGTGCGTAAAGAGCAACTTGGATGGCTAAGTTGCGTCAGTAGAGCCATTCTCAAACAGAATATCATCACTTATAGCCAACCTATTGTGCATGCGGGTAGCCACAAATTGGCAAGCCAAGAATGTTTGGTTCGTATTCTGGAAGCCGATGGAACGGTGATTGCGCCAGGGCGTTTTCTGCCAATTATCTCTGATACGCATCTTTACACTCGACTAAGTCGGCACATGATTCATTCTACGTTGCATTATATGCGAGATAAGCAAGGTGACTTTTCTATAAACTTATCGCCGCAAGATTTGCTCAGTGATAAAACTTTAATGCTTTTAGAGCATGAAATTAGCCAGCTAAATGACCCAAGGCGAATTGGTTTAGAAGTGCTGGAATCTGAGCAGATCAAAGACTACGGCCGAATGATAGAAGTGTGCAGTCATTTTAGAAGCTTAGGGGCGCGTATCATTGTTGATGACTTTGGGTCCGGCTATTCGAATATCGATGAAATCCTAAAGTTGGAGCCAGAAGTCATAAAGCTCGATGGCAGCTTGATTCGTGATATTGATAAAGACTTAAAACAGCGCAAGATCGCTTCCCAGTTGGTGCGTTTGTGCCAGGTGTTTAACGCGGAGACGGTGGCGGAGTTTGTCCACAATCAGGAGGTGTGTACCATTGCACAAGACATGGGGGTGGATTATTTGCAGGGTTACTATCTTGGCGAGCCGACTCGACTGTTTTAATGATGTTTCACGTGAAACTTCTTGTCGTAAAAAACGCAGCGTAGGCTGCGTTTTTTGTTTGGTTCTTCTACTGAGCTTAATAGTTAACGCTTAAGAGCGTGTCCACTCTTTTCAGCTTGGAACAGAGCGAGGTAATGGGCAAAAAAGCGCTGCATTTGTTGTTGGTTGTTTTGTTCTCCAAGTTGCCCGAGCAAATGTGCAGCGACTTCAAACGTACACAAATTACCTTGTTGTTGGTTGCGTCGCAGCTGATATTGTGAGTCCGCCGACGCAGACAATCCCATAGTAGGGATACCTTCTAACCAACGGCTCTTATTGATCATCTTGCGCGCCTCTTGCCAGGTGGCATCTAAAATAATAAACAGCGGAGTTTTGGTTTGTTGCTGGCTTTGGAGTACCACATGTTCGAGTGTGATACTTTCTTCACAGGGGAAGAGCAACACCGGATACCGCGATGGATCAGCTAATAGAGTGAGCAATTCTGCTGGTGGCTGTTTGCGATCCCAGATTACTCGCTCAATGTTGAGTTGGCACTGCTCTAGTAGCTGGCCGGTATTAGTATCACGCTTCAGTTCATTCGGATGCATTAACAGCAGGATGTTGTGCTCACTGTTAAGTTTCGGCATTAGCGAGCACATACAATTGAATTGAAAACCGCAGGTTGGACACGGTTGTGACATTACAGACGAACTCCTTCTCGCACCGGGCTTATCCCATCAGAGAACAGACGCACGCCACTGACTTGGTTCGGCGTTGCCGTTGGCGCCATGCTTGGGTTGAGTGGGTAGCTAACCCCAGTGTATTGCATCACGTGTTGAGCCGCTTTAGCTCCGCCACTGCTGACATTAAAAATCAGATCTCGCCAACCATGAGAGGTTTGTTGGCCGAGTATAATCGGGCTTTGCACTAGTGTAATGCGGCTATTAAATCGCCATTCCTTTTCGTGATGTTCAAATATCAGCAATGTACAGCCTCCGGAACCACACCAATCCAACTGTACCAATAGCTCTTCGTTACCATCGCTGTTGAGGTCGTAAGTTAGCCAACGGTATTGGTTATTGTTGGGGGTGGTTTGATGGATAAAGAAGTAGTTGCGCACCGCGGCATCTACTTTTGAATCAAACTCTGCACTAGAAGGGACGTCAGCACTACCGATGGGGTTGTTGGTGCGTTTTTCGGCTGGTTGCATGATGCCTTCATCACGAACGGTGGCAGGATAAAGGACTAAACCACCATCGGTGATTGGGTATACTAAGTTACCGACTTTTTCTTTGGTCGCTTTGAGCTGATTGCCTTCTCGAGTAAACAGTCGCTCTGACATTAGCCTTTGCTGTTGATGATGCGTCATGACAACTTGAACCTGAGACGGACTTAACTGTTGCCAGTAACCACGCTCGATTAATGGTGCTTGTCCATTGGCGTAACGGTATTTTGTTGTGGCGCTGTGGTCTGGGTTTAAGGTCATTTGTACTTCAAAGCCTTGTGATTGGGTTGAGGTCGCGACATAGGTATTAGCCCAGCCAAGCGTTGCATCGACGTTTGCAGCCATACCACAACCTTGATACGTCTCGCCATCATGTTTTAGTGTTGCTTTCCAGCCATACAAAGAATCGCTCATTGTGTCTGAGCAGAGGTTTTCTGTTAAGCGAAGCTCACCATCTTGTAGTTGATAAGTGCGCTGGCGAGGTTGAAGCTGACTGCTGTTAATCGCTAATTTTGTGGTTTGTTTGCCGATTTGCTGGAATGTTAGTCCATTAGCCTCAAAGCTTGCCGACCAAGAAGGCTCATTACCAAACACGCGAGTTGGTTTGTTTGGTTGCTGACAACGGTTTGGATTTTCCGTTGTGAGGAAGTTCACTTGTTCCACGACAAAGTTAGCATCGAAATCAGCAGAAAACCCATCGATGCCCGGTGGGTTGAGGTGGCCGATAACCTCTCCATACATAGTCTGGTAAGGCTCGTTATTTAACTGAATTGCTCGTTGCATTTGTTGTGGTGATAGTTGCAACCAATATTGCTTGTCGCTGCCACAAGGCATGATGTATTGGCTCTCGTGACCGACGATCACTTTTCCGCGCAGCATAAAAGTTTGAGGTTGAATGGTTTCAGGCTTATCTAAGGTTGCTGGTGGAGAGGTTGGGTCAGCGGCACCAGATTGTGGCGACTGTGAACTACATGCTTGCAGAACCAGCAGGGTGGCAAGCGCCACTGGGTTTTTCAAAGCCTTCATGTTATATCTTCCTCATTATTGTTACTCAATCGGCATCGGATGGCATTATGGCATATTGGTTATTTAAAACTGAACCAGATACCTTTTCTATTGACACGCTTCGAACCCAAAAGGTTTCATGTTGGGAGGGAGTTCGTAATTATCAGGCGCGCAATATGATGCGTGACCAAGTGAAGCTGGGCGATTTAGTCCTGATTTACCACTCTTCTTGTAAACATGTTGGCGTGGCAGGTATTGCTAAGGTTGTGAGAGAAGCCTATCCCGATCATTTCCAATTCGATCCCGAAAGCGATTATTACGATCCAAAGTCAGACCCAGACAACCCGCGTTGGATTATGGTGGATGTAGAGTTTGTACGTAAAACGGCGCGAGTGATTCCGTTGTCGGTGATGAAAGCGATGCCAGAACTTGAGAACATGCCGTTGGTGAAACGTGGAAATCGCTTGTCGATTATGCCCGTGACAGAAGAAGAATGGGACGCGATTCTTGGCAAAGAGAAGCTGCCAAGTCAGCGATAAAAGAGAAGGGCTGCGAATGTGCAGCCCTTCATTATTTGGAGTATTGAAGCTTACAGCAAGTGTTCTTGTAGGTAGTGTGCAACCGCATCTTCTGCATTGCTGCCAATTACTTCATTATTTGGTAGAGCTTTCATCACTTTTTCGTGTGATGTACCCATAACTAGCCCTTTACCTGCCATCGACAGCATTTCTACGTCATTCATGCCATCACCAAATGCTACGCAGTTTTCTAACGTGAGGTCGAGTTTTTTCGCTACCGCTTCAAGAGCATGACCTTTAGACACGCCAGCGCTCATTACTTCCAAACACCAAGGCGTTGAAAATGCGATGTTCAGCTTATCACCAAACTGCTCACGTAGTTTGTTTTCAAATACGACCAAACGTTCGTGGTCTTCTCCTGGATGCGTGAAGAAAACTTTCGCAATACCGTCAGTTGGGGCGTGGTCTTCATCAAATAAGACGTAAGTGAATTCATCGTGGAAGTCACGTAACGTTTCATCATCCTTGTTCATCAACCAGCTATCATTTTGATACATGTGAATAAGTATTTCTTGATCATGTTTGATCGTGTCGATCACGCCTTGTACCAGTTCCGCAGGGACATTCTCGCTGTACATTAGCTGATCTTCCTGGTCATGCACTCGGGCACCATTCGACGTGATCATATAAGCTGGAATGCCAACTTGGCGACGGATGCTCGCAACGTCTACGTGGTGACGGCCGGTTGCAAAGACAAAGGTATAACCCTTTTCATGCAGCGCTTTTAGCGTCTCTTTTGAGTAAGCACTGAGCTGATGGTTTGGTGCGAGTAACGTGCCATCCAGATCAGAGGCAACGATTTTGGTGATCTCTTTGCAAGGTAGCGATGTGCTCATGAAGTCCTCGTAAACGGTTTGGATAGTGTGGAACAGGTGAATTGCAAACGGAGTACAGCAGACTGACTAGATCGTACTGCTCCGAATGCGGGGGAACTTGGGCCCGTAGCACTATGCGGTTAAACACTGTGTCAAAGTAGCCAAGTTCAAGCAGTGTACGCCAAAATGAGGATGAAAAAGAGGGTAAATCGATGTGTAGACATTTCCTCTTTAATCTTAGTCGTGAAATGGTCGCCTAGAGTTCTTATTGTGCTTGTTCGTTTGATGGCGATTTAGGGTCATTCATAAAGCGGAAAATCGCATCGAGCGCTTGATTACGATACTTGTCGGTCTCGAACAAGATTTCATGCTGTGCGCCTTCGATGGAAAGCAGCTCTGCGTGCGGGTTGGTTTTCCGCAATTTATCAATAAAACGCTTTTGCGCGAGGTTGCTAACAATCCGATCGTTTCCGGCTTGGATTAGGATTACTGGTATTTTGACTTGGCGAGTTAATAAAAAGCACTGCTTAGCGGCCATGAGCCCTTGCCAAACCCAGCGAGTGCTTGGCCCACCGACTTGCAGTTCCGGTTTTTCCGTATATAGGTTTCGGAACCATTGGTAGCGGCCGTAACTTTGGCTAAGTGGGTTATCTTCAAAGGGCTTAGGGAAGTAGGCCTGATGTCCTGGTGCATAGCGTGGCAAAGTCGATACCGCTGACATAATTTGTGTGACCGGAATCGCTATTGGTGATAGGTACCATGGCAGGTTAATGCCAAACATGGGCGCACTTAGAATCAAACCAGTAAAAGGGTGTTCTGGGTGAGTTTGCAGGTAACGTGTGGCGATCGCGCCGCCCATAGAGTGCGCGATGATGAAGCATTGTTGATATTCGCTAAGGTCGTGTTTTTTTACGACGATGTCCATATCATCAATATAATCAGTAAAGTCATAGACGTGACCCATATCTGAGTCAGATAATAAACGATCTGATAAACCTTGACCGCGGTGGTCAAAGGAATAGACATCGAAACCTTGGCGGTAGAGATCGTAAAACAGCTCTTGGTATTTCCAGGAAGACTCAATGCGTCCATTTACGATGAGCACGGCTTTTTTATGCTCTGGGTTGGTTAGCTTGCACCAGTAAATGTTCTTTTTCTCAGTCCCTTTAACAAAGCCCTCTTGGCGAGTTTGCCAAAGTGCTGCGATCGGACCACCAATTGCTTGCTCAAATAATGTCTCTTGAGTATAAGTCAAAGGTGAATGGTTAGTCGCCATTAGTTGATTACCTGAAGATACGTTGTTTACGCGATGTATCATCGAAGAATTAGTGAGGAAATGCAATGGATACCCATGTCTGGTTAGCTTATGTAGTAACAGCAATCGTTTTTAGTTTGGCTCCGGGCTCTGGCACGGTGAACTCAATCAGTAATGGTTTGAGTTACGGTACCCGTAAATCACTGGGTGCCATTATTGGCTTACAAATTGGTTTAGTTATCCACATCGCGCTGGTGGGGGCGGGTATTGGTGCGCTTGTCGCGCAGTCAGCAACCGCATTTTCTGTCATTAAATGGGTTGGTGCCGCTTATCTGGTTTGGCTGGGGGTTCAGAAATGGCGCGACACATCAAGCTTAGTCGCAGCTGAAAACCACAACGAGATGTCAGGCACGGCGCTGTTGTACAAGGCAGTGTTGATTAACCTCACCAACCCTAAATCGATTGTTTTTCTGGTGGCGTTGTTCCCGCAGTTTATTGACCCGGCAAAAGACCAAATCACGCAACTGTTGGTGCTTGGCGTCACTACGGTCGTGATTGATGCGTGTGTAATGTTGGGTTACACGAGCTTGGCAGCACAAATGGGACGCTTTATTCGCTCCGATAAAATCATGGGAAAAATAAACAAAGTATTCGGTTCAATGTTCATGGGTTGTGGTGCATTATTAGCAGCTGCAAAGTCATAAGCCATTTATAGGTCCTTCTTTAGCATGAATACAACGTATGTCGCTCGCCAGCCGATCTTTAACCGAAAAAGACAGACGCTGGGTTATGAATTGTTGTTTCGAGACGGGGAGAGTAACGCATACCCTTCACATATTGATTCAAATCGAGCGACATACCGACTGATCGTCGAAAACTTCCTATCACTGGGTACTAACCCAGTGATTGCCTCTTCAAGATGCTTTATTAACTTTCCTCATCAAAGTTTGGTGCGACGTTTGCCGCGCAGTTTGCCGAAAAACAAAATTGTCATCGAAGTGTTGGAAACGTGCCAACCTACGGATGAGCTTCTTGATGCGATTCGTGAGTTTTATCGAGAAGGTTACTTGATCGCTTTGGATGACTTCACCCTAACACCAGAATGGCGCCGTTTTTTGCCATATGTGCATATTGTGAAGCTCGACATTATGGCGATGGGGCTCGAAAAGGCCTGTGAACTTGTCACAACACACCTTGCCAAACGCGTCAAATACCACTTTTTAGCAGAACGTGTTGAAACCGCAGAAGAGTTTGAGCAAGCGAAAGCGGCTGGCTTTAAATTTTTCCAAGGTTATTTTTTTAGCAAGCCACTCGTCTCGCAGACTAAATACGTCAGTCCTGAGCAAGTGTTGGCATTGCAACTGTTTCGTGAAGTTTGTGCTCCTGAGCCTGACTTTACTCGTATCGAGTCCATCATTACGCAAGATGTCGCGTTGTCATATAAATTATTGCGTTTTGTAAATACGCAAGCGCCGAATTTGGCTGTCGAAATCAGCTCTTTTCGTCAGGCATTGATTTATCTTGGCCAGGATAACCTTAAGCAGTTTGTCTCTTTGGTTGTGGCATCGTATATCTCCAGTAACAAGCCTCGAGAGCTGTATCACCTTTCATTGCAACGAGCTCAATTTTGCCAATTGATGTCGCGCTATCAGCCCTTCTCTCACCTCAACGAACAAGGTTTTATGGTTGGTTTGCTGTCGATTCTAGATGCGCTGTTGGATCTTTCGGTGGAATCTTTAGTTAGGCAGTTACCGCTTAGTCATTCAGTACAACAAGCGCTATTACATCGCAAAGGGGTTTATGGTGCACTTATTTCCCTCGAAGAGTGCTACGAGCGTGCCGATTGGTCAGGGGTTGAAAAAATCACGATGCAATTGGGGTTGCCTTTAGAGGAAGTGAAGCTCTCCTTAGGTGAAGCGGTTCGCTGGAGTCAAAGCATCGCGACTGCATAATTTCGTGTCTTATCTTTTATCTCTTTGAATCTCTCTCTTTACAATCAAGCTGTTCGTTAGATGTGAAACTTTTATGACGATGGACGGTTTCCTCTTGACGATATATCTTAATTAAATAAACATATACGCATATCCATATATAGGTATGTTCATTATGCTTCCACATCAGTTTTTTAAGCTGTTATCCGATGAAACACGCGTACGTTGTTTAATGCTCGTGGCCCGTGAAGGTGAAACTTGCGTTGGTGATTTGGCGTTTGCTCTGCAAGAGAGCCAGCCGAAAGTTTCTCGTCATCTTGCTCAGTTACGGTCCAGTGGCATCTTGGTGGATAAACGCCAAGGGCAATGGGTGTATTACGAGTTATCACAGCAATTGCCAGGTTGGATGCGAAAGTTAATTGAAGACTTAGTGGCATCAAACTGTTTGAAGCAGGAATACCAAGACGACATCACACGCTTACACGATAAAAGTCGTGAGGCTTGCTGTTAACAGCGAATAGAGATTCAAGGTAGAAGATTAGAGGGTAAAACTATGACAGTTAAAGTAGGAATTAATGGCTTTGGCCGAATTGGTCGCTTAGCGCTGCGAGCGGCATTTGATTGGCCAGAATTGGAGTTTGTGTTAATCAACGATGTCGCAGGTGACGCCGCTACGCTTGGTCACTTATTAGAATTCGATTCAGTGCAAGGTCGTTGGCATCATGGAGTTCAGGTCGAAGGCAGTGAGCTCGTCATCAACGGCAAGCGTGTCGCCACGACTCAACAACGCGATATCGATGCGGTGAACTGGTCTGATTGTGATGTTGTGATTGAAGCGACAGGCGTACATCGCAAAACATCATTCCTAAACAAATACCTAGAGCAAGGCGTGAAACGTGTCGTGGTAAGCGCACCTGTGAAAGAAGAAGGTATCGCGAACATTGTGGTGGGCGTGAACGACCATATTTTCGACCCTGAAAAACATCGTATCGTGACAGCAGCTTCGTGTACGACTAACTGTATCGCACCTGTGGTTAAAGTCATTCATGAGAAATTGGGTATCGAACAATCTTCTTTTACGACCATTCACGACCTGACGAATACGCAAACTATTTTGGATGCGCCACACAAAGATCTACGCCGTGCAAGAGCATGCGGCATGAGCCTTATCCCGACTACGACGGGTAGCGCGAAGGCGATTGTCGAAATTTTCCCAGAATTAAAAGACAAAATTAATGGTCATGCGGTTCGCGTACCTCTAGCAAACGCATCGTTAACAGACATCATTTTTGATGTGAAGCGTGATACCACAGCAGAAGAAGTGAATGCACTGTTAAAAGAAGCATCTGAAGGTGATTTGAAAGGCATCCTTGGCTTCGAAGAGCGTCCTTTAGTTTCTATCGATTATAAAGGCGACCAACGTTCAACCATCGTTGATGCGCAATCAACCATGGTTGTGGGTTCTCGTATGGTTAAGATTTACGCTTGGTACGATAACGAAATGGGTTATGCAACGCGCACAGCAGAGCTGGTTCGTAACGTTGGTTTGGCTTAAAAGGGGTCACAATGTCTCATCCTACATGGCAATTAGATTTGGACTCCGGTGCTTTAATCTTAACACCGTGCCCAGGAACGAAAGGTGTCGATTTGCATGCGTCGTTAGAACAGTTGAAAGAGCAGGGTGTTCAAGCGGTCGTTACTGCATTAGATGATAGTGAATTAGCTGCGAAGAATGTCTCTGCATTGGGTGAAGCCACTCAGCAACTGGGTATGAAATGGTTCCAGATCGAGATTGAAGACGACTGCGCACCAAATGAAGAATTTGCGACGAAGTGGCAACAAGCCAGTCCGGAACTGCACGAGATTCTTGCTCAAGGTGGCAAAATTGCGATGCATTGTATGGGTGGTTCGGGGCGCACAGGTTTGTTCGCTGCTCACCTACTCCTAGAAAAGGAATGGCAGTTAGAAGATATCGTGCGAGAAGTGCAGGCATTGCGCCCTGGTGCATTTACAAAACCTGTGCAAGTTGAGTACATCGAACGCGTGGCTCAAGACGCTTGATCAGCTTAAATAGCTTTTGGTTCATTATGATCCAAAAGCTAAATTCGAGCTTCTTCAGGATACGACTGTTTACAAAAAAAAAGCCATTAATATTAACTAATGCATTGTTTTTAAGGTGTATTTTGCTTTTTATTGATGTTGGGGCATTTTTTAAAATCACAGCAACATTATATTGGTCAATGTTGCTGTACAGGTTAGAAAGTATTTAGAACATGATGATCTAAATGCTTCTATCGCTGTACATATGAGGTCAATATGATTTCTCAATTAAGCAAAAGTATTCGTCAGTACATGTTAGTGACGTTTAACTATTGGAACTTTACGGTGACCGATGGCGCACTGCGTATGCTGGTGGTGCTCTATTTTCATGACTTAGGTTATTCCACGTTAGCTATTGCCTCACTGTTTCTTTTCTATGAATTTTTTGGTGTGGTGACAAACCTGGTTGGTGGTTGGTTGGGCGCAAGGTTAGGCCTAAATAAAACCATGAACATTGGTTTAGCGATGCAAGTGTTTGCGTTGCTGATGCTCGCAGTACCAAATGCATGGCTGACCATTCCTTGGGTGATGGCAGCGCAAGCTCTGTCGGGGATTGCCAAAGATCTGAACAAAATGAGTGCTAAGAGCGCGATTAAAACGCTAGTACCAGACGAACAGCAAGGTGCGCTCTACAAATGGGTAGCGATTTTGACTGGCTCGAAGAATGCACTCAAAGGAGCGGGCTTTTTTGTTGGTGGCTTGCTGCTGTCTTGGGTGGGTTTTCAAAACTCGATGTTTATTATGGCGGGTGTACTTACATTAGTGTTTGTTTGCAGCATGATCTGGCTAGAAGCGGACATGGGTAAAGCAAAGAGTAAACCTAAGTTTCGCCAAATATTCTCCAAGTCTGAATCGATAAACATTTTATCCGCAGCACGCATGTTCTTGTTTGGTGCTCGTGATGTGTGGTTTGTCGTTGCTCTGCCTATTTATCTTGGTAGCGTGTTTGGCTGGGATCACTTGTGGGTTGGTAGCTTTCTCGCAGCGTGGGTCATTGCTTATGGGTTTGTGCAAGGCTTTGCGCCGCGTATTACTGGCAAAGCGCAAGGTCGTGTGCCTGATGGTAGTGCAGCATTGGTGTGGGCAGGAATCCTAGCGTTAATTACGGCTGGTATTGCTTATGGTGTGCAAATCGGTTGGCAGCCTGAATTGGTGATTGTGGTAGGTTTGATGATTTTTGGCGCTGTGTTTGCCATTAACTCTTCGCTGCACTCGTACTTGATAGTGAGCTACGCTAAAGGCGATGGCGTCTCGTTGGATGTCGGTTTTTACTACATGGCCAATGCGATGGGACGTTTGATTGGCACGGTATTATCGGGTTGGATCTACCAAGAGGCTGGTCTTGCAGCGTGCTTATGGGTTTCTTTTGCTTTCTTGGCACTGACGACGCTGATTTCAATTAAGTTGCCAAAAGCTGATGTTGCTACTGCGTAACTATCCCCAGTATCGCTATCTGTAGATGGTATAAATGGCTCCAAATCGGAGCCATTTTTGTTTCTTATGCGACGTTTGCTGTAATCAGATTGTGTCGGTTTGGCATCGAGAGTGAATACTGATGCTTGGTTTTTGGTTCTCGTTAAGTGATTAGAGTGGTGATGAAATCCCCGTTGTAGGTCATTGTTGAGTTAAAAATAAGCAAAAACAGATTGTTAACCATTTCACTGGTTGAGATTTACCCTATGCTATAAACGATAAGCGACTCAAAGTAGGGAAAGGTATGAGAGAAAGGGTTCTGTTTTTTGATTTATTGCGCTGCTTCGCAGCGGTAGCAGTGATCGCCATTCACGTCTTGGCACCGTATCGAAATGAGTTAGGAGTGATTCCATTTGACCAATGGCTGACAGCGGTAGGCGTGAATAGCGTAACCCGCTGGGCAGTGCCAGTTTTTATTTTGATCACCGGAGCGCTAATGCTCAGTGACACTCGACCATTTGACGGTAAGTATTATATCAAAAGGCGTTTGGGCAAAGTTTTAGTTCCATTTCTTATTTGGTCGATGTTTTATGCATACCTTTCAGGTTGGACTTCTCAAGGCTTTGATTTTGAAACCGTAAAAGAGGTATTAAGCAATAGCCCATTCCACGCAACGTATTACCATCTCGGCTTTTTCTATTACTTTATACCACTGTATTTTGTGATTCCGCTGTTTCAATGGATGGTACGCAACGTGGATGACAACGTCTTGTATACCTATCTCGCATTTTGGCTTTTCACCAGCACACTGTTCTTGTTCAAGATTGATGGCCCGTGGAGTAATCAGATGTGGCTTTATATGGGTTACCTTCCACTGGGGTATGTTTTATTTCAAAAGGTACCTTTGAATCGCTCTATGGTGACCTTATTTGTTGGGCTAGGACTCGTGGCGTTGGCAGTGACCTTTACGATGGTTGTGACAAATAGCTTAGAGGCGGAGAAGTATACGGTTGGGCGCTGGCTCTCTTATAAAACACTGAATGTGATTCTAGCGGCTTCGATGATTTTTATGATCGGGCGTTACTTTGGTGAAGGCTTATCACCAAAAGTACAAAAAGTGGTTAGTGTGATCAGTCAGCACAGCTTAGGGATTTACTTACTTCACCCTATTTTCTTATGGCCGATGAAAGAGTTCGGTTGGTACACAGGACATCCTGCGTGGGTGATTCCAGTCTGGATCGTTCTAAGTGGAGCTGGAGCCTTGGCGATGAGCTATCTCTTTTCTCGTTCTGCCAAGACTCGTTGGTTACTGCCTTAACGTTTGATAGCGAAGTGAAGGAACTTGTTGCCGCGATAGGTCAGTGTTCCCTTATCTCCAGGGTTGAGTGCATGGTAGTAATGCACTCCAATTTGGAATTCACGCTTTGGACCGATAGAACCACGTTGAACGTAAATCCAATACTCTTGATCGTCTTGACCTGGTGGTGCGTTTGGTATGTCTATCGCTTGTTTATCTAAAACCGTTACCTGCGCGCTTTGCTCTGGAGCGTCTTCGCCCACATAGTGCTTACTATAAAAACGGAAAAACACCCACGCGCCCAAGGCAATAAGGGCGAATAGGGCGACAATAAGTGAGATTGGCATATTAACCTCCAATGTTTTATCGGGTCCCATTCTACAGAACTCGCTGACGAAACGATGAGTTGAGGTAGCTTATTCATAATCTAATGAAAGGGATATGGAGATTCTTCGGCGCACTTCACGATTTATCTTAATGATGCACGATGAAATCGTCGCTTCATCTGCAAGCGAAGTCACTAAAGCTGAACGAAGCGGCTTTCACTTGTTAGGCTATATGAGCTCAAGGGCACAAATTGAAAGTAAAATTGCACTTAACGGCTCGAAAAAGCTCTAAATTTATAGAAGAATAAAAATAATGAACATAGGAAGGGTCTGGTAAGGAGGGTTACGATGTCAGATATTGAAAAAGTAGTCATGCGTACCCGAACGATCGAAAAACTTTTGCGTACTCAGTACCATGCAGAAGGGAAAGGGTTGCACCAACTTATTAATAGTTGTGAAGAACGTTTACCGCATGACGTGATAGCAAAGCTTCGATTCATCGCGACAGTGCGTAATAAAGTGGTGCACGAAGACGATTACAAGCTGGATGATCGTAAAGGCTTTATGGCGGCATGTGATGCTTGTGAAAAAGAGCTGACACCAAGAAGCTCTCGCTTTATTTGGCGTACAGCAATTTTGCTAATGACGTTGATTACGCTGGCCGCTCTTGGTTTCTACTATATGCACTGGGATATTTTGTCTAAGCACATTCAGTAGAGCTATACAGATAAATAAAAAAGGACGCATTTGCGTCCTTTTTTATTTTAAATCATTGGGTTAGTACATCATTGGCAGTGTCATTAAACCCACAACCACTGCAATCATAACCAGCCCTTGTTTTTGAGAAGATGAAATCATAACACTACCCCTTAATCTTTGATGAACTCGATGAATTTAATATAGCACTGTTTTTGGGGTTTGATCAACATATGCTCGTTAATCTTTTCAAAAACCACACTTAACTTGTCTGGTTTTACGTGATTCTGACTAATGAAACTATGTTTTTTGTCCTGTATTTAAAGTGTTCACATTGTTTTATTTTTATCCTTTGTTGTTTTAACTATTTGATTTTATAGTGTTAAATGGTTTGTGGGGTTGGCTTTGTAATTGTTTTTTGTTTCGAATGGTATGTTGGGTCTTTATTTTGTCTGTATTTCTCAAAAATTGAGAAAATTAAAAAATGTGCTATGAGGTTACATCGTCAAATCGAAAGCATGGAGTGAGATTTTCTTACCTTATGAGAAAATCTGGGCTTCAAAAGTGTTTTGTGATTTTATGGTTTATGAAGTCCGCACTTTTATCTGTTATTGAAATTATGATTTTATTTATCATTGACTTACTTTTCTTGTCTGATGTTTTTTTTTACTGAATTAAGGTCAGTTTTCTTAGTTTTTACCCCTAATCATCAGTAGTTCCTCCTCTCTTAGAGCGCTACTAAGACTATTTTCTATTTTGTGTCTGTTATTTATTCTTGTTGCCTGCATTACATACATCCTGGTGGTTTAATCGTCAGTTTGTGAAATGGCGGCTTACCTGGAGCACTTATCTGTTTTTCAGTTAAATAGTTTTAGAAAGCGCTGGTTATTGTGTCGTGTGATTTGATGGGTTCGGCTGATGAGCAAAGCTTGGCCCCAATGTTTAGTGGCATCATTCAGGCTCATCGGCTTTATTATTACGTAGGCTGAGGGTTACAAAATGTTTCGAATCGCTAGCGAGATCCAACTTTCGTAGATTGTGTCTTTACATCAAAACTGGTCTACCTAGACTAGCGGCGAGTTTAAGTAAAAGGTGTATACTGCATGTGGAGTTGGCTGGCGATAGGGCTATCAGGTGTGTATTCCGTGTTGGGAGCAAAGCAAGCTAACCCGACACAATCCCTCGTGTTTAAAATCTTTACTCTGCTACTTCTTCTTGTGTTGGTGTTAACTCAAGGTGCATCCGCAACATATACCTACTGGATTGCGGGTGGGCTTATTGTGTCTATGGTGGCAGATACGCTGCACTCGTTTAAAACTCGTAAGCTAATCTATTTTACGGCTTATCTGGTTGCCCAGGTATGCTACAGCAAGTCATTTTGGGTGCAGCTTAATGGTGAGATTGTCTGGTGGCTGTTGGCCCTGTTGCTTGCAGCGAGTATCGTGGCGTTCTTTTTGTTGCTACCTCAACTCGACTCTCTGGTATTCCCTGTTGTGATCATGGGGATGATGCTGGTTCAACTTGCTTGGGCAGCCGGTGAAGTTTGGTTACAAGTGCCGAGTTACGCCAATGCTATCGGCTTTAGCGGAACCTTAGTTCTGATCTATTCGGCGCTGGCATACGCGATACACGGTTATCGAAAACCGATGAAACACGCCTATTTGTGGGTGAGTGGTAGTTACTTTTTTGCTCATGCCCTCATTGTTGCCTCAATCATTTACTAATTTAAGTCAAAGCAGCTCTTGAGGATTTCAGTAAACTGAACGCATTGTTCTTAATAACTGGAGTCAATAATGAGTGAAATCCATGCTCACGAGCTGCTAAACCTACTTAGAGAAACGCCAATGGATCGCGAAGCCCTCACACAGCACTTTGGCGCTAGCGTTCGCTTTCACACCTGTAAACTGAATGATCTAGACTTAGATGCATTACTAGCATTTTTGCTCAAGCGCGACAAAATTCGTGAGCTTGAAGGTAAGTTTGTGGTCAATATGGCGCGAGTTTGCAATCACTAAACGGCGGCTAAGATCGAGGATGAATATGGTGTTTTCGCCCTCAGTCATATACTCATGTTGTCAGTTTGCTATACACTGGCCGCCATTTTTTAGGTGAGGCCAGAATATGGACATTCTTTCGGCAGCGACCATGCTGTTTCTAATCATGGACCCTCTCGGTAACTTGCCGATTGTGTTGTCTATTCTCAAACATATCGATCCCAAGCGTCGTCGTAAGGTATTGATTCGTGAACTACTGTTTGCCTTACTGATCTTGATGCTGTTTCTGTTTGCAGGACAAAGCATCTTAAGTTTTTTGCATGTCCAGCCAGAAACGCTCAGCATTTCAGGTGGCATTATTCTCTTCATTATTGCGATTAAGATGATTTTCCCGAGTGCTGGCAGCATTACTGGACTGGCAGCAGGCGAGGAGCCCTTTATTGTTCCGATGGCCATTCCTATGATCGCGGGCCCTTCAGTGATTGCAGCCTTGCTTTTACTGTCTTCGCAACATCCAGAGAAAATGTTGGAAATGTCAGCATCAGTCGTAATTGCGTGGGGCGCAACATTTTTTATACTGATGTTTTATGGCTTCTTTAATCGCTTGTTGGGTGAACGTGGCTTGAAGGCGGTAGAACGCTTAATGGGCTTGTTACTGGTGATGATCTCCACTCAAATGTTCTTGGATGGTGTAAAAAGTTACATTGGGTGACGAACAAAACGCAGAAAAAAAGCCGCTCACAAGAGCGGCTTTTTCGTATCTGAGCGATTACATCATGTGTTTACGACGAATATCGAGTAGGGCAAAAATACCAAAAATCAGGATTGAATATTTTTCCCAACTGCTCATTTTTATTTTGTCGCCAAATGCACCAATGAAGATGGCCATTTGTAAACCGTGCATGATGAACAAAAAAGCGGTCATGATGTAAAGCGCAATCGCGGCATTGCCGGGGAAGGGCATAAAAATATTTAGGATTAATACTAACCAAACAAAGGCGATAGCCGCTTTGGCCAGCATAATTAGTGCTTTCATTTAAGTATCCTTTTAAATCGAGGCGTTATGCGGAGGTACGTTCGTACAGACGATAGCTCACTTGGCCTGCTGTTTTTTCTCGATGTAATTGCCAGTTTTCTGGTAAGTCGGCAATATTGAGTTCTTTTTCTGTTTCAATATAAATCATCGCATCTTCCGCGAGCCAGCCATTTTGTTCTAGCAGAGCCACGGTCTCATCCAATAGACCTTTGCGAAACGGTGGGTCAATAAACACCACATGGTGAGCAGAACCCGGTTGCTTCAAAAAACTCAGTGCGTCGGTATTTACCACTTGGATGTTGTTCGCGTTAAGAGAGGCAACATTCTTTTGTAACTGTTGGAAAGCTTGTGGGTTTAGCTCAACCATGGTCACTTGCTCTGCTTGGCGCGAAGCTGACTCAAATCCCAAGCCGCCAGAGCCAGCAAACAAGTCGAGACATTTTGCCTGTGGTACATCTTGAGCTAACCAGTTAAACAGCGTTTCTTTGACGCGATCGGTCGTGGGGCGTAAGCCTTCAGCATCGTGTACAGGAAGTTTTCTGCCTCTCCATAAGCCACTAATAATGCGAACAAAGCCCGTTGTTGGCTTTTTTTGTGATGAGTTTTGCTGGCGACGTCTTACCATAGATTTTTTGACCGCTAATAAAGTGATACTATATCTAATCGCCCAAGCAATGAGCTTGGAGCTTGGATACAGCCCAGAATATTCAAGATGACAGAGTGTAACACTAATAAGATTAGAATTACCTAATCGGAAAGTTTTCAGAACTTTGTCATTAGCCTTTTTTAGACAGATAATAATCTTGTCAAAAAAGAGTCATTAATAGATAAAAGAACAATCTAGGATAGCCCCAGATGACGGAAAAAAAGAAGCGCGGATTACTTTCGTGGCTAGGTTTTGGTGACGAAGAACAAAGCCCAAAACCAAAAACTGAAGAAACAGTAAAAGAAGAAGCAGTGGAAGCGCCTTCTGAAGAGCAGCAAACCGAAGCGGTTGCTGAGCAAGCGGAAGCAACGCCAGAACTTGAAGAAGAAGCGAAACAATCAGAGGCTGCCCCAGCAGAAGCAGAAGCAGAAGCAGAAGCAGAAGCAGAAGCAGAAGCAGAAGCAGAAGCAGAAGCAGAAGCAGAAGCAGAGGAGCCAGAAGTCGTATCGGCCGCGCCTCGTGTTCAAGAACAAGAAAAGCCAACAGAAAGCTTTTTTGCTCGTCTTAAACGCAGCCTAAGCCGAACAAAAGCAAATATTGGTGCTGGCTTCTTCGGTCTATTCAGTGGTAAGAAAATCGATGAGGACTTATTTGAAGAGCTAGAAGAGCAACTGCTTATTGCTGATGTGGGCATGAATACCACAACAAAAATCATCAACAACCTGACAGAAAAAGCCACACGTGGCGATCTGAAAGACGGCGAAGCCCTTTATGGTTTGTTGAAAGAAGAAATGGCTGAGATTCTTTCTAAAGTCGAACAGCCACTAGAAATCGATAGCAACAAAACGCCTTACGTCATCTTGATGGTAGGTGTAAATGGCGTGGGTAAAACCACGACCATCGGTAAGCTAGCGAAGCAGTTCCAAACTCAAGGCAAAAAAGTGATGCTTGCAGCGGGCGATACTTTCCGTGCCGCAGCGGTTGAGCAGCTACAAGTGTGGGGTGAACGTAATAATGTTCCTGTGATTGCTCAACATACTGGCGCAGACAGTGCCTCTGTTATCTATGATGCGATTGAAGCGGCAAAAGCACGTGGTGTGGATGTGGTGATTGCTGATACAGCAGGTCGTCTACAGAACAAAGCGAACCTAATGGAAGAGCTGCGTAAGATTGTACGTGTGATGAAGAAAATTGATGAATCTGCACCACATGAGATCATGCTAACGCTTGACGCAGGTACAGGACAAAATGCCATTAGCCAAGCGAAACTTTTCAGTGATGTTGCCCCTCTAACCGGGATTACTTTGACTAAGCTGGATGGTACAGCCAAGGGCGGCGTAATTTTCGCTATTGCTGATCAGTTCGGTATTCCAATTCGTTACATTGGTGTGGGTGAAGGTATCGAAGACTTGCGTCCATTTGAAACTCAAGAGTTTATTGACGCACTGTTTAGTCGTGAAGAATAAAAAGAGTTAGAGGAAATCAACGGTGATCAAATTTCAGCAAGTAAGCAAAGCTTACCGAGGTGGTCGACAAGCACTGCAAAAAGTCGATTTTCACCTGAGGCGCGGTGAAATGGCGTTTTTAGGCGGACATTCCGGGGCTGGTAAAAGTACCTTGCTGAAATTGATCTGCGCGATAGAGCGACCAACCGATGGCAAAATCCATTTTAATGGCCACGACATCACGCGTATTCCAGGCAAAGACATCCCTTTTTTGCGCCGCAATATTGGGATTGTTTTTCAAGATCATCGCCTATTGATGGATCGCAGTGTGTACGACAATGTCGCTCTGCCAATGCGTATCGAATCGATTTCTGAAAACGAAATCAAACGCCGTGTTTCTGCGGCGTTAGATAAAACGGGCTTACTCGATAAAGCTCGTTGTCTACCTAGTCAACTTTCTGGTGGTGAGCAACAGCGCGTCGGTATTGCCCGTGCTGTGGTTAATCGACCAACGTTGCTGGTGGCTGATGAGCCTACGGGTAACCTTGACCCAGAATTATCCAACCGTGTGTTGCGTCTATTCGAAGAATTTAACCGTGCGGGCGTGACTATCCTACTTGCCACGCACGATGTGGGGTTAGTAAACACTCGCCCACAGTATCGTCATTTTGAATTGAACCAAGGCTTCCTAAGTGAGGTAGAAGACTATGGCAGGTAACAAGCACTCCCAAAAGAAGGGGAAAGGCCGCAGTGCCAAGCGTGCGAATACCGATGGTTTTTTCTCTGTCCACGCAAAACAAGCTAAATCCTCTTTTAGCGCCTTATGGCAACGACCACTAGGCAACATTCTGACTCTAGCGGTCATCTCCATGGCACTTGCCATGCCAGCTTGTTTGTATCTATTGGGGAAAAACGTTGCGGGGGCAGCGGAAGATGTCGCTTCTCCTTCACAAGTTAGTGCTTACTTAGTTGAAGGTATGCCGGATGCGCGAGTGATGGTTCTCAAAGATCAAATTGAAACTTGGCCTTTGGTAAAAGAGGTAGAATATATTTCACCGCAACAAGGTCTATCTGATTTAAGCCAATATGCAGGGTTCGACCAAGCTATCAGCCTTTTAAGTGGCTATGCGCTACCTGGTGTGTTGGTGATTACGCCAGATTCGGAGCTAAAAAGTGATATTCAGTCATTAGCCAAAGACGTTCGAGAGCAACAAGATGTGACCGACGTGAGACTTGACGAAGACTGGCTGGCGCGTCTTGATGCCATCAAAACTCTCGCGAGTATTATTGTCATTACCCTGACAGTGCTGATGCTCGGTGCGGTATTTTTAATCGTTGGCAATACATTGCGATTTAATGTGCTGGCGAATAAAGAAGAGATTCAAACCATGAAACTGATCGGTGCGACGGACAGTTTTATTCTGCGCCCTTACTTGTACACAGGTATGTGGTTTGGCGTGTTAGGTGCCACTATTGCGTGGTTGGTAACGGCTTTAGTGACCATTGTCATGAATAGTGCGGTGGAAGACCTTGCTGCGTTGTACGATAGCCAGTTCCGCCTGATTGGTCTAAGTTGGGATGAATCTTTGTTATTAATCATCATTGGGAGTCTTTTGGGATGTATTGCGGCGCGTTTTTCTGCGCAACGACATTTAAAAGAAATTGAACCAGTTTAAGTGATGGCGGTCTTATTACTTGGATTTCATTAGCACTAGCTAATTTTGAACCCTTGCTTAGACCAAATGTTTATGGATAATTGCTTCCCCTTCTTGAAACTTGTTCATTTTGAGTTCAAGATATCGAAGCTAAATTGCAATGTAATGCTCCAGATCAGAGATTGATGAGGAATTGAATGACAAAAGAAGCGTATCCGATGGCTCTAGTCACGCAAGATAGCCTTGATAGCTATATTCGCTCAGTAAACAGCTACCCAATGCTGACTGCAGACGAAGAGCGTGAGCTGGCAGAACGATTACACTATAAAGGTGAGATTGAGGCTGCAAAAGGTCTAATTCTTTCGCACCTACGATTCGTTGTTCACGTTGCTCGTGGTTACTCTGGCTACGGTTTGCCAATGGCGGATCTTGTGCAAGAGGGTAACATCGGTCTAATGAAAGCCGTTAAGCGTTTTAACCCAGAAGTAGGGGTTCGCTTGGTTTCTTTTGCTGTCCACTGGATCAAAGCAGAGATCCACGAATACGTGCTACGTAACTGGCGTATCGTGAAAATTGCGACCACTAAAGCGCAACGTAAATTGTTCTTCAACCTGCGTAAGTCGAAAAAGCGCTTGGGTTGGTTTAACAACGGTGAAGTGGAAACCGTTGCGCGCGAGTTAGGTGTTGAGCCTTCTGAAGTTCGCGAGATGGAATCACGCTTAGCGGCGGTGGATTCAACCTTTGATATGCCAACTGATGAAGACGACAGTTCAAACGCTTACACAGCGCCGATGCTATACCTAGAAGACAAATCGTCTGATGTGGCCGACAACATTGAAGCCGCCAACTGGGAAATGCACACCAACAATCGCTTGGGTCATGCATTAGCGAGTTTGGATGAGCGTAGTCAGCGCATCGTGCGTTCTCGTTGGTTAGATGATGAGAAAGCAACATTGCAAGACTTAGCTGATGAGTTCGGTGTTTCTGCCGAGCGTATTCGCCAGCTAGAAAAAAATGCAATGAAGAAACTAAAATTGGCCGTGGGTGAATTTTAATTTCCACTGCTAATTGAAAGTAAGATTTTCATAGAAAGCCGAGATCATGTGATCTCGGCTTTTTTATTGTCGATCGAAAATCGATAGCGTTTGCGATCCGGATTTTATGTGCTACCTGTGTATAACTCTGTGAAGTAATTATTTATCAACTGTTCGAAACCCGGACAAAACAAGGGATTCAAGCACTTTTCCATCTGGGGATAGTTATAGATATACACACAGTTAGATCAGGATCATCACTACATATTGTGGATCAAAAGATCCAAATACACTTTATCAACGCAATTCACAGCTTTATCCACAAATGGTTGGAATGTGTACACTTTTGAAAACCCTGATTATCCATGTGTCTAAGTTTGCCGTTGGATAGGTTACAATAGCGGCAGTATACCCAAGCAGCTTCAAATATGGATTTTATGCTGTACCACGGGTGCTGATTAGTACGTTAGGTTCGAGGTTGCTTGGGTATATTAATAAGACAATGAGAAAGTAAATGGATCAGTTTAAGCATATCGATGTACAAGGTGCGCAAGCACTGCTCGAGCAGGGTGATGCGAAGCTTGTAGATATCCGTGACCCTCAATCGTTTGCCGTTGCGCATGCGGAGTCCGCGTATCACTTAACTAACGATACGATCGTTGCGTTTATGGATGAAGTGGAGTTCGAACAACCTATTCTAGTGATGTGTTACCACGGCATTAGTAGCCAAGGTGCGGCGCAATATTTAGTTAACCAAGGCTTTGAACAGGTGTACAGTGTAGATGGTGGCTTTGAAGCCTGGCATCGAGCAGAACTACCGATAGTGAGAAGTTAATGAAGAGATTGGTAACGTTAAATAATCCACGTATGGCGCAAGCCTTTATTGATTATATGGCCTCTCGCCAAATTGACATCGAAATGATGCCTGAAGGGGATGGGCAATTTGCGCTGTGGCTGACTGATAGCCAGCATGAAATAGAAGCGGAAGCCGAACTTAAGCTGTTCCTTGCTAACCCGTCTGATTCAAAATACAGCGCCGCCTCGTGGGACGTTGCCGATACTCGTAAGAGCACATTTCATTATTCCAGCCCGAGTATCATGAGCATGGTCAAAGCGAAAGCTGGCCCCATGACTTTGCTGATCATGACAGTCTGTATCATCATCTACTTGTTACAAATGTTTGGCTTTGGCAATGGCGTGTTTAAGTTGTTGCACTTCCCGGCTTTTGAGGGGCAACAATGGCAAGTGTGGCGATGGCTAAGTCATGCGTTACTGCACTTTTCAGTAACTCACATCGTGTTTAACTTACTATGGTGGTGGCAGTTGGGGGGCGACATCGAACGTCGTCTCGGTTCCGGTAAGCTATTGCAACTCTTTGTGGTGTCGGCAGCGCTTTCAGGGGCAGGCCAGTTCTATGTTGAAGGGGCTAACTTCGGCGGCTTGTCTGGTGTGGTCTATGCACTGCTTGGTTATTTGTGGATACTGGGTTACCGCTTGCCACATTTAGGCCTTACGCTACCCAAGCCAATCATCGTCTTTATGTTGGTATGGTTAGTTCTTGGTTTTGTGCAGCCATTTATGGCGATTGCAAACACCGCTCACTTAGTTGGGCTACTGTCGGGGATGGTGATTGCGCTGTTTGATTCAGGCAAGATGAAATACCAACAGCAAGCCTAAAGCCGATGAAATGAAAAGACCGCTCAAGAGCGGTCTTTTTTTATGTTCAAAACGGATTTGGGTTTATTGATAAAGGTATTTTGTAAACAACAAATCGGCAATGATGGTTTTACCTGTTTCAGGCAAAAGCGTTTCGTTGAGGGTCGTCACTAAAGTTTTGCGCAGATCTTCTCGGCCAGAAAGGGACTTAATCGTATCTTCTGTTTGCTTACCCAATAATTCAATCACTGCATCGCGAATCAAAGGTTGGTGATGCTCAACAACTGATAAATCTTGTTGACTCATTACCATGATGTCGATGCGCACTTGCACATAACCTAACTTTTTGCCTTTGGTGTAAAAGTTAGTAGTGAGGTCAGGCTCTAGGGTAAAGTATGCCAACTTAGGTCCAGCTTCTTCCGTTTCAGCCCAACTTGGTGCGGCGAATAGTATGGTTAACGCAAAAATAATTTGGGCTATATAACGTTTGTACATATTTCTAACTTTTCTTTCTCTGGATCGCGATATTCGAATCGCTTCAGTCTTGATACAATGGGCCGTCTATAACAAATAACGGAACTTACGGTTACATACATTACTATGGACGGTAAGTTGTTGCTTTATTGTACGCATAAAGCCTCCAATTGAATACTAGTATGAATCAGCCAACATCACTCTATCTTGCTTCTTTATTGGAAGTAGAGTGGCAAAACCCCGAAGAATTCGAATTTCCAAATGAATTTGCCAAGCATTGGCTTGAAGAGCAAGGGTCTTTGTCACGTCGTTTAAAACAGCACTGCCAAGCGTTAACGGTAGAATTGCTACAAAATCAGATCGTCACTGCAGCGACATTAAAACAGGACGAAAGCCAGTTATTGTCCGAACAAGATTGCTTACTGAGAGAGGTAATTTTGTGCGGTGACAATAATAACTGGGTTATTGGGCGGACATTGATTCCTCGTTCAACCTTAGTTGATCAGCAGTATGATTTGGCTCAACAAGGGGATATCCCATTAGGACTAACTGTGTTTAGCGCAGATAACGTTGAGCGGGACTCTTTGCAAATGGGATGGGTAGCCGTACCAGAAGGACGTTTGTTAGCACGACGCTCAAGGTTGTGGATGAATCACAAACCGATGCTAGTCGCCGAGTTATTCTTATCTAATTCACCAGTTTACGCTAAGGAGACAGTGTAAATGTCCGCAGAAAAAGCCAAAGCATATTGGCAACTGATGCGCATGGATCGCCCGATTGGTTCACTGTTACTGATGTGGCCAACGATTTGGGCGCTAATTATCTCAGCCCAAGGGATGCCAAGTTGGGATGTATTCATCGTGTTTGTATTGGGTGTTTTCCTAATGCGTAGTGCGGGGTGCGTGATTAATGATTTTGCAGATCGCAAAGTCGACGGCCATGTAAAGCGTACTAAGCAACGTCCACTGCCATCAGGGAAAGTGACAGCAAAAGAAGCGATTGGATTATTTTTGGTTTTGGGTATCAGCTCGTTTTTGTTAGTGCTGACCATGAACCCGCTGACGATTCAGCTATCCTTCGCTGGCATTGTGTTGGCGTTCATCTATCCATTTATGAAGCGTTATACTCATATTCCACAGCTATTTTTAGGCTTGGCTTTTAGCTGGGCGATTCCAATGGCGTGGGCTGCACAAACTGGGGAATTACCATTGATTGTTTGGTTTTTGTTCCTCATTAACGCTTTGTGGACCATTGCGTACGACACTCAATATGCGATGGTAGACCGAGATGATGATCTAAAGATTGGCATTAAATCGACGGCAATTCTGTTTGGTCGTCATGACAAGCTTATTATTGGTGTGTTGCAACTGATTACACTCGCGATGTTGGTTTGGTTAGGGCAGTTCTACCAATTGGGACAAAGTTACTACTGGACCCTTTTGATTGCAGCGTCGTTGTTTGTTTATCAGCAGCACTTAATTCGTCACCGTGAGCGTGAGTTGTGCTTTAAGGCTTTCCTTAACAACAATTATGTTGGCATGGTGATAGCGATAGGGTTACTGGTCGCATTTTGGTAAGCGAAGAAATAGAAAAAGGCATCCGATTGGATGCCTTTTTTCTTATTGGAAGAAGGTAAAACGGTTACGACCGAAGTTGGTGAATACTCTCTTCGATCGTCAGTTTCACTTCTGGATAAAGCAGAGTGAACAGTAGCCGTGCAAATTGCTGCGTTTTCTTCGTGTCACAGTTACCATCGCTATCGAGGTATTTTTGCTGTTTGAGCGTATTGAACATGGCGGTAAACACACCTTTATCGAAGAATTCTGGCGCATTAATACCGTGCAAACGCCCTAGGCGCTGAGCAATATCTTGGCTCTTCTGCTCTAGGTCCGATTTACCCAGCTCAGGGTAAGCAACAAGCAAGTTCATCGCGATAGAGTAGCGTTGCAGCGTTTCAGTTATCGTTCGACCTAACAGAACCAAAGGCTGGTTGTTCGATTGATTGATCTCTAGCTTATCACCATCCAGACTAATCATTTTCTGATCGGCAAATTCATGCAGTGTTTTAACGACCAATTCATCTAACTCGTCTTCTTGGTAACTTAAGAACAGCTCTTTCTTCAAGAATGGGTAGATTTGCGCGACATTCGCTTGAATCTTGGCTACCGAAAGGTTGCGCTGACGAATGAGCATTTGGGCAATTAATGACGGCAGAGCGAACAAGTGGATGATGTTGTTGCGATAGTAGGTCATCAGGATCGATTGGCTACGGTCCAGCGAAATGATGTCACCCATGCTATCGGTTTCAATCACGAACTTATCAAGCGAAATTGCATGATCGACCAACTCCTCAGCACTTTCGGTAGGGATAGTGGAGGTGCTTGAGTACGGGCTATTTTTGAGTAGCTTTAAGTAACACTCAATCTGATTGATCAGCGAGTCACGAGAAAGTGCACGTTGACGAGAAGCAAGCAGTGCGGTTGCACACAAGGTCAACGCGTTTGCCGCCGCCGCATCGTTGATGTGCGTCATCATCTTATTAGCAAGGTCGTTCACCACAGGATTCATCCATTGTGGTTTGTTACCACCCATGCTGTCGATGTCTTTCGTCCACTCAGGAGCATGCTCGTTCAAGTATTGGTTGAGCTGAATTGGCTCACCGAAGTTCACATAGCCCAAACCAAAGTTACGCAGTTTACGCAGAGTACGCAGTACAAGCCCTGCGTTTTCTTTCTCTTTGCGTTTGCCACGCAGCTCTTTCGCGTAAGTGCCCACTTCCATCACGTGCTCGTAGCCGATGTAGACCGGCACTAGTGTTACTGGGCGGTTTAGACCACGTAGCATTGCTTGGATGGTCATAGCCAGCATACCCGTTTTCGCTTGCAGTAAGCGACCTGTACGTGAACGACCACCCTCACTGAAGTACTCGACTGAATAGCCTTTGGCAAACAGCTCAGCTAGATACTCACGGAAAATGGTTGAGTACAGTTTGTTGCCTTTAAAACTACGACGAATAAAGAACGCCCCACCACGACGGAAAAGCGGACCGGCCGGGAAGAAGTTCAAGTTAATGCCTGCCGCAATGTGCGGAGGCACCATGCCTTCATGGTATAAAACATAAGACAACAGCAGGTAGTCCATGTGACTACGGTGACACGGAACGTACACAATTTCGTGGCCGTCTTGCGCTAAACGACGCACAGTCGAGGCGTTATTGATGTGCAAACCTTGGTATAGCTTTGTCCATAACCAACTCAGGATGCGGTCGCCGTTTTTCACCAGACTGTAGGAGAAGTCGGCGGCGATTTCATCCATGATGTCGTGGGCTTCTTTACGTGCCTTATCAATCGAGATGTTTTTGCTCTTGGCTTCGTCAGCAATCGCCAGTTCAATAGCTGGAGACTTTAGTAAACGAGCAAACAACACTTGGCGTTGTGGCAGGTTTGGGCCTGAAGCAGCCAGTTTCTGGCGTGAGAAGTGGATACGCGCCACGCGAGCCAGTTTGTGCGCAATTGCGCTGTCGGTACCGTGAGAGTCTGCCATATAACGCAGAGATACCACGGGACTAAAGCGAACTAAGCAGTCGCGTCCCGCCGCCATTACTGCTTTGGCTTTTTGCGGACCATTCATCGGTTGAAGGTAAGGCTTTTGGTTCTCTTCTTTACCTGGCTTACGACCCCAAAGCACGGTTGCAGGGATCATTTGAACATCCAACTCACTATCCAGCTTGTGCAGTTCCAGTAAGTCAGTGAACAGAGAAACAGAATCGGTTGGGACATCATTATCGTTGTTCATCACAGTTGGACGCGCAGCGATAAAGACGAAACGGTTCAGCGTTTTGCCATTGATTTCCAGCGGGCTGAGCGGGTCGGGTAGACCAAGGCTCATGGCTTGTTTTTGCAGTGTCAGCAAATCCACGTTCGAGCGGAACGGCAGGGCATATACAATCGGTTTAGTTAGGTCGATGTTCAGATCTTCAATCGGGTTCGACGGGATTGCGGTGCCCTTTACCAGTACCGATAAAGGTAGTTTTAGTAATGAACGTGAAAATGATTGTCCAGAAGACATAAAGTTCACAGCCTCAATAGGTATTCAAACAGGCCTAACCTTATTTCAGTTTCCGCTTTGCATGTCTTCTCTATAAAAAGAGATGAGTACGGCAATAGAAATAAGCCTAGGCGATAAAATTTAAGCGCTGCAAGGATACCAGAAACTGGTCAAACCTTTTAATTTTATTGGCTGTAAATTAGTCGAACCCCTAAGTTATTGCTTTACCTTGATTAACTGAAAAGTCGGTGTTTTAAACGAATAAAGAATGAACTTAATCGGTAAGCTGAAAGCTCCCCACAAATAAATTAAAAAACAACCAATTGGGTTTTCATTTGAGCATTTACTGGATATACTCACAGTTAACTGTATAAAAAGACAGGTGAGACATGAAGCCGTTAACGCCACGCCAACAACAAGTCTTCGATTTGATTAAAAGTAAAATCGACGACACCGGAATGCCACCAACTCGTGCAGAGATTGCGCGTGAGCTTGGCTTCCGCTCTGCGAATGCCGCAGAGGAACACCTAAAAGCGCTTGCTCGTAAGCAAGCAATTGAAATTATTCCAGGCGCTTCTCGTGGGATTCGTATCCTGCTTGAAGACGCAGCCAATGATGAGCAGGGTTTGCCTTTGATTGGTCAAGTCGCAGCGGGTGAGCCAATCTTGGCTCAAGAGCACGTAGAGGCGCACTACCAAGTCGATCCTGCGATGTTCAAACCGCAAGCGGATTTCTTACTTCGTGTAAATGGCGAGAGTATGAAAGACATCGGGATTATGGATGGCGATCTGCTCGCGGTGCATAAAACCCAAGACGTGAGAGACGGTCAAGTTGTCGTTGCGCGTGTTGATGATGATGTGACTGTGAAGCGTTTGGAGCGCAAAGGTTCAACCATATTACTGCATGCTGAGAATGAAGAGTTTGCCCCAATCCAAGTGGACTTAACGTCTCAGCACCTTACGATTGAAGGCTTAGCCGTTGGTATTATTCGTAATACCGATTGGATGTAAGTGTATTTAAGCAGCCCAGTTGATCTGGGCTGTTTTGTCTTTTCTCTTTTTCTACTTCCTCCAAAAGCTTGCTCATCATCTTGACATTGTTTGTTTTGACCAATTTATAAGCTTGATAATGTAATTGATATTCATTATCATCTTTATTAATGTCTATGTTTTCTCTCTGGCGCAGGAAATGCCCATGTCTCAGTCTAAACATCAAGTTCCTAACCATTTATTAAAGCCACTGTTATTGCGTAGCCGTGAAAGCATGGTCGACAATGGCTTGGTGTACGATCCGATAGCTGCTAAAGCGTGTTTGAGCTGTAAGATGGCGCCGGATTGTTTGAGTGGTGATATTGCGCAGAAGCAATTGCTGCACGTGACGCTGACTCAGCTTTGTGACCAGCAGGTTAGTCACTTCTTACAGCAGTATCCCGATGCTTGGATAATCAATGTCGGAGCGGGGTTGGATACCCGCTTTTATCGTTTGGATAATGGACGCTGCCATTGGATAGAGCTGGATGTGACGGAAAATTTGGTATGGCGTCAGCGCTTGTTCCACAAAAATGAACGCTATGAACATCGCTGTGGCAGTGTGGATGAAATGTCGTGGCTAGAGACGTTAGCCATTCCAGAGCAAGCACCGGTGCTCATTTTATGTGAAATGGCACTGCTCGATTGCACAGAGCGTCAAGTCGCGAAATTTATTCAAACCTTGGGTCGACATTTTGTTTCTGCTGAGCTATGTATGGTGCTGGCAGGAGATTTAACGGAAACCAAGTGGGGACAAAAGCTTGGCTCTGATCGTTATGCTCATGGCTTTGAAGCGCCTGCAGCACAGATATTGCAATGGTTACCATGGGCACAGTGGGTGAAAGCTTTCTCGCCATTCGATAGATTCTGTTCTCGTTGGAAAGCTTGGCAGCGTTGGCTTAATAAGATTCCAATGTTGAAGCATCGCCTCACGCCAGTCCTCGTTCACATCAAGTGGTAATTGGCTAGTCGTTAAGCGCTCAGGTACACTCGTCGATCTTACTGATGAGGTGCCTGTGACAAATTCAATCTTCTCTCCTTTATCTAACCCAAAAGTTCATCGCCAAGTCTTAGCTTTAGCGATACCTATGGTGCTGTCGAATATTACTGTTCCATTGCTCGGTTTGGTCGATGCTGCGGTGATTGGTCATCTAGACCACGCTTGGTATTTGGGCGGTGTTGCGTTGGGCAGCACCATGATCAGCGTGACGTTTTGGCTGCTTGGTTTTTTGCGTATGTCGACTACTGGGTTGGCTGCGCAGTCCTATGGCGGTGAAGACCGAAAGCAACTTGCCTTGGTGTTTATGCAAGGCTCACTTATGGCGCTGCTGTTTGCGTTAGTCTTCCTTATTGCCCATAACCCGATTGCTGATTTGATCTTTGGCTGGAGTGACGCCAGCGCAGAGGTAAAACACTACGGCATGCAATATTTCTCTATCCGTGTGTGGAGTGCCCCCGCTGCGCTAATGAACTTTGTGTTGTTGGGGTGGCTGCTCGGAACGCAAAATTCCAAAGCACCAATGTGGATGGTGATCATCACCAATGTCACCAACATCGCTCTCGATTTGTTATTTGTGATGGGCTTAGGTTGGAAAGTTGAAGGTGCTGCGCTTGCATCCGTGATTGCTGATTACTCAGGCATGGCGTTTGGTTTGGTCTGCGTGTGGAAGACATGGCAAGCACGTCAGTTGCCGTCACCCAAGCAATTACTTGCTGACACTCAGCATGGGTTAGGGCGCTTCGTGAAATTGAATCGCGATATTTTCTTGCGCTCTTTGTGTCTGCAAGCGGCTTTTAGCTTTATGACGTTCCAAGGCGCGAGCTTTGGTGATGAGGTTGTCGCTGCAAATGCGGTTCTGATGAGCTTCCTGATGATTATCTCGTACGGCATGGATGGCTTTGCTTACGCAATGGAGGCCATGGTCGGGAAGGCGATTGGTGCCAAAGATAGGCAACAATTGAGTGCATCGCTTGTCGGCACTTTCTTTTGGAGTTTGGTTATTTGCTTAGGACTGACCGCGCTCTTTGGTTTGGCGGGATCGCAGTTGATCGCCATGATCACTTCAATTGAGGCGGTACAACAGCAAGCAGCGGTGTATCTACCTTGGCTGGTGGTGATGCCACTTGCGTCGATGTGGTGCTTTCTATTGGATGGCATTTTTGTCGGTGCAACCAAAGGCAAAGACATGCGCAATAGTATGTTTGTCGCGACCAGCAGTTTCTTCGTTGTCTTTTACTTATTCGCCGAGTGGGAAAATCACGCGCTGTGGTTTGCAATGACGAGCTTTATGTTGATGCGGGGTATTGGTTTAGGGGTTATCTTTCTCTACCAATGGCACAAGGATACCTTCCTAGCACAATGTTGATACAAAAACAGCAGGTCCAAGCCTGCTGTTTTTCTGTCTGCTATCAAGAAGCATAGATTAGAACAAGCGGTTCAAACCATTCAACGCAGCGACACGATACGCTTCGGCCATTGTTGGATAGTTGAAGGTGGTATTGACGAAATACTCGATGGTATTCGCTGAGCCTTTTTGCTCCATAATGGCTTGACCGATGTGGATAATTTCCGCGGCACGTTCGCCAAAACAGTGAATCCCTAAAATTTCTTTGGTTTCACGATGGAACAATATCTTTAAGCTACCGATGTCTTTTCCTGCGATCTGTGCACGAGCTAGATGCTTGAAGGAAGAGCGTCCTACTTCATACGGTACTTTCGCAGCTGTTAGCTCTTGCTCGGTTTTACCCACAGAGCTAATCTCTGGGATGGTGTAGATACCTGTTGGAATGTCATCAATCAGATAGTTTTCTGCCTGACCTTTCGTAATGGCTTGTGCGACAAATCGCCCTTGGTCATAAGCGGCGCTTGCAAGGCTAGGGTAACCGATGACATCGCCTACAGCGTAAATGTGTTCGATATCGGTTTGGTAGTTACGGTTTACTTTTAGTTGTCCGCGAGAGTCCGCTTCCAGACCCACTGCACCCAAATTCAACTTATCGGTGTTACCTGTTCGACCATTCGCATACAACAAGCAGTCTGCCTTCATCTTCTTGCCAGATTGTAGGTGAATAATCACGCCATCTTCTGTGCCTTCGATTTTTTCATAGGTCTCATCATTACGAATTACCACACCGCTGTTCCAGAAGTGGTAAGACAGCGCATCTGACACTTCGTTATCCAAAAACTCCAACAAGCGGTCGCGGGTATTGATAAGGTCGGTTTTCACTCCAAGTCCGCGGAAGATAGAAGCGTATTCACAACCGATAACGCCCGCACCGTAAATGATGATATGGCGAGGGTCGTGTTTCAGGCTCAAAATGGAATCACTGTCGTAGATGCGCTCATGCAAGAAATCTACGTCGTTAGGCTGATACGGACGAGAACCCGTCGCGATGACAAACTTATCTGCAGAATAGATTTCTTCTGTACCGTCGCTTTGCATCACTGCAATTGAGTAGTTATCGATAAATCGCGCGGTTCCGAACAAAAGTGTGCATGAGTTACGGTCATAAAAGCCCTGACGAAGTCGAGTTTGCTTATCAATGACCGATTTAGCATGATCTAAAATGTCAGAAAATGTTGCATGAACGCTGGTGTTGTTTCGACAAAATAGCGGGTTGCTATTAAATTCGATGATGCGGCTAACGGCATGACGCAGTGCTTTTGATGGAATGGTACCCCAGTGAGTACAACCGCCGCCGACACTGCTTTCTTTCTCGACAATGGCAACATTCAGTCCCGCTTTGGTTAATCCCATTGCAGCCCCTTCTCCGCCAGGGCCACTACCGATTACGATCACGTCATAGTGATTAACATGCGCCATGATGCCTTCCTTGTTATATTTGCTTAACATTGCTTTAGCGCGATTTTAACTCATTTACTCTATTGGTACACGTCATGCCTGTTAGAGAGTGGAAGTGATCACGCAGAATCGACCAAAAGGGTGATTTGGTATGTTGTATGTCTATAAATTGCATCGAGAACATTGCAATTAGATGCATGCCAATAGTAACGTTCTCGGCGCTCAGAGCGAGCGAAGCAACATATCTTTCTCCGTAGGAGCAAATTGCGTTATATTGAGGCTCTTGTACCCTATAGAAAAAGAGCAAGTTAAGAATGAAATCGATGGGAATCCGCGCACAGCAAAAAGAGAAGACACGTCGATCATTGATCGATGCGGCATTTAGTCAGTTAAGTGCGGATCGCAGCTTTTCCAGCCTTAGCTTGCGAGAAGTCGCCCGAGAGGCAGGGATTGCACCGACTTCTTTTTATCGTCACTTCAAAGATATGGATGAGCTAGGCTTAACCATGGTTGATGAAGGCGGTTTGCTACTACGCCAACTGATGCGTCAGGCGCGTCAACGTATTGTGAAAGAAGGTAGCGTAATTCGTACCTCGGTCGAAACCTTTATGGAATTCATTGAAAGTAGTCCGAACGTTTTTCGTTTGTTGTTGCGTGAGCGCTCCGGCACTTCTGCTGAATTTCGTACCGCTGTTGCTCGAGAAATCCAGCATTTTGCGGCAGAATTAACCGAGTATTTAATGAGCACCGGCGTGACCAGAGAAGAGGCGTATACTCAAGCAGAAGCGTCTGTGACTTTGGTTTTCAGTTCGGGGGCTGAAGCTTTAGATTTAGATCGACGTGAGCGCGATGAACTCGCCGAGCGATTGATCATGCAATTGCGAATGATAGCCAAAGGGGCCTATTGGTATCGCAAAGAACGTGAACGTAACCGATTAAAAGGCGGGATAGAATAATGTCGAATGGAAATAAATCTGAAAAGAAAACGCTGATTTTGGCACTGGTTGCAGGTATGTGTGGTGATGCTTTGTTGTCATGGTTGACCATGAGTGAAGTGTCTTTTTCAATCTTCCCATTGATTGCACTCGTACTGGCTGTACAAGCTCTTTACCAAGAGTACCTAAATAATCCGGTATCAGAAGATATCCCATTAGTTGGCTTGGCGTGTTTCTTCGTAGGTGCGTTTGGTCACTCTGCGTTTATTAAAGCGCAATACCCAGAAGCAGGCTCAAACTTCTTCGCGATCATGGTTTCAATGATCTTACTCGCATGGATTGGTAAGAAGCTAGGTTTTGTCAGCAAGAAGACTTCTGCGGAATAAGCAAACGAATCAAATTAAAAAAAGCGAGCCATTGAGCTCGCTTTTTTTGTCTGAAGCTGGTGGACTAAGCTTTACGTTCCAATAGCACGCCAGCTTCCATGTGGTGGGTATAAGGGAATTGGTCAAACAGAGCAAAACGCGTCACGTTGTGTGTTTCGCATAGAATGTCCAAGTTCTCTTTTAGAGTCTCAGGGTTACAAGAGATGTACATGATGCGCTCGTAACCTTGCACCATCTTACAAGTATCGACATCCATCCCAGCACGTGGTGGGTCGACAAAAATCGTGTTGCAGTTATAGCTCTTCAGATCCACACCTGCATCTTGTAGACGACGGAATTCACGCTTACCTTCGATCGCTTGAGTAAATTCCTCTGCCGATAGACGTAAGATTTGTACGTTATCAATCTTATTGGCGGCGATGTTGTACTGTGCAGATACCACAGATGGCTTCGCTAGCTCAGTTGCCAGTACGCGGTCGAAATTCTGTGCCAACGCCAGCGAGAAGTTACCGTTACCACAGTAAAGCTCTAGTAGGTCGCCAGTGCTTTCTTGAGTACAGTCGACCGCCCATTCCAGCATCTTCTCTGCGACTTTGCCGTTCGGCTGAGTGAAGCTGTTCTCCACTTGTTGGTAGATGTAGCTTTGACCATTTACATCGAGCTTCTCGATCACGTAGTCGCGGTCTAGGACAATCTTCATCTTACGAGCGCGACCAATGATGTTTAGGTTAAAGCCTTCATCATTTAAACGCTGTTTAAGGGCTTTCGCGTTTTCAATCCACTCTTCATCAAGTTGGCGATGGTAAAGGAGTGAAACCAGAATCTCACCACTTAGCGTCGATAGGAAATCCACTTGGAACAGTTTACGACGTAGTGAGTCGTTGTCTTTCATCGCTTCAACCAATAGCGGCATCAAATCGTTGATCAGACGGCTGGCTGCTGGGAATTGGTCTACGCGGTATTTCTCACGAGTCTCTTGGTTGAACATGATGTAGTACAGGTCTTCACCTTCATGCCAAACACGGAACTCAGCACGCATACGGTAATGCTGCTCTGGTGATTCAAACACTTCCAGTTCTGGCACGTTGTATGGCGCGAACATATCAGTGAGACGTTCGACTTTTTCAGCCAGTTGTTCTTGGTAGCGTTGTGGGTTTACATCAAGAGTAGCCATGATCTTACCTTTTATGGTGCATTCAATTTAAGAGCGCAGATTTTATTCAATCTCAATAGGATGTCCAGTTTTGTACTGGAATTGATTTAAAGATAGTGCGTACAGGCAGAGTAGAAAGCAAAATCAATCAAAACGTTACAACTTCTAAGGGCAATATTGGCTGGACAAATAATCAATAGCTGAATAATATTTGCCTCAAGTTGGTGCTATCTAGCAATCTAGATGGCTGAAATGGGAATCTGGTGTGAATCCAGAACTGACGCGCAGCGGTAAAAGAGAACGAACGCTCATCAGACACTGCATTAGTTTATGTGGGAAGTCGAGCAAGTAGGCGGTACACCCGTGCTCTTGAGTCCGAATACCTGCCAACAACTGAGCCACAGCACTGGACTGTCATGATGACAGGGCTCGGAAGGAATTACGCGATTTAGGACAATACAATGAGAAAATCCGCACTGGCGATCACTTTGGCATCGCTGCTTTCACCTGTCTCTTATCTACAGGCCCAAGAAACCTCCACTGACGAAACCATCGTTGTTACTGCAAACCGTTTTGAGCAAGCCGAAAGCCGTACGTTGGCAGATGTCGAAGTAGTTACTCGACAAGACATCGATCGCATTCAAGCGAAAACCCTACCAGATGTATTGCGTCGTCTTACCGGGATTCAAGTTTCACAAAATGGTGGTCGTGGTCAGTTAGCGTCTTTATTTGTTCGTGGAACCAGTTCCGACCAAGTTTTAGTACTGGTTGATGGCGTACGTTTTGCACGAGCAGCGAAGGGCGCTGTGGACTTTAACCAAATCCCACTTACTTACGTTCAACGTATTGAGTACGTGCGTGGTGCGCGTGCGTCACTTTACGGCTCAGAAGCGATTGGTGGCGTGATTAATATCATCACCATTGCGCGTGCTGACGAAGAAGGAACGAAGTTAAGTGCGGGTTTAGGCAGCTTAGATTACCAGGAATTGAGTGTGGCATCTGGTATTAAAGTCACAGAGAGCGGCCAGCTAAATATCGCGCTTGGTAGTGAAAGTGATGATGGTTATAACGTTCGTCCTGTACCGGGAGTTAATGACGGCGATCGCCATGGCTTTGATACAAAGAATGGTCTGCTAGGTTACGTGCATAACTTCAATGATCAGTGGTCTGCATTTGGTAACCTACGTGCTTACGAAAATGTTTATCAATATGACAGCAGCTACGGCAGTCGCGGTTACTACGAAGCAGAAAAAGACGATCTTTCTGTCACTCTGGGCGGTAAGTATCAGTCTGATAATGTGATGTCAGAACTACAAGTAACGGCACAGAAACAGAAGTCTTGGAACTATGAGCAAGCAAAAGGCAAACACTCAGGTACTGAAGATGAACTTGAGCAGCAAAATGTCCAGTGGACCAACAGTTACTTGCTAAACAACAATACGACGTTTGCTGGTGGTATTGATTGGCGCAACGAATCTTATAAAGACAAGAGTGCGAATAAAACGTTTGATCGTACCAATGGCGCTCTGTTTGGTATGGCAACGACTAGTATTGATAAAGCAATGCTTGAGGGCAGTGCTCGCCTTGATGATAACGAAGAATACGGTAGTGAGTTCACTTACAGTTTAGCGGCTGGTTACCAATTTGTGCCAGAGTTTGGGGTTAAAGCTTCTTTTGGTACTGCGTTTAAGGCTCCAAACCTATATCAACAGTATGACCCAACATACGGTGAGAAAGATCTGAAGCCGGAAGAGTCAGATGCTTGGGAGCTAGCATTCAGCGGTGATGTCCAAGGCGTTTTTTGGTCCGTGACGGGTTATGACTATAAAATCACGAATCTTATCGATTACCATCCAACCACATACAAATATTTGAATGTCGATGGTGAAACACATATCCAAGGTGTGGAGCTTGTTGCTGAGTTTGACACAGGGATTGTGCAGCACCAGTTGAGTGCAGATTATAAAGATGCTGAAGACGATAAAGGGCATCAGTTGCAGCGCCGCGCTAAAGAAATGTATAAGTGGAATGCTTTAGTGAGCTTCGATAAAGTGGATTGGTCGGTTAGCTATCAGTACGTCGGTAAGCGTCCAGATGTGGATTACAGCACTTGGCCTTCACAAGACATCACGCTTTCTTCTTACTCGTTGGTTGATACGGCAGTGACTTACTATCCGAATGAGTCGACCTCTATTAGCGCTCGTATCGATAATCTACTTGATGAAGAGTATGAGATGGCAAAAGGTTACCCCGCTGCAGAGCGAGCGTACTATATCAACGTTGGCTACGAATTCTAATCGTGAATGAGCACAAACCGCCTTCGGGCGGTTTTTAATATTTTGTGGTGGAAAATCGAATGAAGAAACCCAAGCGAGTGGTGATCAGTTGGTCCAGTGGTAAAGATTCGACATTAACGCTTGAGCGCCTTAACGAGAATCCAAATTATCAAGTTGTCGGTTTGTACACGACTTACGTAGGGAAAGAAGTCCCTTTTCAAGCAACTCCGCTTGAGGTTGTACAAATGCAAGCAGACTTACTTGCGCTTCCGCTCATTACTATCGAACTGCCTGAAGTCTTTCCGAGTAACGACATTTATCAATCAACCATCGTTAATGCATTACACAGTAGTGGTCTGAACATAGAAGCTGTCGCATTTGGTGATATGTTTTGTAATGGCATTGCCGATTACCGACGCAGCTATATTGAACCTGTTGGCTGGGAATGCGTCTTTCCTCTATTAGGGGAGAGCAGCGAAAAACTAGCGATGGAAATCATAGAGCGTGGTATTCAAACTATGTTAATCACCATCGACGGAAGAGTTCTCCCTCCAGAATGGTGTGGTCGCTGGTATGACAAAGCCCTAATAGAGTCATTACCAAGTCAAATTGATCCCTGTGGGGAAAATGGTGAATTTCACACATTGGTCACGTCTTCGCCATCTTTTCAAGGACATATCGAGTTGACGAAGCGAGATGTAGAATCTGGAGATAGATTCAGCCATCAAAGATACCATGCTAAAGCATTGCCAAAACAAATCTACGCAGTATGATCGCAACGTTTCTGTTCTTTAGGTAAGACTCGTGCGAGTAGCAAGTAAGAAAAAAGTCCTAGTTTTTGACTCTGGTGTTGGTGGTCTTTCTGTATTCCAAGAGATACATCGCCTATTGCCCCAGCTAGACTACTTATACTTATTCGATAATCAGGCTTACCCTTATGGTGAACTCGATCAGGCTGTACTCGTTTCACGAGTTAACCAACTGGTCTCTTCTTTAGTCGAAGAACACCAAGTCGACATTGTCGTCATTGCTTGCAACACGGCGAGCACCATAGTGCTTCCTTCCTTACGCGAAAATTTATCGATTCCCGTTGTTGGTGTTGTCCCTGCGATTAAACCCGCATCGCTTTTAGCATCAAAAGGGGTAGGGCTGATCGCCACTCCGGCGACAGTAACACGCCAATATACTCACGAGTTAATACGGGACTTTGCGCAAGGCAAACCAGTTGAGCTGGTGGGATCAACTCGCTTGGTAGATATGGCCGAAGAGAAGTTGCGAGGCAACAGCGTTTCTCTCGACGAACTGACAAATATCCTGCTTCCCCTTCGCGATAAAGTCGATGTTGCGGTGCTCGGTTGTACTCACTTCCCTTTAATCAAAGAGGAGATTCATCAAGCTTTGGGTGGGGACGTTACTTTAATTGATTCAGGCGCAGCGATTGCACGTCGAGTAAAAGCATTGCTATTAAGTGATGAAATTGAGGATACAGAAGAGGGAAGTAAGTCGATTTATGCCAGTGCAACTCCTTGGCAGGAAGATGCACTGAACATTTGTTTAAAGAAGCTAGGTTTTAATCCTGTTCAGGTTTACCACCATCCGGATGTTTAGGATCGTTCGCAATTCTCACTTTTAGCGTTCTCTCCATATATTCCTTTTCATTAAGTTTAGCGATAGCTGGCTTGGCATCTGCCGCAGCCATCACTACAAAACCAAACCCTCTTCTTTTTCCAGTACGCTTATCTTTCATTAAGCGTACCGCATAGACCTGTCCATATTCAGCAAACAAATCGCGAACATGACTCTCATTGGCCTTATAAGGAAGGTTGCCGACATACAGCGTTTTAGTTGAAGGATCAGGATCCGAAGATTGAAGAACAGGTGTTTTGCTAGAAAATGAAAAAAGAAAAGCAGTAGCGATAACACCAATGAGGAAGCTCAAGGCTGGTGGGATGATGAATTGAGAGAAGATGATTCCCCCAACGATGGCCAGCCCAACACATAAAATCAGATTTTTTTTAGACGTCATTTTAATTACTACACATAGTGATAAAGAGATCGATTGCCCATTAACAGAATAGACACATGAATCTTACGTATATGGTTGGTGTTTTTCCAACCAATTGCTGTGATATGTCTCAAATGTGACGAAGAAATATGCAAATATCGCACTTTTGGCTAATTTGTGACCGGTTGGTTTTTTATTTGCAAAAAACACTTGTACTAATTTCTCAACTCCCTATACTGCGCATCCACCGACACGGAGTGAGACGAAAGTCACACAGCGAGTCGGGAAGAGAGAAAAAAGAATTTGAAAAAATGCTTGACTCTCTCACGGTGTGAAGTAAGATACGCACCCCTAACGACGAGCAACTAAGTTGCTGAAAATGTTAGAAAAGCTCTTTAAAAATAAGAACCTATCAATCTGTGTGGGCACTCGTTGATGATAATCCAATTCGATACCTCGGTATCAAATTAGGTTTCAATGAAACGAAGTGACCATTGAATCGAAAGATTCAGCACAGTCAATTCAAACATTAC